>JBOGKX010000030.1:0-38124 GCA_050746125.1 Terriglobales bacterium | reverse complement strand
GTTGCAAATCTGGCGCGGCTGGGCCAGCGCGGCGCGGCATGGCTGCTTGCCCCGCGGCTTTCGCGGCTGGGCGCGGGCCCGCCAGGCGCCGCCCCGCCTCTGGATCTATCGCGCCGCCATGGCTCTCTTCTCCCAGGCGCCGGCGCTGCTGGCCGCGCCGGGAGTGGCGCTCGGCCACCGGCACGCGCGCGCCGTCGCCGCCTGTTTGCCGCAGCCGCCGGCGGCCGCCGCCGAGCGGGCGGGTTGGCGGGAACTGGCGAGCGCCATCGTGGAGAACTATCGCGTGCTGCTGTCGCACACGCGCGCCTAGAGAAGGAATTCGAGAAGGAAGGAGCGACCTCGAGGACAACCATGCGCATACTTTTCCTATCGCTCGATTGTCCCTGGCCAGCCACCAACGGCATGCGCATGCGCACCGGCTCGGTGCTGCGCGCCTTGGCCGAATGCGGCCACGAAATCGCCTTTTTTGGCTTTACCCGCGACCCCGCCGCTCTGTCTCCGCCGGCTGAGCTGCGCGCCCTCTGCCGCAGCGCGCGCTTGTTTCCCATGCCCGCGCGCAGCCTATCCAGCAGCCGGGATTGGGGCCGTCGCCTGCGCGCCTGCCTGGATTTCACGCCCTATTCGGCGGCGCGTTTCGCTTCCGCCGACGCGCGCGCGCAGATCTTGACCGCGCTCGCCGTCGGCCGCTTCGACGCCGTGCTGGCCGACAGCGTGTATGCCGCCGTCAACCTGCCCGAGGCGTTGCCGGCTCCCTTGGTGATCAACACCCATAACCTCGAGCACCTGATTCTGCGCCGTTTCGCCGCCCGCGCCTGGCAGCCCGCGGCCCGCTGCTATGCCGGTTGGGAATGGCGGCGCCTGCGCGCCTGGGAACAGGCGATTTGCCGCCGCGCCGCGCTTGTGTTGGCCTGCTCCGAGCACGATCGCGACCTGATCGCGCGGCTCGCGCCCGCTACCCCCGTCGCCGTGGTGCCCAACGTCGCCGCCCTGCCCGCCGCCCCGCAACCGGGGTGCGAGCAAGCCGGCACGATTCTCTACTGCGGCGGCCTCGATTGGTATCCGAATCGCGACGCGGTGCTCTACTTCGCCCGCCGCATTCTGCCCCGCGTCCGGCGCGCCGTTCCCGGCGCCCGCTTCTTGATTGCCGGCCGCGAAGGCCCGCAAAGTTTCGCGCGCCGCCTCGCCTCCTTCCCCGGCGTGTGCTACCTCGGCCCGGTCCCCGAGATGCAGCCGGTGATCGCCGCCGCCAACGTGGTGGTGGTGCCCTTGCGCATCGGCAGCGGCACGCGTCTAAAGATCTTGGAGGCGGCGGCGATGGGCAAGGCGATCGTCTCTACTCCGCTCGGCGCCGAGGGTCTCGAGTTCACCGATTGCAAGGATATTTTGCTCGCCGAACGCCCCGCCGAGTTTGCCGATAACCTCGCGTTCCTGTTGCGCGCCCCGCTGCCGCGCGAGATTTTGGGCCGGGCGGCGCGGCGCACCTTCGAGCGCCTCTACACTCAGGCCGCCGCCACCGAAGCCCTGCGCCGCGCCTGGGTCTTGGAACCGGCCACGCGTGGCGGCTCGCGTCCCACCAGGGTGGCTTGAGCGGACAAGATTACCGTGGCCCTCTTCTACTTATTGGTTTCGGGAATGCCGCTGGTCAACCAGCCGCTCTTCTCCCAATTCGTCGAGCAGCTGACGATGATGAAGTATCTCGGCATCGCCTGCTTGTTCTACGCCCTGCTGCACGTGGCCTTGAAACGCTCGCTGCCCAGCGGCTGGCGCGGCGGCCTGGCGATTTTGTTTGTAATTTTCTACGCCTGGGTCGCCTTTTCGTATTGGACCAAGGGGAACCATCAGAACTGGCAGATGAGTCCCTTCCTCTCGCTCACCTCCTTCCTGCTGCTGTACTGGATCGTCGTGGCCGTCGTCGATACCGAGGACCGCCTGCGCTGGACGATCTATGCGGCCATCGCCTCGGTGGGCGTCGGGGCGGTGTACATGGTGCGCGAATGGCAGGAATACCACCTTCTTTATGCGAATTTCCGCCCCGGCTACGTGGTGGGCGACGCCAATTACTTCACCCTCTCCGCCCTCCTCTGCCTGCCGCTCAGCTATTTCATGCTGCAAGAACGGCGCCCCTGGTGGGAGCGTGGATTTCTTGCCGGCAGCATTTTGATCACCCTGGTGGCCGTGGCCTTGGCCGCCTCGCGCGGCGGCCTATTGGGGTTGGTCGTGGTCTGCCTCTTCATCGTGGTGCGCTCCCGCCACCGCGTTCGCAATCTTCTGGTGGTCGGCGCGCTCCTAGTTGCCGTGGTGGCGCTGACGCCGGTTTCTTCCTTGGACCGCCTGCTGCACCCCGATTACAGCGATGTGGCCGCCGAACAGGAACGGCTGGTGGTGTGGAGGGCCGGGCTGCGCATGATCGAAACGCATCCGTGGGTGGGCATCGGCTTGGGGAACTTCAAACCGAGCGTGGCCGCCTATGAAGACGGTCGACGCAAAGTCGTCAGCCTGGCCCACAACACCTACATCGGCATGGCGGCGGAACTGGGCCTGCCAGGCTTGGCGATGTTCGTGGGCTTGCTGGGGATGGCCTTGCATCTGGCCGCGCAGGCCTGCCGGCGCGCCGGTCCGGAAGTGAGTACGCTGCGGCAAGCGACGCTCGGCGTGCAAGCCGGCCTGCTGGGCTGCGTGGTGGGGATTTTCTTTTTATCGGCCGATCAGCAAAAACTTCTCTGGCTGATGCTATTCCTCACGCCCTGCCTGGTGCACTTGGCGGAGGTGGGCGCGCGCGCCCGGCAAGACGCCTTGGCATTGGCCCGCGCCGCCACGCCGGAATGGGGCGGCGCCGTAGTGCCGGTCGGCGCCCAGTCCGGATCGCTGGGGGAATGGGCGCGCGATCTGGCGGGGATTTTCCGATGATGCGCCATCGCCTATTGCCGGCCGCCCTGTTGGGCGTCATCGCCTTGCTGGCCTTGACGGCCGCGTCGCCGCGCGCGCAGGCGGCGAACCAGCCCCCGCCGCTCCGGCGCGACATCTATGGCGGCCTGACCGCGATCAGCGCGCGGCGAACCGGGTTTTTCCGCCTGGCCGTAATGAATGGCCGCTGGAGCTTGCTCAGCCCGCTGGGGCATCCCCTCTGGCTGCGTTCGGTTTACGTCGTCGATTTCGCCGACGGCGGGCGCACGGCGCAGGCGGCCTTGGCGCGCGACTTTCACGGCGATCCCGCCGCCTTCGCTCGCCAAGCTGTCGCCCGCCTCAAAAGTTGGGGCTTCAACGCGCTCGGCGGATACGCCTCCACCTATGTGCTGCCGGTGCCGGCCTATTTTCGTCCTCACGGCAATCCCGATCGCCTGCCCTTCATCCGCCTGCTCAACATCTCTTGGTACGGCGCGATTGACTCCGGCCATTTGGCGCCGGAGCCGTTCAAGACGCTGCTCGCCGGCGCGGTAGATCCGCGCGTCTATCACGACTGGATGGGCAACGTCCCCGACGTCTTCGATCCCAACTTCGCCATCTACGCGCGCAATCTCGCCGCCGACCGCGCCACCGCCAGCCGCCAAACGGTCTTCACTGCGCGCACCACCGTAGGGGGCGACCCGCAGCCGAGTCTGGCCCAGAACCCCTGGCTGCTGGCGACCTCGCCCGACGATGCCGACGACCTTTTCGGCTTCGGGCCGGGGCCCGAGCGGCCGGGCCCGGACGGCGCCATTCACCCTCACATCGGCTGGATCGTTGCCGTCACCAAGCCGGAGCAAAAAGAAAATACCCAGGTCGGGCAGGTCATTGCCGGAGCGCGCACCGTCCGCTACTCCGACCCCACCGTTTACGCCAAAGTCGCTTGGCGTGAAATGTTGCAGCACAAATACGGAACCATCGCCGCTCTGAACGCCGCTTGGGGGAGCAACTACACCACCTTCGGCTCGGATGGCGGCTGGCCAAATGGACGCGGCTTGATGGATGAGAGCGGCCACCATGCCTGGATCGGCAACGATCCCTTGCGGCTCGCCCACACCGCGCCGGCCGCGCGCGCGGATATGGACGCCTTCCTGGCGCTCTACGCCGATCGCTACTTTCGCATCGTGACCGAAGCGATTCATGCCGCCACGCCGCGCCAGTTGATCTTCAGCCCGGTGCTCGATTCTCATGGCGGGCTGACGCGGCCCGCCATTCTTCGCGCCGCCGGCCGCTACTGCGACGCGTTGCAGATCGACGCCGAACCTTCCCGGCCTGAGGTAATCGAGCGCACCTACGCGCTCGCCGGCAAGCCCATGTTCAGCTGGCTGGGACTGCGCGCCGACTCCGACTCGGCGCTGGGCGCGCCCGCCCCCGGGCTGCCCGCCGGCGCCGTCACCCAAGCCGCGCGCGGCCTCGCCTATGCCCGCCACGTGGCCTGGCTGTTCTCCTTCCGCACGGCGCCAGGCGTGGCGCCGATCTTTGGCCTCGATTGGTGGGAATACATGGACAAGCTCTCCGAACGCGCTAACTGGGGCCTCGTTGGCGCCGACAACCAACCCTACAATGCGCGTTGGAAGCGTCGCGTGGACAAGATAACCCCCGGCGGTAGTTCCGTGGGTAGCCCGACCGACGCCGACGACTTTCTCTCCGCCGTCACCACCGCCAATTTCGACCTCGATCGGCGCTTCCTCGCCGCCCTGGGCGACCCTAGCCAAACCGCGAAGGAAGGGAGACACTGACCGCCCATGGGCCGCAGCATCCTTTCTAATTGGGCGGGCCTGGCTGTTAGCGGCGTGGTGTCGTTTTTGCTGACCCCGCTGCTGATTCATCGTCTGGGAGCGGTGTATTTCGGCATGTGGGTGCTAGCCGCCTCCTTGCTCGACTATTACGGCTTGCTCGATATCGGCATGCGCACCGCGCTCTTCCGCTTCATCGCCCGCTTCGAGGGCGCCGGCCAGCGCGAAGAGCTCGACACCACGCTGGGCACCGCCCTGGCTTTGGCGATGGGCGTGGTCGTCTTGCTGCTGGCCTTGCTGCCGCCGCTGGCGCTGTGGTTGCCGCACTTTTTCGCCGCCGCCGGCGCGGCCGGCCGCGCCTTCCAATGGACGTTGGCGCTGGTCGGCCTCACCCTGGCCGCGACCATGCCGGCCCGCGTTCTCGGCAGCTATCTCTGCGGCATCCGCCGCTTCGATCTCTACAACTGCGCCGGCATGGCCACCGTCATTCTGCGCGGCGCGCTCATCGCCGCCGTGCTGTTGCGGGGGCTGGGCATCGTGGCCGTCGCCGCCGCCAGCCTGGGCGCCGCCCTGGTTTCGCTGGCGCTCAGCGGCTGGTTGGTGCGGCGCGCCGATCCCGCCGCCCGGCTGCGCTGGCGGCACGCCAGTTGGGCGCGGGCCCGGCAATTGATCGATTACGGAATTTACGCCTTCCTCAACGTCTCGGGGGAATCGCTGCGATCCTACACCGATGCCATCGTCATCGCCCGCGTGCTCACCATGGCGCTGGTCACGCCCTTCAGCATCGCCACGCGACTGATCGAATATTTCAAATCCGTGATCTCCGCCGCCGGCGGCCCTTTGCTCGGCCGCATGAGCGAGATCGAGGGCCGCGCCGAGTCCGATCGTCTGCGGCAGTGTTTTCTTCAGAGCACTAAATATTTCGCCATGGCCAGCGCCTTGCTGGGCGGCCTGCTCATTCTCGACGGCCGGGAGCTGATCCGGGTCTGGATTGGCGCCGACTACGTCTCCAGTTATCCCCTGCTCGTCGTCCTCACCGTCGGCTACATCGCTTGCTTCTCGCAACTGCCCTCGCAACTCGTCGTCTTTGCCGTGGCCCGGCATCGTTTTTTGGCGGCGCTAACGCTGACCGAGGGCGTCGCCAATTTATTGCTGAGCATCTACTGGGCGCGGCGCTATGGCCTGCTCGGCGTGGCCTTGGGCACCGCCGTGCCGTTGCTGGCCGCCAAGCTGCTGGTCGAACCCTGGTACGCGCTGTGGGTCATGCATCTGCGCGCCGGCGAGTATCTGCGCGTCGCGATGCTGCGCCCGCTGGCGGTGGCGGCGATCTTTTGGGCCGCTAGCGGCCTCTTCCTTCGCCCCGGCGCCAGCCTGCTGGCTCTGGCCGCCGCCGTGGCGGCGCAAGCGGCGCTGTTTGCCCTGCTGGCTTGGACGATTGCTTTGAGCGGCGCGGAGCGGGATTCGCTGAAAGGCGGAGGCCGGCGCCTTGCCACCTTGCTATGGGCCGCCTCATGACACTCCATTCCGACATTTCGAATGACTGCGCCAGGGAGAAATTCATGGCCTTAACGACTGCCAACGCATCCTCCGCCGCGCGGAAACGCGCGACCCTCGCGCCCACCGTTTCCGTGCTGATCCCCACCAAGAACCGTCCCGACGATCTGCGCGAAACCGCGCGCAGCCTGCTGACCCAGACCGCGCCGCCCGCGGAAGTGATCGTCGTCGATCAAAGCGCCGGCGACTCGTCGCGGTGCGCCTTGGCCGGCCTGGGGCGAGACTCGTCCGCGGTAGCTTGGCGATATTTCCACGAACCGGAGATTCGCGGCGCCACCGCGGCGCTGAATTTCGCGATGGAGCAGGCAGGTGGCGACATCTGGTTGTTTCTCGACGACGACGTGCGCCTGGAGCCGGAGTTCATCGCCGCCTTGCTGCGCGTATACCGGAACGATCCGTGGGCGGACGGCGTTTGCGGCGTGATCACGAACTATCGGCCGCCCTCCTGGCGCTTTCGCACCTGGCGGCGCATCTTCGAGCGCGGCTTGTTCCACGACGACCGCCAGCCCATCTACTGGCGCGCCGACGATCTGCGCCACGCCGCGCCGCTGCCGGTCAGCCGCTTCGGCAGCGGCTTGATGAGTTTTCGCGCCGAGGCCATCCGGGATCGGCGCTTCGACGCCAGCTTGCCGGGAGCGCCGCGCGGCTACGACGTGGATTTCTGCTTGCAGTTGGGCCAGCGCGCTCGCTTGCTCGTCGCCCCGGCGGCGCGGCTCGAGCATAAATGCGGCGAGGTCGCCCGCATTCCCGGCGCCTGGCTGGCGGCGGAAATGCGCGGCGCTCGCTACCTCTACCGGCGCCACTCGCGCCGCCGCGGCGCCGGCCTGGCGCTGGCCTGGCTGCTGGCCGGCTACGCGCTGTTGGCGGCCAGCGAGTGCCTGCGCACCCGCTCGCGCGTCGGTTGGCGGGCCTATTGGACCGGGCTGCGCGGCCCGGTCGTGCCCCCGCCTCTTCCGTGCGCCGCCGCCCGGGAGCGAATTGCATGAGCACCCTGGATCGGATCGTCGCCGCCCCGCCGCGGACGCGCTCCGACGAGCTTTGGGCCTTCTCCCTGCTCGGCGCGCTGCTGATCGCGCTCTATGCTCCGGTCCTCACCCATCTCGTCGGCCAGTGGTGGAGCGATCCCAATTACGGGCACGGCTTTTTGGTGCCGGTGCTTTCCGGTTACTTGCTGTGGCGCTCCCGCGACGCTTGGCGCGACATTCCTTGGCGGCCGCGCGCCAGCGGCGCCTTCTTCATCGTGGCCTCGCTGCTGCTGCTTGCCGCCGGCACGCTGGCCGCCGAGCTCTTTCTCAGCCGCATCTCGCTGCTGGTGTTGCTGGGCGGCCTGGTGGTCTTTTTCGCCGGCTGGCGCTTGCTGCGCGCCTGGAGCTTCCCCTTCGGCTTCCTGCTCTTCATGATTCCGCTGCCGGCCATCATCTACTACCAGATCACCTTTCCCTTGCAGCTCTTGGCGTCGCGGCTGGCCGGTTTTTGCCTGGATCTCTTGCAGGTGCCGGCCTTGCGCGAGGGCAATCTGATCGTGCTGCCCAACTACACCCTCGCCGTGGCCGAGGCTTGCAGCGGCATTCGCTCCCTGCTGTCGCTGCTGGCGCTGGCCGTGGCCTTCGGCTACCTGCTGGAGCCACGCCTGTGGAAGCGCTTCGCCCTGGTCGTGCTGATGGTGCCGATCGCCATCGCCACCAACGCCCTCCGCATCGTCGGCACGGGCGTGATGACCTTCGCCTTCGGGTCGCGCTGGGCGGAAGGTTTCTTCCACGCTTTTTCCGGCTGGCTGATGTTCGTCGTCGCGTTCGCGTTCATGCTGCTGGCGCACCGCGCGCTGCAGTTTCGGACGCGGCGCGGAAAGGAGCTGCCGTGACGTTGTTTCGCCGCCGCGTCGCCATTGCCGCCGGCTTGCTGATCGCCGGCGTGGTCATGTTGCAGGCGCTGAATCGCCGCGAGCGCGTGCCGCCGCGCCGCCCGCTGCGCGACTTCCCCGCCGTCCTGGGCCCCTGGCAGGGCCAAAACGATCCGCTGCCGGAGCGCATCGTGCGCGCCGTCGGCGTCAGCGACTACTTGAGCCGCGTCTACTGGCACGCCCAATCTCCCGTGCAGCTCTATATCGGCTACTACCGGTCGCAGCGCACCGGCGACACCATTCACTCCCCCAAAAATTGCCTGCCCGGCGCCGGGTGGGCGCCCGTGCGCTCCGACGATTTGGCGATCCCGGTGGACGCCGCTCGCCCCATCGTGGTCAACGAATACCTGGTGGAAAAAGGCCTGGCGCGGGATTTGGTGCTTTATTGGTATCAAGCCCGCGGCCGCGCCGTCGCCAGCGAATACTGGGCCAAGCTGTGGATGATCGAAGGCGCCCTGCGCCAGGACCGCACCGATGGCGCGCTGGTGCGCGTCTGGACGCCGGTCGCCAGCGGCGAAACCATCGCCGCCAGCCGCGCGCGCGCCGTCGCCTTTACCCAACTGCTTTATCCGCAGCTCTCGCACTTCATCCCGAATTGATGTGGAGGTTTCCATGCGCAAGCCTTGCCTGCAACGTCCCGAATGGCTACTCGCCGCCGCGCTCATCGCGGCTCTCCTCGGCGCCGGCTGCTCGAATTTTCACTTCCGGGACAAAAACGTCTATTTGACGCGCGCGCGCCGCTACATGAGCAAGCATGAAACGCGCGATGCCGCCATCGAGTACCGCAAGGCGCTGCAAAAGGACCCGCGCTTCCTGCCCGCGCTGACCGGCCTCGCCCACGCCGATCTCGAGTTGCAGGACTGGCCGGGGGCTTATAACGCGCTCATCGCCGCCGTCAACCTGGCGCCGGATCGCATCGATCTGCATCTACTATTGGGCCGCCTCTACCTCACGACGCGCGACAACGCCAACGCCGAAAACGAGGCGCGCTTCATCCTCAAGCACCAGCCGAACCAGGTCGTGGCGCTGCAACTGCTGGGCGCGGCGCTGCTCGCCGACCAGCAAACCAAGCCCGCCGAATCCGCTTTCGCGAAATGGGCGGCGCTCGCGCCCCATGATGCCGATGCCTGCGTCAACCTGGCCGTGGTGCAAATCGGCCGCGACGAATACCCGGCGGCGGAGCGCTCCTTGCAAGAGGCCATCGCTCGCAACCCGCACGAGACGGCCGCCTATGTGAATCTGGCCAAGCTCTACCACGTGCAGCATGAGCCGCAGCGCGAGCTGGCCATGTACGAGGCCGGCGCCCAGCAAAACCCGCAGGCCTCGAAATTGACCCTGGCCTGGGCCGAAGCCATGTACCGCGACGGCCAAGCGGCGGCGGGCGCGGCCAAGCTCGAGCAACTGCTGCGCGAGCATGCCGCCGATGCCGAGCTGGCGCTGGCGATCGGCGAGTGGCGGCAACAATGGGGTGAATTGCAGCCGGCGATCGCCGCCTATCAGTCCGGGCTGCGCGCCGCGCCCGCCAATCTGGACCTCGAGCACCGCCTCCTCGCCGCCTATGTGGACGCCGGCGATGCCGGCCCGGCGCGCAAGTCCATTCGGGAGATCCTGGCGCAAGCACCGGGGGACACGCAGGCGCGCATCGCCGACGCCCGCTTGCGGCTCCGCGCTGGCCAGACCGCCGAGGCCGTGGACGAATTGCGCGACGTGGTCTCGGCCGCGCCCGATTCCGCCGCCGCGCATGCCGCCCTCGGCGATGCCTATATCCAAACCGGCGTCACGCAAATGGCCCGCGAGGAGTTGCAGAAAGCGCTGAGCGAGGCCCCCCAATCGACCGAAGTCCTGCGTGCGCTGAGCCATTTCGAGTTGGCGCAAGCCAACCCCCAGAACGCCCTCGATTATGCCCGCCGCGCCGTCGCCGCCGCTCCCGGCGACGTTCGCAATATTTTGGCTCTCGGCGCCGCCTATTTGGCCGCGCGCCAGTATCCCCAGGCCAAGGCGCAGTTCGAGCAAGCGCGCTCGCTGGCTCCCTCCGCGCCCGCCGTTTGGGTGCGTTTAGGCGACGTGGCCGCCGCCACGCGGCAAACGGCCGCCGCGGTCGCCGCCTACGAACAAGCGCTCAAGCTCGCCCCCGACGACGACGACGCTCTGAGCCGCGAGGCCGATCTCGATATGGCGGCGGGACAGTCGTCGCAAGCGCTGCAGCGCCTCAACGCCTTCTTGGCCGCCCGTCCCGACGACGCCAACGCGCATGAAATCCTCGGCGCCGTCTTCCTCGCCGAAAAGCAAAACTCCGCCGCGGAAGCGGCCTTCCAAAAGGCCGTCGCGCTCAACCCCCGCCTGATCTTGGCGCATCTCCAGCTCGGCCGCCTTTATCAAGCCGAATCGCGCCCCGACCAAGCCATACAGGCCTACACCAAAGCCTTGGCGCTGAAACCGGATTTCGCGCCCCTGTCCACCCTGATCGGCAATATCTACTTGCAACAAGGGCGCCTCGACGAGGCCCGCACCCTCTTTCAGCAAGCGCTCGCCGCTGACCCCAAGTTTGCGGTGGCCGCCGGCAATCTGGCCTGGGTTGATTTGCGCGAAGACAAAGACTTGCAAACGGCGTTGGGCTTGGCGGAAAAAGCCAAACAACTCATGCCGCAATTGGATTCGATCAGCGATACCTTGGCCTGGGCTTACTACAAGAACGGCGCCTACGCCAATGCCTTGCCCCTGCTGCGCGCCTGCATCAGTCACGACCCGAAACAGCCCGTCTATCACTTCCATCTCGGACTGGTGCTGGCCGCCCAGGGCGAGAAGCAAACCGCCCGCGAGCAGTTCGTGGCGGCGTTGCATATGAATTTGCAGGGCCAAGATGCGCGCAAGGCCGCCGCGCTGGTTGCCCAACTTCACTAGCCGGAGGGGCCGGAATGCTTCTACCCAAGGGCGCAAACCTTTTGCACTGTGTCGCCGCCGGTCGCTCCCCCAGGCCGGCTATCAACCTGCGGCTGGGCAACTTACGCGCCCGGCTGGAAATGGCGCCCTGGCCCTCGACTTGCACATCCCTAAGCAAGGGGGAGTTGTCCACGGAGCGGAAACTTCGCTTCAGGAGGTCATCCTGGTGACTCATTGCAAGCGCTACATGATTACGTTCACCGCTCTAATATTCGCCGGCCTGCTCGCCCTGCCGGCAGCGGCACAATCCACGTTGCGACTGACCTCGTCGGGCCAGATCGTGGACTTCGTGACGGGCACTCAGCCCGGCAGCCTGATGGTGGTTCTCGCTTGGACGCCGGGCTATGTCGATCCACCCGACGCGCTGGTGTTGTCGGGCAGCGCTGTCGGATCGGGGAACCTGAGTGACCCCAACTACTCTCTGACCACCTCCAGCCCGATCGCTTTGGCGGCCATGGGCCCGGGCGTGTTCGCCGCCACCGCGGCCGGTTTGCAAGCGGCCACCCTCGTGGCGACCTCGCCCGAAACCGGCGCCACTCTATTCACCGGCCATCTCACTTCGCTGACCTTTTCCCAGCCCCTGCAGGGTTCGAACGAAGTGAGCCTGCAAGCGACGGTGGTGGGGGAGGGTCCGTCCGCTTCGACGCAATTGACCTTGCTGGGTCAAATCGCCCTGGCAGCCGGTGCCACCATCAGCCAGGTGGCGTCTTCGCGCGTCGGCACGGACTTGGGCGGCATGGTCGTACCGGAGCCGGCTACCCTGCTTTTATTTGTGACCGGTCTGTTTTTGCTCTTCTGGACCGTGTCTCGCCGCCGCCTTGGCGGCATTGCATAGCGTACATGTATCCCCGTCACATAGGCCGCGGCCCAGGCGGGCCGCGGCCGCTTTTTTCTGCGCCCGTGCTCGCGGGCCGCGCCTGGCGCGGAGGCGAGGGCGGAAGCCTTCCCGCCGTCCGCGCAAACCTGTTTCCCAGTCACCGGATCGGGACTCATTATCTGCTCCCGATAACGGCCCTTTAGCCGCCGTCCGAATGGTATCCGGCGTGCTTGATGAGAGCTATGACGGATTGCTTAGCCGGTCTCGATTGGCGCGCAGCCGTCCACGTTCAGAACGGAGGCAGAAAATGAGAAAGTGGTATTTTCCGTTGATGGTCGTCGCGCTCGCCGTCGGGGTCGGTCTCTTGCCGGCGCAAGCGCAGACGGGCATCGGCTTGACTAGTTCGGCATCCAACGCCCTCAGCTTCACCGGCACCGGCTCCGGCGGCCTTACCACGAGCTTGGGCAGCTGCAGCAGCGCCTGCAGCCTCTCTGGCGATGCGTCGGGCATGGCAGCCGGGCAAACGGCTTCCAGCTTTACCATTACGAGCAGCGGACCGATTAGCCTGAGCGGCAATGGCAGCGGCACGTTCTCGGCTGCCGCCACCGCGCTCGTGGGCACCGCGCTGCAACTGGCCAACTCAAGCGGCACCATCTTCACCGGTACGCTCACCAGCCTGAGCTTCACGCAAGAAGCGAACGGCCAGGTGGGGTTGCAGGCGAGTGCCAATGGCGGACTCGCCGGCAATGTCTCCATCACTGGCACCGTCCAACTCGCTACTGGCGCCACGCTTACGGCTGCCGCCGGCGGCGGCGCCGGCACCACGGTCAGCGGCTCGATCGTACCCGAGCCGGCCTCGTTGCTGCTGTTCGGCAGCGGGTTGATCGGTCTGGGCGGCGTGATGCGCAAGCGGATTGTGGTCGGCAGCTAGCCCGCCGCAAGTCCGCCGTGGTCCCCGCGCGGGTCGGCGCGCGGCGTGGAGGGGCCGAACGATCCGGGGGGAATCTAGTTCGGCCTTACCGCGAAAGTTAAGCCACTTCGTCGTTCGTCTCCGTTCGAAGTAACCCGCCATCACCCACGGCGGGTCGGCTTCGGCAACCGCCGGGGGCGCGTGCGCCCGCGCCTCCGGTTCTCTTCCAAGTGGCACGAAACCGGCGGGCTCCGCCTGGGGCCTGCAACCAGTGGAGTAAGACCATGCGTCCGCTTCGTCTCCAGTTCTGGATTTCCGCGCTGGCATTCTTGGCCTTGGGTTCCGTCTGCGCTTCGGCGCAAACACCCAATGAAATATCCTTAGGAACTTCCGTCACCGATTTTTACCGAGGTGGCTTGCGACAACGGCGAGCCGGGCACCAGCGACACGTCCTCGGTAACCCTCAGCAACGGCTACTCCAACTGCGGTAGTGGCAACAGTAATGCCAGTGGAACCACGCCGTGCCAACCCTGACTCTAAAAATGTAAACGCAAATCGCTAAGTCCTTCTCGTGATGCGCATGCGGGGGAGGTTAATCCTTTCCCGCTTTTTTTTGCGCCGCCACGCTCGGTGCGCCCGCCTGTTCGCCGCCAACGACCCTTTGCTCCCTTGCCCAGCCTCGGCGACGACCCGCTGCTGCCGCGCCTAGGCCTGCGGCTCTGCGACCACGCTCTGCCGCTGCTCGCCGAGTCCCTCGATGCCGAGCCGCATCGTTTGCCCGGGCCGCAGATAGACGGGCGGACGCTGCCCGTGGCCGACGCCCGGCGGCGTGCCGGTCGAGATGATATCGCCGGGCTGTAAGCGCATGAAGCGGCTTAGATAGCTGATCAAATGCGCTACGGGAAATATCATCGCCGCCGTCGAGCCTTTCTGCCGCCGCTGCCCATCCACCTCGAGAAACAGCTCGAGGCGCTGTGGATCGGCGATTTCGTCCGCGGTCACCAGCCAGGGCCCGATCGGTCCAAACGTGTCGGCGCTCTTCCCTTTCACCCACTGCCCCGTCCCTTCCAGTTGAAATTCGCGCTCCGAGAGGTCGTTGATGACGCAGTAGCCGGCTACGTGATCGAGCGCCGTTTCGCGGGAAACATACTTCGCCGGCTTCCCGATCACCACGCCCAGTTCGACTTCCCAATCGGTTTTCTTCGAGCCGCGCGGAATCACGACGTCGTCGTTGGGGCCGCAAATGGCCGAGGTCGCTTTCATGAAGACGACCGGCTCGGCGGGCGCCGGCATGCCCGACTCGGCGGCATGATCCGCATAGTTGAGTCCGATGCAGATGAACTTGCCGGTTTGCGCGACACAGGGCCCCAGCCGCGGCGCGCCGGAGACGAGCGGCAGGTCGCGCCAGGCGAGCGCGCGCAGCCGCGCCAGCGATGCCGGCAGCAAGGCATCGCCGGCGAGATCGGAGATGGCGGCGGAGAGGTCGCGGATCCGGCCCTCGGCGTCGAGCAGGCCCGGGCGTTCCTTGCCCGGCGTTCCGTAGCGAAGTAGTTTCATAGTCAGTTCCGAATCAAATGCTCCAGCCGCCGTCGATCACGAACGTCTGGCCGGTCGTAAAGGCCGATTCGTCGCTGGCGAGATGGACGGCCAAGGCGGCGACTTCCTCCGCGCGGCCCAGCCGCCCCATCGGTTGGCGCGCGATGAAGGCGGCGCGCGCCTTTTCGGCGTCGCCCTGGGCGGCGATGCGCGCCGCCAGCGACGGCGTATCCACCGTGCCCGGGCAGATGGCGTTGCAGCGGATGCCGCGCCCCACGTAATCGGCGGCGATGGCCTTGGTCAGCCCGATCAGCGCCGCCTTGGTCGCACCATAGACGAAGCGGTTCGGCGCTCCTTTGATGCTGGAGGCCACCGAGGACATGTTGATGATGTTGCCGCGCCCGGCAATGAGCATGGCGGGCAGGAAGGCGCGGCAGAGGCGATAGGCGGACTTCACGTTCAGGTCGAAGGAGAAGTCCCAGTCGGCCTCGGTGCAGTCGAGAATCGTGCCGTGATGCACGAAGCCGGCGCAGTTGAAGAGGACGTCGATCGCGCCCAGCTCGTCGGCGAAGGCGGCGACGGCGCCCGACTCGCGCACGTCCAGCCGGCACGGGCGCAGCCCGGGATGCGTTTCCGCCAGCGCCGCCAGCGGCGCGGGGTCGATGTCGGTGGCCCAAACTTTCGCCCCTTCGGCGGCGAAGGCCAGGGCGGTGGCGCGCCCGATGCCTTGGGCGGCGGCGGTGATCACGGCGGTTTTCCCGGCTAGGCGCATGGCGGCGTGGCGTGGAGAAAAGCCAGTGTACGTCACAAACCAAGCCGGTAGATGCGCGCCGCATTGCCGTAAAACAATAGGTCGCGCCGCTCCTCGCTCTCCCCCGCCAGCACCGACTCCAGCGCCTCGAGCCAGCGGCCGAGCGGCGCCGCCAGCGTGCAAACCGGCCAGTCGCCGCCGAACATCACCCGCTCCCAGCCGAAAGATTCGATGCAATGCTCGATGTACGGCCGCAGGTCGGCCGCCGTCCAACGCTCGCGGTTGGCGTTGACGACGATGCCGGAGACCTTGCAGGCCACGTTCGGACATTGCGCCAGTTCGCGGATCCGGCCGCGCCAGGGATCGAGCTCGCCCTCCCGCACGCGCGGATTGCCGCAATGGTCGAGGATCAGCGTCACCTCCGGGCAGCGCCGCGCCAGATGCAGCGCCGTCGCGAGTTGGTCGGCGCGCACGCAAACGTCGAACGAAAGCCCCCGCGCCGCCAGCGCGCCCACGTGCTCGGTGAAGCGCGGCGTTTCGCCCAGTCCGTCCGGCTGCGTATGCAATACGCGGCGGATGCCCTTGAGCGCCGGGTGGCCGGCGATCTGGTCTAGGTAGGCGCGGAAGTTCTCCGCTTCCGGCCGCGCGCTCGCCACCACGCCGGCAATGGGGTTGTCCGCCGATTCCGCCAGCCGCAACGCGTAGCGCGCCTCGGCCAGCATCTCCGATTCCTCGACGTCCACCTCGAGATAGACCGAAGCGGCAACGCCGGTACCGGCGATGGCGCGGGCATAGTCGTCGGGGCGAAAGCTCCGGTTCAGCGCCGGCACGCCCGAAAGCCACGGCAGATGGAAGCGATCCAAATCCCACAGGTGCTGGTGGGTGTCTATGATGCGCCGCGCCATGATCCCGCCCTATTCCGCTTCCGAACTGGCCGCAACCGGCCGGATGGGATGCCCGCCGGCGGCGCTCGCGGCGTAGGCCGCCTCGACCAGTGCCATGGTCTTGCCGGCATCCTCGATGTTGGTCGCGGCCGGCTGGTCCGGATGTTCGGCCCAGCGCATCAGGCTGGCCATCGAGCCGACGAAGGCGTCGGGAAACCAGTTGCCCACCAAGGGCACGTCGCGCCACGCCGGCCGACCCGCCTCGTCGAACGTCCCATAGGCGAGCGTGTCGGGCTCCCCGGCAGGGTAATTGAGGTTTACGCCCATGCGCGCCGCCATCATGCCCCGCGTGCCCTCCCAGCGGATGAAGCTCTCTTGCTGTCCGCCGCCAAAGCGGTTGCCGTGGCTGGCGGTAATCGTAGCCAGCACGTCGTCGCCGTAATCCAAGATGATCGCCGAGCGCGTCGCCGACATGCCCGGCGACGCCGGGTGGCGCGCGGTCTTGGCGTAAACGCCGCGCGGCTCGCCCAAAAAAGACCGAAACAGATCCAGGTAATGGATGCTGTGGTAGAGCATCTCGACGCGCGGATGCCGGGCGAGAAAGCTCCACAGCTGCCAGGGCATGAATACGTTGACGCGCGCCTCCATCGCGTGCAGCTCGCCGATCGCTCCGCCGGCGATCAGTTGGCGTGCGCCCAGCATGTTAGGGGCGTAGCGCAACTGAAAATTCACCGCCGCGCGCAGCCGCTTCCGCCGGCAAAGCGCGGTCAGCCGCGCCGCTTCTTCGAGACTCTCCCCAAACGGCTTTTGCAGCAGGACGCAGCGGCCGTCGGGCAGCCCCGCCGCCACCTCGAGCAGCGCCGCCGCCGGCACCGCCACGTCGAAAACGGCTTGCGGCGGCGCCTCGCGTCCCGCCGCCTCCAGTGAATCGTAAACGCGCGAAATCGCGAACTGCCGCGCCAGCGCCTCGGCCTTCTCGCGCGCCCGGTCGAAGATGCCCGCCACCGCAAAGCCCGCTTTGCGGTAAGCCGGCAGATGGGCGTCGTGGACGATGGTGCCGGCGCCGATAATCACGATCGGCCGCGCCGCCGCTTCGCCGCTCATGCCGCCGCCTCCCAGCGCCGCAAGCGCACCCGCCGCAGCTCGTCCAGCCCCACCACCGCCACGATCACCGCGCCGATGATGATCTCTTGCACGAAGGGCGAAATGCCCAGCAGGTCGGTGCCGTTGTGGATCAGCGCCATGACGAAGGAGCCGGCGATCGTGCCCAATATCGAGCCCTCGCCGCCGGTCAGCGTGCCGCCGCCGATCACCACCGCGGCGATGGCGTCGAGTTCATAGCCGATGCCGGCGGTGGGCTGCCCGCTGATCAGGCGCGAAACCTCGATGCCGCCCGCCAGGCCGGTGAAGGCGCCGGCGATCACGAAGATCAGCAGCACGTAGCGCCGCGCCGCGATGCCCGATTGCACGCAGGCGGCGCGGTTGCTGCCCAGCGCGTAGCAGTAGCGGCCCAGCCGCGTGTGGGCGAGCAAATAATAGGCCAGCACGGCCGCCGCCGCCAGCGCGATCACCGGATAAGGGATCACGCCCGCCAGGCTGCCGTCGGCGACCTGCCCGAAGTTCGCCGGCAGATCGGTGACCGGCACGCCGTGCGTCGCCAAGAGCGCCCAGCCGCGAAAGATGCCCATGGTGCCCAGCGTGGCGATGAACGACGGCACGTAAAGCCGCGTCGTCAGCACGCCGTTGATCAGCCCCAGGAACGCGCCGGCCAGTATGCCCGCCGCCAGCCCCACCGACGTCCAGCCGACGTGCTGGAGCATGAGCGCGGTGTATACGCCGGCCAGCGCCGAAAGCGAGCCCACCGACAAATCGATTTCGCCGGCGATCATCACCAACGTCGTGCCGATGGCGATGATCGTGACCACCGTGGCCTGTCGCAGCACGGTAGCCAGGTTCGCGACGTGCAAAAAGCTCGAAGAACTGAGCGCCAGCGCCACGAATAAGATGCCCAGGCTGGTGTAGGGCAGCAGGCGCTTCCACCAGCGGCTCATGGCGTCGCTCCTAGCCCGGCATCCGGCATGGCGCCCAGCAGGATCGCTTCTCGCGTCATCTGTTCTCCCGTCAGTACGCGCGCCACGCGCCCGCGCCGCATCACCACGATGCGCTGGCACAAGCGCAACAGTTCCTCGAGGTCGGAGCTGATCACCAGCACCGCCAGTCCGGCGCGCCGCCGCGCGTCGATCTGCGCGTGAATCTCCTGCCGGGCGCGGATATCCACCCCGCGCGTCGGCTCGCTGAGCACCAGCAGCCGGCAGGGGCGCGCCAGCCAGCGCGCCAGGAGCAGTTTCTGCTGCGTGCCGCCGCTCAGCGCCCGCGCCGGCAGCGGCCAATGCCGCTCCTCGACCGCGCTCGCCGCCAGACACTCGCCGGCGATCTCCGCCTCGCGCCGCCGCCGCAACCGCCACCACGAAGCGAAGCGCGGCGCCGCCGCCAGCGTGGCGTTCGCGGTAGCCCGCAAGTGCGGGCACAGCGCCTGCGCCCGATCCTCGGGAACGAAGCCCATGCCCAGGTTCACTGCCACTTGCGGATCGCGCGCCTCGATCCGCTCGGCATCCAGCCGCGCCTCCCCGCGCTCTAGCTGCGCCAGGCCGAAGATGCACTCCGCCAGCGCCGCCCGCCCGTCGCCGGCGATGCCGGCCAGCCCCACCGCCTCGCCGGCGCGAATGGTCAAGTCCACGTCTTCGAATTGGCCGCGCCGCGTGGCGCCGCGCAGCTCGAAGCGCGGCGGCGCCGTCGCCGGCGCTGCCTCCCGCCGCGGCTCGCTCGCCGCCCTCTGCCCCACCATCTCCATGGCGATGCGCGGCCAATCGTAGCCTCGCTCCGCTCCCCGCGCCTCCAGCGCCACGCGCCCGTTGCGCAGCACCGTGACCCGGTCGGCGATGCGCTCCAGCTCCTCGAAGCGGTGCGAGATATAGATCAAGGCCAGGCCGCGCTCGCGCAGCCGCCCCAGCAGTTGGAAGAGCGCCTCGACCTCGCCGGCGTTGAGCGCGCTGGTCGGCTCGTCGAGAATCAGCAGCCGGCGGGCGCGATAAAACGCCTTGGCGATCGCCACCTGCTGCCGCTCCCCGGTGCGCAGATCGCGCAGCGGCCGCTCCGGGTCCAGCGCCAGCCCGCACCGCGCGAGCAAGTCGCGCGCCTCGCGCCGCTCCGCCGCCGCGTCCAAGCGGCCGAAAGCGCCGCGTGGCTCCGCGCCAAGCAGCAAGTTTTCCCCCACCGTCAGATGGCGGGCCAGGTCCAGTTCCTGATAGACCATGGCGATGCCGGCTTCCAGCGCATGGCGCGGCCCGCGAAAGCGCACCGGCCGCCCCAGCACGCGAATCTCGCCCGCGTCGGGCGCCACCGCCCCCGCCACGATTTTCATCAGCGTGCTCTTGCCGGCCCCGTTCATGCCCAGCAGAGCGTGAATCTCGCCCGCCTGATACGCCGCCGAAACCTCTTGCAGTACCGGGCTGGCGAACGATTTGCAGATGCTCCGCACCTCCACCACCGGCCCCGCCGGCGCTCCGCCGCCGCCGGCGACGCCGGCCTCATCGGCGGATTGGGAAGGCGGTTGGGGCAACGGAGCGCTCGCGCGGTCGAACGTTCAGTGGTACACGGGAGGGAAAAGCACCGCCTGCATTGCCGGCGAACCCATGTTCTTGGGCGTTACCAGGTGCAAGGCCGTGTCGATGCGCGCCGCCGGCGCGTGGCCGGCCAGCGTCTGCGCCAGCGCTTCCACGCCGTCGTAGCCCATCTGGTAAGGATCCTGCACCACCAGGGCGGCCAGGTCGCCCGCCTTAAGCGCCCGCGCCAAATCGGGGTCGGTATCGAAGCCGACCAGCGGGATCTTACCCGCCAGCCCGTGGGCGCGCAGCGCCAGGATCAGCCCCAGCGTGCTGCTCTCGTTCGAGCCGAACAGGCCGGCCAGGTGTGGATGCGCGGCCAGAATATCGTCGGCCGCCGCCCGCGACTTGGCCACGTCGGCCATGCCGTAGCGGAACGCCACGATGTGCAGGCGCGGATACTTGGCCTTAAGCTCCGCCTCGAACCCTTGCTCGCGCTCCATGGTCGAGACGCTGCCCGGGGCCACCCCCACCACCGCGATGTCGCCGGCGCCGTGCAACAGCCCGGCCAGATAGTCGGCGTCCATGCGCCCGCCGGCTTCGTTGTCGCTGGCGATGTAGCTGACGAAATCGCCGGCCGGCAGCGCAATGCCGGAATCGATGATCGCCACCGGAATGTGCGCCGCGTCGGCGCGCCGCACCGCCGGCGCCAGCGCCTGCCGCTGCGCCGGAGCCAGTACGATACCCTCCACGCCGCGGCTGATCGCGTCCTCGACGATGTCGGCCTGCTGGCTGTAATCGGTCTCCTGCGGCGGCCCGTTCCACCAAATCTGGTAACCGTAGTTGCGCGCCGCCGCCGCCGCTCCGGCATGTACGCTCTGCCAATAAGGATTGGAGGTGCCCTTGGGAATGACCGCAAGGACTCGTCCCGGCGTGCCATGGCACGCCGCCAGCAGCAGCGCGCCGCAGGCCAGCATCGCCGCGGCCGCGATCCGGCCTTCCATTGCCTTCAGGTCGCCTATACGCATTGGTGCACCCCAATGTACTCCGTCTCGCGACCCGTCTCAATGCCGCCTTCGCGGCCGGCCCGCGGCTACTGGCAAACCACGTCCACGTCTGTGATACCCCAGCGGCCGCCGGTCTTCTGCCATACCGTGAATATGACGAAGACGTCGCCGTTCGACATCAGATCCGGAAAGACCACCCAGTACCCGTTCCCGCTTTTGGCGATCTGCTGGCGCAGATAGCGGCCATAATCCGAACCGGCGAAGTCGCCGCTAAAAATCCGGTCGAGCGAGGCCGCGTCCAGCGCGGCGACGAGAAAATGATCCTTCGCCACTTCGTTCGCCGCCTCCGAGATCCACGCTCCAGGCAGGCGTCCCCAGGCCCTGAACATCGTCGCCGCCTGGGTGCCGTTGGGGTAATCACGGGGCACGCCCATGAGGTTTTCGGAAATTATGCTCGCAATGGAGCCAGGCGGCGCGCCCGCCCGATACCAGCCACTGCAGTAGCGCCGCGGCGATACGGTCATGCTTTCCATCTAAGCGCCATCGCCGAAGCCGACCGGCGTGGGGATTAGGCCGGAATCAGTGTAGTACGAGAGCATGAACCAGCGGCTCTCGTAACCGTAGACTTGGCGAATGACGCCGACTCGACCCCCCTCCAGGCCGATAACAATGAGGACCTGCGGAATGGCGCCCTCGTCCGGCGGAGTCGCGCCATACTCCTGTATGCGCATCCCCCGGGCGGCGTGGCAATCGGAGAAAAGGATTCGCGGCTGAGGGTCGAGCGCTACCCACGCCGACATCAGGAACGCCGGCACGCCCCCCACCGTCCATTTCGCGCGCGCATAAAAGCGAGCCCCTTCCGGCATAGCAATCTCCTGCGCCTGGAACGAGAGCACGCCGGCGCCCGCTTGCAAGGACCGGTCGCGCCTTTCCCACACGTCGCGCAGCCGGCCTTCCATGCGTGCCACCTCGGGATCGGCCAGTACCCGCGCCAATTCGGGGCTCAATCGCCGCCGCAGCAGCGGCTCGATCCTCGCCATCGCCGGGCGCGAGGCCGGACCGACCACGCCGACCGCATTCGGCTGCGGCAGCTCGTAATCCGGCCGCAGCAAGAAATATTTCGTCTTGGCTGCGCGGAACTTCTCAAGGTCCTCTGGCGCCACCTGCGCCACGATGCCTAGGTATGACGTACTGCCACCATTGACCCCAATCTTGGCGGTGACCGTGACCTTGGCAATGGCGCCTTGGCCGAGCAAGAGAGCCAAGGGGCGACCAATGGGCACGGGGTCGATGGCAGAGCCCATGGCAGCGGCGGCCTGTGCCGGGGAAATCAACATGCCGAATCCACCAGCCACAATGGTCCGCTGGCCGGCGGGCTCGGGCGCGCTCCTAACCTGCATGGTGTAAGCCCAGACATGAGACGAGTCAGCCGGCTCCGCGATCCAAAGATCCGGCGCCGATTGCCCCAAAGCCGTCGCCGCCACGCCCAGCAGTAGAAAGACCGCAAAGACCCGCAGCGCTGGAAATCTCATCGCGACGCCCACCTTCCTGGCCCAAGGCCGGGCAACTCTGTCCGCCTACTCGGAATCCTACTTTAGTGGGCGCCAGAAGCCAGACTGCGCCAATTCATGCCTCGATTTTTGACAATCGAGTCTTCCCCTGCCTCCGCAATCTCGGTACTCCCATTTGGGGAGGAGACCGTTGCGCGCGCCTCGTTGCGCCGCTCGCCGCAGTCGCCAACCCCCTGCAAAAGCATGCCTTATACGCCACAGGCGGACTCGATTTGCCGCCCGACGTGGTCCCCCGGCTTTATCGCGCCCGTTCGAAAAACCGCAGCGGGATCGCCGCCGCCATGGCTTTGTAGCCGGCGGGCCCCGGATGCAGATGGTCGCCCGAGTCGTAAACGGGCAACATTTGGTCGGGATGCGCCGGGTCGCGAATAACGCGATCGAAATCGACGACCGCGTCGAAATGCCCGGGCGCGCGGATCCAAGCGTTGATGGCCTGCCGGTCGGCTTCCGAGGCCGGCCCGGGGTGGTAATAGCTCGGGCCGCCGTCGGGGGTAATGGTCGCGCCCATCACCTTCAGCCCGTGCGCGTGGGCGCGCAGAATAATCTGCTGGTAGGCGGCGATGATGCGCCGCACCATCCTCTCGTGGTCGGCCTCCGGCGCGGGGTGATCGCGCGTCAGAACGCCCAGGTCGTTGATGCCCTCCAGCACGATCAAATAACGGGCGCCGGACTGCCCCAGCACGTCGCGATCGAAGCGCGCCAAGGCGTTCGGCCCGGTGCCGTCGCGCAACAGCCGGTTGCCACCGATGCCTTCGTTGAGCACGCCCACCTCGCCGGTGCCGGCCGCCCCTTTCAGCCGTGCCGCCAAATCGTCGGGCCAGCGATCGTTGCCATTGAGCGTCGAGGCGTGGCCGTCGGTGATCGAATCGCCCAAGCAGACGACGGCGCGCGCCGCCGCCCGCACATCCACCGCCGCCAAAAAGTACCAGTGCTCAACCGGCTGGGCGCCCTGCAAAACGGGGGCCGAGACCTGATCGCCGGCGGCCAGGTAGGAGTCCGCGTGAGAGCCGGGATGACTCGTCTGGCTTGCGGGCGGCGCCGCAAAGTAAAACGTCACCGCCAAATTCGACCGCGGCAGCACGGCCAAGGCCACCGGATCGGAAACGTATTCCGCGCCCGCGGGAATGGCGACCGCATCGCGGCCGGCAAAGGTGAGCGCGCGATCGGTTGCGGGGTCGATCTCGCCGGTCGTAAGCGACCGCGACAGCGCCACGTGAACGGCGGCGATGCGCAGCGGTTCGGCGCTGAAATCGTTGGCCAGCCGCACCCGCAACCGCGAGCCGCCGATCGAGAGGTGCACGATCTCGCGCAGCGTGAAATCGTGCAGCGTCGCCGCAGGCAGCGCATCGCTCCTCCCCGGCGCCATCTGTGCCGAAGCCCACGATCCCACCCAGCGGGTCGCGCCGCGGGGCGGAGCGGCGATGGCAGCCAACGGCAATAGGACAAAAGTCAAAAGCAGACGGCGCACGATTCCCTCCTCTACGCTTCGGCCAATGCGCCGGCCAGCAGAAACACCAGCGGCGCGTTCCAGTTGATGGCCACCTCGTTGCACGAGTAGGCGGCATGATTGTCGATGTACATTTTGGCGGGTGGACCGCTGGCCGGCAGATACTTGCGCATGGCGGCGTCATTGCGCCCGGCGTTCGGCCCGCCGGCGAGCATGCCCGGCCAAGGCGCGTCCAATCCGTCCGCCACGCTCGGCCGGTGGTGCGGCCGCCGCACGCCGTGCCCGCCCAGCCCGGTCACGTAACACAATGCCAGCGGATTGCGCCCCAGCAGGTAGTGCAGGCAATCGAGAGCCGTCTCGAGGTATTCGGAGCGCGCCTGAAATCGCCGTGCGATCAAGAGCTGCAAGGCGTAGTTGCCGGCGACGCTGTTCGAGCCCCAATGGTAATCGCGCGCCTGCATCGGCACGCGGTAGCCGTTGCTCCCCGCCCGCCGCACGAGTTCGTCCGCCTGCTCCACGGAGGCTTGCCGGATCGCGGCCTGCGCGGCGGCATTCGGCCGCAGCGGCGCCGCGCCGCCGCGCGGCTCCGCCAGCGCGTAGCTCCACAGGCCCAGCGCCGCCGTCTGCCCCCAACTGGGCGGCGCGATGCGGGCCAGATTCGCCGCATAGGCGGCGTAGTTGGCGAGAAAGTAGGCGTGATAGCGCTCCTCGCCGGTGGCGCGCCACAGTTCCGCCGCCGCCCACAAACGCTCGTCGCCGAGCGTAGCGTCCCCATACTCGCCGGTCGAGACGCCCGGCGGATTGCGAAAGCGAGCGTCGGGATACTGCTCCAGCCATGTCCAGGCCCGCTGCGCCGCGTCCCGGCAGCGGGCCGCATAGCTCGGCTCGTAAGCCGCGAAGACGCGGGCGGCGATCGCCGCCACCGCGGCCAGATCGGCGGTCGCGCCCGTGGTCTTGTAGGGTGGCGCGCCCGAGCCGATCACGTAGCTCACCATGAGATCGTCTTCCGGCATCACGAAGGGGGCGAAGACGGTGCTGGTCTGCTTGTGCCAGACGCCGCCGTCCTCGGCGGCGAGCGACAGCATCCAGTCGAGATTCCAGCGCGCCTCGTGCAGCAGGTCGGGCACGCCACCGCCCGACTCGGGCAGATCCAGGCCGATGCCGGCCGTGGCCGCGCCGTAAAGTTCCGCCGCCCACAGCAGCGTCGCCGTGCTGATGCCGCTGTTGACGATATAGCGGCCGTAATCGCCGGCGTCGTGCCAGCCGCCGCGGTTGTGAAGGGCCCCGCTTCGCCCGGAAGAGGGATGAAACGCCGCTTTGAGGTGGCAGGCGGCGTGACGGTAGGCGGCGAACTCGCCGCCCAGCGCCACCGCCGCGCCGCAGCGTTGGCCGTAATAGAAGCGGCTGGCCAGGCGAAAGGGCTGGCGGTACACGTTCGCGCCGATCTCGAAGGCCGCGCTCGCCGGCTCCCCGGCCACGTGCAGCTCATAGCGGCCCGGCTGGCGGAAGGCGCTGAAATCGGCCAGGCAAACCCGATCGCCGGAGTCGGCGTCGGCCACCGGCGCCGCCAGCGCGCCGCGAAAGATTACTTCGCTCCGCCCCGCCGGATGGAGCGTGAAATGCTCGACCGGGCGTGCCGGCGTGAGCATCGCCAGCTTGCGCGCCGTTGGCAAGTACCCGCACTGCCCGATCTTGCAGACCGCGATCGAATCGGGCGCAATGAGGCCCGCCGGCTCATCCAGCGGCCGCCGACCCGGGCCGCGATAGCCGCCGTGGGCCGCCGGATGCTGCCAGGCCACCCGCCAGGCCGCCGGCAACAGCGCCATGTTTCCTAAAAAATCGCGCCGATTCACTCTAACTCCGTCGCCAACTCTAGCAGAGCCTGGCGACTCGCGGGGCGGCCCGTTTCGCGGTACCATCCGCCTCGTGAAGCGCGTGGCCATGGCCTGGGCGTTGTTGCTGGTGGCATGGCTTGGCGCCTGGGCCGGCGCCGGCAAGGCGGCGCTGCCGCCCTTGCCGGCCGTCAAGATCGACAGCCCCTATCCCGCCATCCGCCGCCAGTTGAGCGTCGCCCTGGCCGAGGCGCGGGCGCATCCGCGCGACGCTGCCGCCAATGGGCGCCTGGCAATGACCCTGGATGCCTATCAGCAGTACGCGGCGGCGTCCGTCTGCTATCGCCGCGCCCACCGGCTCGATCCTTCCGCGCTCGCCTGGCTTTACGACCTCGCCTTCGTCGAAAAGCAGCAAGGCCTATATGCGGCGGCGATCCGCGATTTTCGCGCCGTGCTGCGCTCGCGGCCCGATTACCCTTCGGCGCAAATCAATCTCGCCGAGTCTCTGCGCGCTGCCGGTCGCTTGGCGGAGAGCAGCACCGTTTTCGACGACCTCATTCAAGCCCAACCCGGCAATGCCCGCGCCTTCTATGGGCGTGGCCAGATCGCCGCCGCCCGGGCCGACACCGCCGCCGCCGTGCGCGCCTTCCGCCGCGCCTGCGTCCTGTTTCCCCAATACGGCCGCGCTCACTACGCGCTGGCACTCGCCTACCGGCGCCTGGGCCGATCGCGGGACGCGGCGGCGGAGATGGCGGCCTTTACCGCCGACAAAGACCGCGCCCCGCCGGCTACCGACCCCCTGCGCGCGGCGGTGCTGGCGCTCGATCACACGCCGCAGAGCTATCTCGAGCGCGGCCTCGTGCGCGCCCAGGCCGGCGACCTGCAAGGAGCGATCGCGGCGGAGCGCCAGGCTTTGCGCATCGAGCCGCGCCTGGCTCAGGCCTACGTCAACTTGATCGAGCTCTACGCCCGCCTCGGCCAAGATCGGCTCGCCGAATCCGCCTACCAGAGCGCCGTCCGGCTCGATCCCAAGCGCGCCGATTGCTACTACAACCACGGCGTGCTTCTCTTCGGCGAGAAGCGGTATGCGCCGGCGGAAGCCGCGTTTCGCCAAGCCCTGGCGCTCGACCCCAATTACCCCGAGGCGCATAACAATCTTGGCTACCTGCTGGCGCGACAGGGCGATGCGGCGGCGGCCGAGCAGGAATTCGAGAAGGCGATCGCCGCTCGCCCCGGCTACCGCCTGGCGCGCTTCCATCTCGGCCAGCTTTTAGCGACGCGCGGCCGCTTCGAGGCCGCCATCGCGCAGTTCCGCGGGATCCTGGAGCCCGATGACGCCAGCACGCCAACTTACCTCTATGCCCTTGGCGCCACGTATGCGCGCGCCGGTCAGAATGCCCTAGCCATCGCCACGCTGCGGCGAGCGCGCGACGAGGCCGCCCGTCATGGACAGCCGGCGCTCGCCGCCGCCGTCGCCCGCGATTTGGCCAAGCTCGCGCCTCGCTAACGGCTGAGCGCCGCGGCTCGCGCGCGCCGCTCCTCGCTTGACACGCTTGGGTGATTCCAAGCACAATTCGCGTTGATCCGATAACAAATGAGATAAAACGATGGAGCCCGAAAGCCGCCGTGAATTTCTCAAGCGTTCTGCCGCTGCCGCGCTGGCCGCCCAGGTGTTACCCGCCGCCGCCGCGACGCGGTCCGCGCAAAACCCGGCCGGCGGCCAGCCGGCGCCATTCGCCCTCGGCATCGTCACCGGCATCGGCGCCGATCCCGCCGCGGCCATCGCGCGCGTGCGCGACCTGAACCTGCCCACCTGCCAGATCGAGTTCGGCGATCTCAACCCGGCGCGAATGGAGCAAGTGGGCGCGGCGCTGCGCCAAAACCAAATCGTCTGCACCGCGTTCGGCACCTCCGGCCCGGGGCCGGATATCTACGACTTTTACGACGGCCCGCTCACGCTCGGCCTGGTGCCGCGCACCTATCGCGCTCAGCGCATCGAAAAAATCCTCCAACTCTCCGACTATGCAAAACAGTTGGGCGTCCCGGCCATCCGCATTCACGTAGGCTTCATCCCCGAAGATCCCAACCTTTTGCTCTACCGCGAAGTGGTCGAGGCGCTGCGGCAAGTGGTCGGCTACTGCCGCCGCAACGGGCAGGACTTTCTTTACGAGACGGGCACGGAAACGCCGGTCACCTTGCTGCGCACCATCGAGGACGTCGGCTTCGAGAACCAGGGCGTGAACCTCGATACCGGCAATTTCATTCTCTATGGCACCGCCAATCCGGTGGACGCACTCGACGTGATCGGCAAGTACGTAAAAAACACCCACGCCAAGGACGGCCTCTACCCGACCGACCCCCGCCAACTGGGCCAAGAGGTGGCGATCCCCCATGGCAAAGTCGATTTTCCCCGCTTCATCGCGCGCCTCAAGGAATTGCATTACCAGGGGCCGATCACCATCGAGCGCGAGATCTCGGGACCGCGGCAGTTGGCCGACGTGAAGGCGGAGCGGGACTACTTGCTGCGCCTGATCGCGGCTTAACGAAATCAGGAGGTGAGTCACATGAACGGGGAGCAGCCGAATCAACCGGCGACAGCCAGCGAGTCAACCGTTGAGGATCGCCGCCCACAATTGACGAGGAGGGCCTTCATTGAGCAAACCGCGGCGGCCACGGCGGCGGCGGGTTTCATGATCGTGAAACCGGAACAGGTGCGCGGCAGCCAAGCCAACTCCGCGCTGCGCGTCGGCCTGCTGGGCTGCGGCGGGCGCGGTCACGCCGACACCAGCTATTTGCTCAAGACCGGCAAGTGCCGGGTCACCGCGCTGGCCGACCTCTTTCAAGATAAGTTGGACGAGGCCAAGACGACTTACGAGGCCCTCAATCGGCAGCAGCAAGCCGGGGCGATCGATGCCGCGCAGATCTTTCGCGGCCCGCGCGCCTTCGAAGCCATCGCCAACTCGCGCGAGGTGGATATCGTGGTGATCACCTCGCCGCCCTACTTCCATCCCCAGCACCTCGACGCGGTGGTGACGGCGGGCAAGCACGTTTATTGCGAGAAGCCGGTGGCGGTGGATGTCGCCGGCTGCAATCGCGTGCTCGACTGCGGGCGGCGCGCCGACGGCCGCCTCAGCTTGGAAGTCGGCTTTCAACTGCGCAACGCTCCGCCCTACGTCGAACTGGTGCGGCGCATCCAGTCTGGCGCGCTCGGCGACATCGCCTGCGGCGCCGGCTACTACTTCTCCGGCTATTTGGAGAAGCCGGCTTTTCCGAATCTCTCCAACGACGAGCGGATGATCCGCAACTGGGTGCATTACCGCATCCCCTCCGGCGACATCATCGTCGAACAAGACATTCACGTCATCGACGTCTGGAACTGGACGCTGGGCGGCCATCCCTTGCGGGCGCAGGCCAGCGGCGGCCGCGCCTCCTTCCGGCCCGACCGCGGCAATGCCTACACCAACTACAACGTGGTTTTCGACTACCCGAATGGCGTCGCGATGACGCTCAGCTCGACGCAATTCGATAAAGGCTGGTGGGACGTCGCCTGGCGCTTTTTCGGCAGCAAGGGCGTCGCCGAGGCGCACTACTCCGGGCCGGTGGCCATCTATGGCGACCAACCTTGGAGCTGGAATAGCGGCCCCGCTCCGGCGGCCGGCGGCGCCGCCTTTTCGGCCACCGGCGAATTCAACGACAATCTGGCGCAAGCCGACCCGCAAAAGAAAGCTTCATTCGTCGATAGCATCCTGAGCGGCAAGTTCCACAACCAGGCGGCGCAGGGCGTGGAATCGGCACTGAGCGCCATGCTGGCCCGCGAAGCCGCCTACCGCCGCGAGCCGGTCTCCTGGGACGGGCTGGTGAGCAGCGATTTGAGCTGGGACCTGCCGCTCGATATCGGCCAGTTCGCCTAGGGCCGATATGGCCACGCGGCGCGACTTCCTGAAAATCTCGGCTGGCTCGGCGCTGGCCGGCGGCGCCCTGGCGGCGGGAGCGCTGCCGGCGCCGGCGCTCTCCGCTCCGTCGGGGCCCGGGCCGCTGCCGATCGAAAAAGGCGTGCTCATCAGCATGCTGCCTCGCGCCATGAGCTACGCCGATCGCTTTCGGCTGGCGCGCGAGGCGGGCTTCGCGTGCATCCAGGCGCAAACCATTTCCGATCCGGCCGAGGCCGAGGAGATCCGTCGCGCCTCCGCGCAGGCGGGCATCCCCATCGATTCGGTCGAGAACCTCGGCCATTGGCGCTATCCCTTCAGTTCCGCCGACCCGGCCGTCGCCGCCCAGGGCATGGAGATTGCCCGCACTTCCCTGCGCAACGCGCGGCTGTGGGGCGCTGGGGCGGTGTTGATGGTGGCGGGCGTCGTGAACCCGGAAACCCGCTACGAAGACGCTTGGCGGCGCTCGGTGCCGCGCGTGCGCGAGCTGGCGCGGCTTGCCGAGCAGCTGCGCGTGGTCATCGCGCTCGAGGAAGTGTGGAGCAAGTTCCTCCTCAGCCCCCTCGAGATGGCGCGCTACATTGACCAGTTCCACAGCCCATGGGTCAAGTCCTGGTTCGACGTCGGCAACGTCGTGCTCTATGGCTACCCGCAGGATTGGATTCGCACCCTCGGGCCGCGCATCGCGCGCCTGCACGTCAAGGATTTCAAGCTCACCGGCAATTGCTATCATTGGGTGAATTTGGGCGAGGGCGCGGTGGATTGGCCGGCCGTGCGCGAGGCACTGCGCGCCGTCGGCTTCCGCGGCTCGGCCACCTGCGAGTTGCCGGCCGGCGACGCCGATTATTTGCGCGACGTGAGCCGCCGCATGAGCCGCCTCGTGGTGGGCGAAAGCGAAACGTGAGGCAGTGGAATCGGCGCGAGTGGCTGGGGGCGGGGCTGGGGCTGGCCGCGCTGCCAGCCTGGCGCAAGTGGGCCGCGCCGCCGGCCGCCAGGTCCGGGCCGATTCGCTTTCGCAATGTCGCCGCCGACGCCGGGCTCCGCTTTACGCTCGAGAATCACCCCACGCCGAACAAGTATCTGATCGAAACCATGCCCGGCGGCATCGCCGTCTTCGACTACGACAACGACGGCCGGCCCGATATCTTCTTCGCCAACGGCGCCGCCATTCCCTCCCTCGAGAAGAACGACCCGAAGTATTTCAACCGCCTGTTCCGCAACGAGGGCGGCATGAAATTCACCGACGTCACCACCGCGGCCGGCCTTGCCGGCGCCGGCTATGCCATGGGCGCGGCCGCCGCCGACTACGACAACGACGGCCACGTGGACTTGCTCGTTCTGGGCGTGTTTCGCAACACGCTCTACCGCAACCTGGGCAACGGCCGCTTCGAAGACGTCACGGCGCGCGCCGGCATCGAGGGCGGGCGCTGGTCGGTGGCGGCGGCCTGGTTCGACTACGACAACGACGGCTGGCTCGACCTCTTCGTCGTCAACTACGCTAAATTCTCCTTCTCCGACGACCGCTTCTGCGGCGATCGCGACCGCCATTTGCGGACCTATTGTCATCCGCGCTATTTCGAGGGGCTGACCGGCACGCTCTACCGCAACCGCCGCGACGGCACCTTTGAAGACGTCACCGAGCGCTCCGGCATTGCCGCCCATATCGGCCGCGGCATGAGCGCCGCCGTCGCCGACTACGACGGCGACGGCCGGCTCGACCTGTTCGTCACCAACGACAACCAGCCGAACTTCCTGTTCCGCAACCGCGGCGACGGCCGCTTCGAGGAAGCCGGCCTGCTGGCGGGCGTGGCGCTGGGCGACAACGGCGAGCCGGTGTCGAGCATGGGCGCCGATTTTCGCGACTACGACAACGACGGGCGCCCGGACCTGGTCGTGACCGACTTGGCGCGCGAAACCTTTCAACTGTTCCACAATCAGGGCCGCGGCCTGTTCGTGGACGCCCGCTATCGCAGCGGCCTGGGCGCGCAGAGCGCGCCGCTCAGCGGCTGGGGCGCGGGGCTCTACGATTTCGACAACGACGGCTGGAAGGACCTTTTCACCGCCAACTCCCACGTGGACGACAACGTCGCCCTTTTCGAAGCTACCCAATACGAGCAGTCGAACGCGGTCTTCCACAATACTCGCGACGGACGCTTCGCGAACGTCAGCCGACAGGCGGGCGCCGATTTTCAAGTGGCGTGCGCCCATCGTGGCGCCGCCTTCGCCGATTTCAATGGCGACGGTCGCATCGACGTGGTGACTTCGTCGCTAGGCGGACCGGCGGAACTGTGGGAAAACATCAGTCCCGGCGGCAACCATTGGATCGTTCTCAAGCTCACCGGAACGCGCAGCAACCGCGACGGCATCGGCGCCGAAGTGCGCATCGGGGCGCAGTGCAATCACATGACCAGCGCGGTCGGCTATGCCTCGTCGAGCCACGCCGGCGTGCATTTTGGGCTTGGCCGGACGGCCAAGATCGACGAAATCGCGATTCGCTGGCCGAGCGGGGCGCGCCAAGTGCTGCGCGGCATTTTGGCCGATCGGGTGCTCGCCGTGCGCGAGCCGTAGCCCGCTAGGAGCGGGGGGGCGAAATGCGAAGTTGCGACTGCGCCGCTTGCTTGGCGGCCTCGGCGGATTGATGCAGGCGCTGGTATTCGCGCAGCGCCGCCGCCGCCCGCTCCGGCTCGCCATCGGCCTGGTAGGCGCGCGCCAACTGGTAATGCAGGCTGCCATCGTCGTCCTCCGGGAGCGCGGCCAGCAAATGGGGAATCGCCCGGTTCGGGGCGCCCGTTTCGAGATATGCCTCAGCCAGCGCCCGCTGCCCCTCCGCCCGCCGCGGATCGGCGTGCAAGCTCGCCTCTAATAGCGGGATGGCCCGCTTGGGCTGCTGTTGCTGAAGGCGAAGGTAGCCGAGCAGAAAATCGAATTGCGCCGCGCCCGGATGGCGCCGACGCAAGCCTTCGAGCAACGGCTCGGCCGCGGCGAAGTCGTGCAATTCCATCCAGCTCGTCGCTAGTTGCGCTCCAATGGCCGGATCGTGGCCGGAGAGTTCGTAGGCTTGCTGCCACTCCGCCGCCGCCTGCTTATAATCGAGCGCGTTGGCGTGCAAAGTGGCGAGCAGTTCGTGGTGCTCGGCCGAGTCGGGAAAATCGGCCAGATGAGCGAACGCTGCTAGGGCGAGCCGATTGGCGGCGCGGGACCTCCAGTAGAGTCCCGCGGGCGTGGTGGCTTTGGCCGCGACGATTCGGTCGTAGCGGGCGGCCCGATATTCGCAGGCGAGCGGCTGCTGGGCGCAGGCGGGCGGTGGCAGCGCGCGCTCGCGCGCCTCCTCGATGGCGGCCCAGTCGGGGTGGCCGCTCTGGTGATAAATGGACGCTAGGGCGGCGTGGGCGCCGGCCAGGCTAGGCATCTTCGCCAATGCTTGCCGATAGAGGTAGAAGGCGCCGCTGAGCTGCCCGGCCTTGGCACGGGAGTCGGCCGCCAGCGCCAGCCAAAAGGCGGAGCCGGGCGCGGTACGGCGCAACCGGTCGAAAGCTTGTTGCGCCAGGGCCGCGTAGCTGCGCCCCAATCCGTACCAGGCTTGCGGGCCGCCGGACCCGCCCGCCGTCAATTGCCGATACTCGCCGGCCGCCGCCCCCGGGCGGCCCAAGTCGAGCAGCGCCGCGGCCAAATCTTTCCGCGCGTGCGCGTTCTCCGGCGCCGCTTTCAGAACCGATTGCAGCAGCGGCAAGGCCGGCGCCTCCTGGCCCAGGCTCAAATACGCGTCGGCCAAATAGAGGCGCGCCGGAATCGAGCTCCCGTCGAGTTCCAGGCTGCGCCGCAGCGCCTTTACCGCGTCGCCCTCGCGCCCGGCCATGTGCAGCGCCAAGCCCAGGTCGAGAGCTAAGCCGGCATTGCCGGGCAGCGCTTGCGCCAGCCGTTGGTAAATGGGAACGGCGCGGTCGAACTGGCCCGCCGCCATCAGCGCATGGGCCTGCTGCGATTGAGCGGCCAGGGAATCGCTCTGGCCCGGTGCCCGGACCGCGCATAGCACGGCCGCCATCCCGACCACCGCCGCGAAAGGCCTCCCGCGCGCGAGTCGCATGGCCCAGAATAGGCGATTTCGACCGGGCCGCCGAACACGGCCCAGCCCGAAACCCGCCACTAGAAATTCAGCTTTGCTCCCAATTGCACGAGGCGTTCCCCATACGTCGAGGTGATCTGCCCGAAGCTGCCGCCGCACACGCCATTGCGGATGGAGCAAGACGAGCTCGGATTGTTCCAGTGCGGCGAATTGGTGAGATTCTGCGCTTCGGCGCGCGCCTCGAGGTCGTACTTCTCACCCACCCGGAAATGCCGGAAGAGGCTGAAATCGAGCTGCGCCAAGCCGGGCCCGCGCAGCCACGAGAGGCCGCGGCCGGAGGTGCCGAACCGCGGCTGCTGCACCGGCGTAAAGGCGCTCGGATTGAACCAGAACTGGCCGCGTCCCCGCCCGTGGCTAACTTGCAGCGGGCCGGTGAAGTCGGGATCTTCCGAGGTCCATGGTGTGTTCAGGAAACTCGAAGTCTGCCCGATGGTCAGCGGCGAGCCGTTCATCCACGTGAAGATGCCATTGACTTGCCAGCCGCCCAGCACCTTGCCCGCAACGCCGCTGCTGGCCAATTTTTGGCCCGCGCCGAAAGGCAGGGTATACACGTAGGCCATCTCCAGCATGTGGGTGTGGTCGAAGCTGGGCGCGCCGCGGTTCAGGCCGAGGCAGCCCTGCGGCATGGAGGGCGACGGCGGGCAATTGAAGCGCAGCCCGTTCTCCCAACCCTCGTCGTCCACGTAGCTGATGGCGTGGGAGTACGTGTAGGCGCCCTGCAAGAAAAGACCGCTATTCACCCTCCGTTGCAGCGAGACCTGCAGCGAGTTGTAATGCGAGTCCAAATAGCCCTGAAAGGCGTAGGTGTCGGCGGTGCGCCCGAACGCCGCAAAGAGCGGCTGGCCTTGCGAGCCGGTGTTGAAGGGGGCGGCGTTCAGTTGCTGGCCGTTGAACTCGTGCACGAAATGATTGCCGACGTAGCCGACGTTCAGCAGGATTTGGCTCGGCAACTGCCGTTCCGCCGTGAAATTCCAAGACTCCACGTAGCCGCGATGAAACTCTCCCGGCGCCATCGTGCCGATGGTTACGTCGCCGGGCGGCGTAATCGCGCCGCTGGCGATGCCGGCCGGCGCTTGAATCAGCGGCACGCCCTCGGCTAGGCCGGGGATGGCGTTGGCGGAGTTATTGGCCGCGTTGAACGTAGCGTAGGGCAAAAAGCGGGTGATCAGGCTGTTGCCGGAGACGAAGTCGCTGGCGCCGATCGTGAGTGGATAGAAGCCGCGCAACGGACGCTCGAGCGGCAGCGTGTCGTAGCTGATGCCGAAGCCGCTGCGCACCACAGTGGCGTCGTTCAAACGATACGCCAAGCCGAGGCGCGGCGCGAAGAGCTTCTTGCTGCTGGTTACGCCGAGGTGAGTCGAATTTCCGCCGATGCCGCCCAGCTTGAGAATGTTGCTGGCGGCGTCATAGAGCTCGAACTTCTCAACGCCGTCGCGCGTGATGAGCGGGAAGTACTCCCAGCGCAGGCCGAGATTGGCGGTCAGCCGCGGCGTAAGCGTCCAGCGGTCGCCAACGTAGAGCGCCGCCTGCCAATCCTTGTTCGTGGCCTTGATGTATTGCCGCCCATTATCCATTTCGTTGGCCAAGCCGAGGTCGAACTCGGCCGCCCCGTTCCAGGGATTGGAATTGAAGCCCGTGGCTGTCAACGCGCCGCCGGTCTGGGTGAAAACGCCCATCGTGGCGCTGGCCGGATTGGCCGGATCCGACGGCAGGTTGAGGAACGTGTTGTCGTCGGAGGTGTTCAGGAAGCCGCGCGCGCAGCAGACGATCTCCGGCTGCCAGTGGTTCATGTGGTTGTGGGCGGCGTCGAAGCCAAAGGAAATTTCGTGCGCGCCGCGAATCCAGCTGACGTTTTCGTCGAGGGTCACCGTCCAGTCGTTGCGCTGCACCGGCTCCCAGGAATTGTCGGTGCCCAGCGTGGTGAAATCGCTGATATTGATGCCTGGCATGCCGGAGTAGAGCGGATCGCCGGCCGGCGTATTGCTGTTCACCAGGCCCAGCACCGATTGGCCGAGGTTTTGGCCGTAGTCGGCCAGGCGGTTGCTTTCGCTCATGCGCGTGAAGCCGATGTGCCCGGTCAGAACCATGTTCGGCGAAACCGTATAGACGTCTCCGACGGTGACGGTTTGCGCCTTGTCGTTGGTGAGGCCCGTGCCGCCGCCCTGGCCGGCGACGCCGTAGTCGGAGCCGTCGTTGAGCACGGCCTTTTGCAGCGTGTACTTGGTCCAAATCTGCTGCCGACTGCTGGGGTAGTAGTCGACCCTGCCGGTATAAATATTGCGGTTCCAGGACTGATGCCGCAGTTGAATGTCGTTGAACGGGGTGTTGACCGTGAAGGGCCCGCTCTGATTCGGCGCCGGGAGCAGCTTCCAATAATTGAGCGCGCCGGAGTACATGCGATTGGCGGGGATCACGTTGAGCGCGCCGCCGGATGAGAATACGCACCGATTCATGCCAGTGGCCGGATCGCCCGTGGTCGGGTCGAAGACCATGCCCTCCTGCAACTGCACGGTCGTGCCCTCCGTGGTGCAAACGTTGATGGGCGCGCCAGTCTTGTCATAGAGCGGGGCGCCGAGGTAGCTGGAAAAGTTGCCCTGCCGCATATCGGTGGGCGGAATGAGATTTTCGTCGAGGGGTTGCTGCCGCTGGAAGTAGCCGTCCCAGTTGCCGAAATAGAAAAGCTTGTGCTTGACGATCGGCCCGCCGACGGTGAAACCGTCGTTATTCTTGATGTTTTGCGGACGCGAGCCCGCCGGGGCAAAAAGGTTCTCGGCGTCCAGCGCCTGGTCGGTGTGGTAGCCGTAGAGCGAGAAATGGAACTGATCGTTTCCGGATTTGGTGACCACGTCGGTGGCGGCGCCGGCGGTCAAGCCCTTCTGCACGCCGTAGGTCGCGGTCTGCACGTTCACTTCTTCCACCGTCGCCGCGGGCGGCACGATCACCATGTGATCCGGCAGCCAGAGGAAGATATTGGTCGCGCCGTCCACGCGCGTGGTATTGACGTGCGTCGGCAAGCCGTTGGTATTGATGTCGAAGGAGCGGTCGGGAGCGTCGGCGATGGAATTGGGATAACTATTGCGGATTCCCGAGGTCGAGTAAACGCCCGGCGTCAGCAACTCCAGCGTTTGGAAATTGTGGTAGACGTTCAGCGGCAAATTCTGCACGGCATAGGCGCTGATCGTGGTGTGGACGTCCGTTTGCTGCGTCTGTAGCACCGCCGCCGAGCCCTGCACGACGACTTCTTGCCGCACCGCGCCCACCTCGAGCTTCAAGTCTTCCTCGTTGACCTGGCCGATGACGACGCTCACGCCGGTCTTTTGCAAGGCCTTGAAACCCGTCGCCTCGACCGCCAGCGTGTAAGCGCCTTCCGGCAGATCGGGAAAGCGGTACTGCCCGTTGCCGTTGGTTTTGACCTGGCGCTGAAAGCCAGTGCCGGGGTTCGTAACCCTCACCTGGGCGTTCGGCAAGGCCGCGCCGCTGTTGTCGGTAACCGTGCCCGCGACGGAGCCGTATAGAACTTGAGCGCTCGAGGGCGGCACTGCGAACGCCAGCGCAGCCGCCAGAACGAAAGCAATCGAAATCCACTTCACTCGACCGGTTGCTGTCATTGCACCAGCCTCCTGGTGGCGGACGTTAGTGCAAAACCATCCACTCTGTCAAGTGCTTGCGATGCTTTTCATTTGCTGGCGAAATCGACCGGGCGCCCGCGGCCCGCGCCGGCTGCCGGGAAGGGAACGGGTATGCTGATGGGAGAGTTCATGCCGGCGGAGAACAACCTGCTCAACGAAGAGCGGCGGCGCCACATTTTGACCCAGGTGCGCCGCGACGGACGAGTGCTGGTGAATACCATCGCCGCGCGCTTCGACGTCTCACCGGTCACCGCGCGCAACGATTTATTGGCTCTCCATAAACGCGGCCTGGTGCAGCGCGTGCATGGCGGCGCCATCTCGGTCGGCTTCGCCGCCGCCGATCCCGCCCTCGGCACCAAGGCGGCGCTGCACACGCGGGAAAAGGCGGCCATCGCGCAAGCGGCGGCCAAGCTGGTGCAGCCCGGCGAAACCGTCGTGTTCGATTCCGGCTCGACCACCATGGAAGTGGCCAAGCAGCTGCGCAAGATGACGCGGCTGACGGTGATTACCAACGCCGTCAACATCGCCGAGATGCTCGCCGGCAGCGCGGTGAGCGTGGTCCTGACGGGCGGCTCGCTGCGCGAAAACTCGTTCTCGCTGGTCGGCCCCTTGGCCGAGGAAACGCTGGCGCAACTCAACGCCGATCGGCTGTTCCTGGGTGTCGATGGCATCGACACGGCGCGCGGCGTGACCACCCCGAATTTGCTCGAGGCCAAGGTAAACCGGGCGATGATCGCCATCGCGCGCGAGGTCGTGGTGGTGAGCGATTCCTCGAAGTTCGGGCGGCGCAGCCTCTGCCATATCGCGCCCTTGCGCGCGCTGCACCGCCTGATCACCGATCACGGCATCCCGCCGGCCGATCTCAAGCGCCTGCGCGAGGCGGGAGTCGAGGTTACGCTGGTCTAGCAGCGACGGCGCGGGCCAGGCGCTCCAGGCGTTGCCGAAGGCGATCGCCGGCCGCTCCGGCCAACGCCGTCGTGCCGCCCGGCGCGGCGCAGGCGGCGGCGGCGCAG
>JBOGKX010000029.1:0-12421 GCA_050746125.1 Terriglobales bacterium | reverse complement strand
CAGCGGAGCGCCAAGCAAGCGCAGCGCAGCGGAGCGCCAAGCAAGCGCAGCGCAGCGGAGCGCCAAGCAAGCGCAGCGCAGCGGAGCGCCAAGCAAGCGCAGCGCAGCGGAGCGCCAATGAAAGCGGCGAGGCGACGCTTATCGCCCCGCCCACCTTAACGCCTAGACCACCAGCTCCGGCACTTCCAGCGCCCCAACTCGAAACGCGTCCAGAAAGGACTCGACGACCTGCGGATCGAAATCGGTGCCGGACCCCTTCTGAATGATGGCCTTGGCTTCGAAGGGGGACATGGCTTGGCGGTAAGGACGATCGCTAGTGAGCGCGTCGTAAACGTCCGCGACGGAGAGCACCCGCGCCTCTAGGGGTATTTCCCCGCCGCGGCTGGGGTGGTAACCGCTGCCGTCGAACTTATCGTGGTGGGCCAGGATGATGGGCAGTACGCGGCGCAGGCTGCCGCCCACCGGGGCGAGCAACTGCAGCCCCTTGTCCACGTGCCGCTGCATCTCGTGGTATTCCCGCTCGGTCAGGCGCGCCGCTTTGTAGAGCAGTTCGCGGCCCATGTCGAGCTTGCCGATGTCGTGCAGCAAGGCGGCGGCGCGCACGTCCTCCAGCCGCTCGATGTCGAAATTCATCTGCGCGGCGATGGCGCGAGCGTAAACCGAGACGCGATAGGAGTGATTTTGCGTGTACTTATCTTTGGCGATGAACTGCTGCAAGATCATCAGCACGCCGTGGTAAGTTTCGCGCAGCTCCTGCATCTGGCTGCGGCTGCGATCGTAGAGCGTGCCCATGGCGTGCGCCACCAGCACCAGCACGCCGCCCCACACCACGAACTCGCACCATAGCGACGCCGGCACCGGCGCGCTCCGCGTCGTGAACAAATCCGGCTTGAACCACACCAGCAGCAGCACCAGAAAAACGCTGGCCACCGCCGTCAGCACCGCGTGCCGCCGCCCGTACACATAGGCGGAGAAGACCGCCGGCAAAAAGTAGAGGTCGAGCAGCATGCGCTGCCCGGCGAGAAAGTAGTTCAGCAGGCCGGCAATGGCAAAGAGCGAGAGCAGGAGCCAGAGCTCTTTGTTGACTTCCGCCAAGGTTCGGACGTTGATTCTGCCCATGCCGCGCCTGTCGCAAACGAATGGTCCAGCCAGCGTACAGGCGGCGGCCGCCATAAAGCACCTGATACAAGGGTCAGGTTGCCGGCTAGGCACGGGTCATTCCCCAGTCAAGCCCGCGAGCGTGGATTGTTTTCTCCTAACTCCGCGTTTGAGCTATTCTTCCCGGAAGTCTCCTCTTGTACAGGCTTTCCCGTAGATGCGCCCTCTCTCCGCAGTTCGCGCGTGCTGGACGCCCGCCCTGGCGGGCGGGGGCGCCGCGGCCCTGGCCGTGCTCATCGTTCGCTGGGGACTAGGACGCGATTTCATCGCCAGCGGCGTCTTGCTGCTGATTTACGTGCTGCTGTTGTCCCTGGGGCGGCGGATGGCCGTGGCCATGACCGGCGCCCTGGCGGCGGCCGCCGCCTACAGCTACCTGCTATGGCCGTATCGCAGCCACGGACCCTTGCCGATTCCCGTCGGCGGCGCCTTGATCTGGTTCGTGGTGGCGATGCTGGCCGCCGCCGCCGCCGCCGAAGTTTGGCGTGATCGAGAGCGCGACGCCGACGCCGCGCTGCTGGGCATGGAGCGGCGCTACCGCCGCCTCTTCGAGCGCAACCTGGCCGCCGTGTACACCGCCACCAAAGATGGCGAATTGCTCGATTGCAATGACGCCTGCGCCCGCATGTTCGGCTTCACGGGGCGCGCCCAGATGCTCTCCCGCCGCGTCGAGCAGTTCTACGTGAATCCCGCGGAGCGGCCGGACTTTCTCGCCCAGATGGAGGATCGCAAGCAGGTCAACGGCCGCGAGGCCAGCTATCGCCGCGCCGACGGCACCACCCTCTGGGTGCTGGAGAACGCCAGTTGGGTGCCGCCCGACCGCCAGGTGATCGAGGGCACCATGGTGGATATCACCGAGCGCAAACAGGCGGAGGAACTGCTCCGCGCCCGCGAGCATCGCTTCCGCGCCCTGATCGAGAACAGCGCCGAGGCCATCGCCCTGGCCGATCCACAAGGCTCCTTCGTCTTCGCCAGCGAAAACACCGTTCGCGTGCTCGGCTATTCGCCCGCCGAATTCGTGCGGCGCCAGTTCCAGGATCTCGTCCATCCCGAGGACCGGCCGGCAACGTTCGCGCTGTGGGCGAAGGTGGCCGAGCATCCCGGCGAAAGCCTGGAAGTGCAGTTTCGCTGCTTGCACCACAACGGCTCCTGGCGCTGGGTGGGCGGCACGTTCAAGAATTTGCTCGCGGAGCCCGGGGTGCGCGCCATGGTGATCAACTACGGCGACATTAGCGAGCGCAAGGCGCTCGAGGATCAGCTGCGCCAATCGCAAAAGATGGAAGCCATGGGCCGGCTGGCGGGCGGCATCGCCCACGACTTCAACAACCTCCTCACCGTCATCAACGGCTATAGCGACATCGCCTTGCTGCGCGTGGGCGAGAACGAAGAACTGCGCAAGCAGCTGGCCGAAATCAAGCGTGCCGGCGAGCGCGCCGCCGGCCTCACCCGCCAACTGCTGGCCTTCAGCCGCCAGCAGGCGCTGGCCCCGCAGGTGATCGACCTCAATGAATTGGTGGGCAGCATGGAGGCCATGCTGCGCCCCCTGATCGGCGAGCAGATCGAGGTCACCACCCGTCTCGCGGCGCAACACGCCCGGGTGCGCGCCGATCCCGGCCAGGTCGAGCAAATCGTGCTCAACCTGGCGGTCAACGCCCGCGATGCCATGCCCCAGGGCGGCGTGCTCAGCCTCATCACCAGCTTGGTCGAAGTGCCCGAAGGCAGCGCCTCCGGCGTGCCGCCACCCGGCCGCTACGTGATGCTCTGCGTGCGCGACACCGGCACCGGCATCAAGCCGGAGCTGATGGCGCGCATCTTCGAGCCTTTTTTCACCACCAAGGAACGGGGCAAGGGGACCGGCCTGGGCCTGGCCATGGTTTATGGCATCGTGCGCCAGAGCGGCGGACATCTTGAAGTGCGCAGCGAAGTGGGGCGCGGCACCAGTTTTTTCGTCTATTTGCCCGAGGTTCGCGAAACCGGCCCGGAGCGGCAGGAGGGATCGGAGTCGCACCTCCCCGCCGGCGGCCTGGAGACCATCCTGCTGGCCGAGGACGAGGACGGCGTGCGCGCCTTGGTGCGGGACGCGCTGGTGGCTCAGGGCTATCGCGTGCTGGAGTCGCGCGACGGCTCGGAGGCGCTGTTGCTCTACGCCGAACACTCCGGCAAGATCGATCTTCTTTTGACCGATGTGGTGATGCCCAACATGGACGGCCGCGTCCTGGCCGAGCGCGTCCACGCCCGCCACCCCGAAACCAAGATTCTCTTCATGTCCGGCTACGCCGATCCCGCCCTGGGCGACGTCAGCGCGCTAGGGCCGATGCTGCAAAAGCCCTTTCATCCCGACGCGGTGCCGGCCAAGGTCCGAGAGATCCTCGACCGCCGCTAGCGCGGCGGCGTCACTTCTTTTTGGCGCCCTTTTTGTCCAGGTGCTGCGCCACCAGGCGCAGGTAATCGCCCACCGTGCGGCAGTCTTCCCACTCTTCTTCGCTGAACTCTTGCGCGCCCAGCTTCTCCTCCGCTTGCATCAACAGCTCCGCGATGTCGATCTCGTCCAATCCTAGGTCTTCGTTGAGCGAAGCGTTCGAGGTCAGCTCGGCCTCCTCGATCGCCATGTCTTCGGCGATGAGGTTCAGTAGCTTGGCGTTCAGGTTTTCGACCGTGCGTGGCATGGTCCCCATAGGATACCAGTCTGGGGGGAGCGGCAATTAGAGCCCAACCGTTAGACTCTAGGGATGGCCCCGGCCGCAGCCACCCAGGCAAATTCCCTGCGGGCGTTTTTTGGTCGCGGCGGCCGCTTGCAACAGGCCCACCCCGGCTACGAGTTCCGCCCCGGCCAGTTGGAAATGGCGCGCGCCGTGGCCGAAGCTCTCGAAAGCCACCGCCATCTGTTGATCGAAGCCGGCACCGGTACCGGAAAGACGCTGGCCTACTTGCTTCCCTGCATTGCCAGCGGTCGTCGCGTGGTGATCTCGACCGGCACGAAAAATCTGCAAGAACAGCTGATCTTCAAGGATGTTCCCTTGCTGGAAGCCGCCCTAGGCAGGGAACTGCGGGTGGCCTGCGTAAAGGGACGCAACAACTACGCTTGCCGCCGCCGCATCGCCGAGCTCGAATCCCAGCCGGCCCTGCTGACCCTGCCCGAGCTCGAGGCCTATGGCCGCATCCGCCAGTGGGCGGGCGAGAGCGAGCTGGGCGACCGGGCGGAGTTGGCCTTTTTGCCCGAAAGTTCGCCGCTCTGGGAGCGCCTCAACGCCCGCAAGGAAATCTGCATCGGTCAGAAATGCCCCGATTTCGCCGAGTGTTTTCTCACGCGCCTGCGGCAACAGGCGCAAGAAGCCGATCTGATCGTCGTCAATCATCATTTGTTCTTCGCCGATCTCACTCTGAAGCAGCGCGACCTGCCCGGCGTCTTGCCTCCCTACGAGGCGGTGGTCTTCGACGAGGCGCACGAGCTGGAAGAGGTGGCCGGCCAATATTTCGGCGCTTCCATCAGCAGCTACCAGCTTCAGGAGCTCGACCGCGACGCCGCCGCCTGGGCGCGCCTGCAACTGGTCGCCGATGGACCCTGGCTCGGCCGCCTGCAACACGGCGTCGAGAGCGGCCTGGCGCTGTTGCTGGAGTTGGGGGAAACGCCCGGCCGCCATCCTTTTCTCGACCGCGCTCGTTTCATCGCGCGGAATCAGGGCGCCTATCGCCGCCTGCTCGACAACCTGCGCGCCGCCAACGGCGAGTTGATGGCGCAGCGCGGTGGCGGCCCGGAAGCCGAAAGCCTGGCGCGCCGCCTCGGCGATTTGGCCGAAAAGTCGGCCTACCTCTTCGAAGAAGACGCGAGCGGCGTGGTCTTTTGGCATGAGCGGCGCGGCCGCGGTGTGGTGGTCGGCGCCACCCCGATCGAGGTCGCCGACCTGCTCGAGGAGCATCTCTTCGTCCCCTGCGATACCGTAATCCTGACCTCGGCGACGCTGGCGGTGGCGGGCAGCTTCGACTACGTGCGCGGGCGCATCGGCTTGCGCCACGGCGCCGAATGCAGTCTGCCTTCGGCCTTCGACTTTGAGCGCCAGGCGCTGCTCTATATCCCCGAGGATCTGCCCGATCCCCGCGCCGATGATTTCACGCCGCAAGCCGCCGAAACCATCGCCGCCCTGCTCGAGTGCAGCGGCGGCCGCGCTTTTGTGCTCTTCACCAGCTACGAGCAGATGCGCGACACCTTCGCCCGCCTTGAGGCCCGCCTGCCGTTCCCCATGCTTTTGCAGGGCGAGGCGCCCCGCCATCTTTTGCTGGAGCGCTTCCGCGCCACGCCCCAAGCCGTGCTCTTCGCCACCGGCAGCTTCTGGCAGGGAGTTGACGTGCAGGGCGAGCAGCTCAGCTGTGTCATCGTCCACAAGCTGCCCTTTGCCTCCCCCGCCGATCCCGTTACCGCCGCCCGCATCCGCGCCGTCGGCGAGGCCGGCGGCAACGCCTTCGTGGAGTTCCAGGTGCCGCATGCCGTGCTGGCGCTCAAGCAGGGCTTCGGTCGGCTGATCCGCTCCTCCCGCGATCGCGGCGTGCTCGCCTTGCTCGACAGCCGCATCTTGCGGCAGCGCTATGGCCGCATTTTCCTCGACAGCCTGCCCCCGTACCGCCGCGCCGCCAGCATCGCCGAAGTGCGCGAGTTCTTTGCCGGCGCCCACAAAACTGGCGGCCCCACCGCCACGCTAGAATAGAGCCCTCCGCCGCTCATGCCCGCTTCCGCACACCCGTTCGGGTTCGACGCCCGCCGCAATGGCCGCCCTCGCCTGGCCACGGCCTCCCCGGCCGCCTTGCGCCGCTTGCTCGAGAGCTGGCGCGGCCACCACGTGGCGGTCATCGGCGATCTGATCCTCGATCATTTCCTGTGGGGCGATGCCACCCGCATCTCGCCCGAGGCGCCGGTGCCGGTGATCCTGCTCGAAGACGAAAGCTTCCGGCTGGGCGGCGCCGCCAATGTCGCCGCCAATCTGCGCGCCTTGGGAGCGCGCGTCTCGCTCTTCGGCGTCATCGGCTGCGATGAAGCCGGCGCGCGGCTGCGCGCTTTGCTGGCGGAGCAGGGAATTGCCCACGACGGCGTGCTCGCCGTGGCCGGCCGGCCGACCACTGTCAAGCAGCGCGTCTTGGCGCAAAACAAGCATGTGCTGCGCATCGACCGCGAGCTGGCCGGCCCCATCGCCGCCGCCACTGTCGCGCGCCTCGCCGCCGCCCTGGCGCGCGCTCCGGTGCGCGCCGTTGTCGCCTCCGATTACGGCAAGGGATGCTTGACCGCGCCGCTGATGCGCCGCGTGCTGAGCGCCGCCCGCCGCCATCGCTGGCCCATCTGCGTCGATCCCAAGGGCAGCGAGTTGCATTTCCACGGCGCCACTCTGCTTAAGCCCAATCTGCGCGAACTGGCCTTTCTCGCCGGCCACCCCATTCATGACGAGCGCGCGCTGGCCGCCGCTGCCGAGCAAGTGCGCCGCCGTAACGGCTGCGAGCACTTGCTGGTCACCTGCGGGCGGGAGGGCATGCGCCTCTTCGGCGCCTCCGGCGCCTTCGCCATCCGCAGCGCCGCCGTGGACGTGGCCGACGTCACCGGCGCCGGCGATACGGTCGCCGCCGCCGTGACGTTGGCGCTCGCCGCCGGCGCGCCGCCCCGCCACGCCGCCCTCGTCGCCAACTTGGCCGCCGGCGTGGTCGTCGCCAAGCCGGGTACCGCCGTCGCCGGCGTCGCGGAACTCCTGGCTCGCTTGCCCGCCCTTGGCCCGCGGAGACCGCGCGCATGATCGCCATCACCGGCGCCGCCGGCTTCATCGGCAGCGCGCTCGCTTGGCATTGCAACCAGGCGGGCCGCCATGACTTGCTGCTGGTGGATGACCTCGGCCGCGACGCCCGCTTCCGCAATCTCTGCGGGCTCGATTTCGCCGACTACCTCGACAAAGACGAGTTCTTGGCGCGCATCGAGAACGGCCGCCCGCTGCCCGATCTCGAGGCGGTCTTCCATCTCGGCGCTTGCAGTTCGACGCTCGAGACCGATGCCGGCTACCTGATGCGCAACAACTTCGCCTATTCGAAGGCGGTGGCGCAGTGGTGCCTGGCCCGCGGGGTGCGGCTGATCTACGCCTCGAGCGCCGCCACCTACGGCGACGGCGGGCAAGGCCATGCCGACCACCTCGCGAGCCTCCCCCGCTTGCAGCCGCTCAACGCCTACGCGCTTTCCAAGCACGCCTTCGATCTGTGGGCTTGGCGCGCCGGCGCCCTCGAGCGCGTGGTCGGGCTCAAGTACTTCAACGTCTTTGGCCCCAACGAGTACCACAAGGGCGAGATGCGCTCCATGGCGCTGCGCGCCTTCGAGGAGATTCAGGCCGGCGGCCCGGTGCGCCTGTTTCGCTCCGACCGCCCCGATTTCGCCGACGGCGAGCAGCGCCGCGACTTCATCTACGTCAAGGATGCCGTCGCCGTCACGGCCGCCTTTCTCGAACGGCCCAGCGCGGCGGGCCTGTTTAATGTCGGCAGCGGCGAGGCGCGCACTTGGAACGACTTGGCCCGCGCCGTCTTCGCCGCCCTGGAGTTACCGCCTCGCATCGAGTACTTCGACATGCCGGCCGATCTGCGCGGCAAATATCAGTACGTCACCGAGGCCCCGCTCGACCGCCTGCGCGGCGCCGGCGCGCCCGCGCTCCGCTGGACCCTCGAAGCCGCCGTCGCCGATTACGTCGGCGAGTATCTGCTGCCCGGCCGCCTCTGCCTGGCCATGCGCCCCGCCGCCGCGCATGCCGCCCCGCGCGCCGCCCGCCCCGCCACCTAGGCGCCGGCCGAAGCCTCAAAGCTGTGGTGTGCCGTCGGCGCGGATCACTAGATTGTCGATGAGCCGCGTGCCACCTAAATACGCCGCCACGGCGAAGAGTGTCCCCGGTCCGGCGCTGGCCACAGGCAGCAGCGACTCGGCGTCCACGGCGGCGAAATAGTCGAGCCGAATCGCCGCTTCGCCCTCCAGCACGGCGCGGCCCGCGGCCACCAGCCGGCTGGCGGCGCGCTCGCCGCTCTCATAGCGCCGCCGTACCGCGTCGAGCGCCTGGTAGAGCAGCGCGGCGCGCTGCCGTGCCGCTGCGTCCAAGTACGCGTTCCGCGAGCTCAGCGCCAGCCCGTCGGGCTCGCGCACGATCGGCATAACGACGATCTCGACCGGCACTGACAGGTCGCGTACCAGGCGGCGAATCAGCGCGGCTTGCGCCGCATCCTTCTGCCCGAAATAGGCCCGCGCCGGCCCGGCCAGGTGCAGCAGCTTGAGCACCACTGTCGCTACGCCGCGAAAATGCCCCGGCCGGCTGGCCCCGCACAGGCGCTCGGAAAGCCCCGCCACCTCGACCGCGGTGGCGAAGCCGGGCGCATACATGGCCTCCACTTGCGGCGCGAAGACCAGCGCCGTGCCTTCGCGCTCGAGCAGCGCCAGGTCGCGGTCGAGCGTGCGTGGGTAGCGGGCGAAATCCTCTTGCGGGCCGAATTGCAGCGGATTCACGAAGATCGTCGCCGCCGTCGCCGCATCCCGCGCTCGCGAGGCGCGCACCAGCGAGAGATGCCCTTCGTGCAGCGCCCCCATCGTCAGCACCAAACCCAGGCTGTCGCGGTGCCGCCGGCAGGCGGACTGAAACTCGGCCGGATCCTCGATAACCCGCACCCGCGCTTATCCCTTGCGGCTGCCGAGCGTGGCGGCAACCGGAAAGTGGTAACTCTCCTGATCGCGGGGAAATTCGCCGGTCTCGACGTCTTGCCGGAAGGCCTCGGCGGCTTGCCGCGCCGCTTCGCCCAGATCCGCGTAGCGGCGCACGAACTTAGGCGCGTCGCGAAACACCAGCCCCAGCAAGTCGTGCATTACCAGCACCTGCCCGTCGCACTCCGGGCCCGCGCCGATGCCGATGGTGGGGATGGCCGCCGCGGCCGTGATCTGCGCCGCCACCTCGCGCGGCATGCCCTCCAGCACCACGGCGAAAGCGCCGGCTTCCTCGAGCGCCCGCGCGTCGCGCAGCAAGCCGCGCGCGGCGGCGTCGCTTTGCCCCTGCACGCGATACCCGCCCATGCGGTGCAAGGCTTGCGGCGTCAGCCCGATGTGCGCCATCACCGGGATCTCTTCTCCCACCAGGCGGCTGACTAGCGCTGCCCGGCTTGCCCCGCCCTCCAGCTTGACCGCCTCCGCGCCCGCCTTGATCAGCCGCACCGCGTTGCCGATCGCGCGCTCGGACGAGACCTGATACGAGCCAAACGGCATGTCGGCCACGACCAGCGCCCGCCGCGCTCCGCGCCGCACCGCGCGCGTCGCCGCGATCATCTGCTCCATCGAGACCGGCAGCGTGCTCTCCTCGCCGGCCGCCACCATGCCCAGCGAGTCGCCGGCCAGCAAGATGTCGATGCCGCTTTCGTCGAAGAGCCGCGCGAAGGCGTAATCGTAGGCCGTCAGGCAGCTGATTTTTTCGCCGCGCTGTTTCTTCTCGCGGCAGGTTTGGGTGGTGAATTTTAGCGAGGAAAGATCGTGGTATGCGCTCATTTCGGGTCTCCGTCAGCCTGGGATCGGAGCCACTGCTGCTGTCCTCATAATCCTAACGCCATTTGCGGCAACTGGCGGCCGCCAGCGAGCCCCCGCGGAAATTCCAGCGAGCCGAAGGGCTACCTTCGCGGCTCATACCGCATCGCCACCGCCCCCGAGTCGAACTCCAGCCGGCTGACTAGCTTCAAGTCAATACGCTTCGATAGCCCCGCGAACAACGTCGGTCCGTGGCCCGCTAGCCTGGGCTGCACCACGAACTCGTATTCATCGATCAATCCCAGCTCCGCCAACGACAGCGGGAGCTTCACGCCTCCCGTGAACAAGCCCTTTCCCGGCTCCAGCTTGAGTTGCTGAACGGCCTTCCCCAGATCCCCGCGCACGAGCTCCGCGTTCCAATCGACCCGTTCCAGGGTGCTCGACACCACGTACTTCTTGGCCGCGTCGATCGCGCGGGCGAAGGGTTCCATCCAATCAGGCCTCGCTCCCGGCCGCGCCGGCCCCCGCCACGCTGCCTCCATCATTTCGTAAGTCACCCGGCCCAAGAGCAGGGCGTCGGCCTGGCCGATGTTCGCGGCCGCGTGACGATGCAAGTCTTCGTCCGCGAACCCTTCGCGATGATCGCAGCATCCGTCCAATGTGACGTTGATGGAATATCGAAGGGGTCGCATGGCGCCAGCGTACCGCCGAAAGGCCCTCGCCGAGTGCCTCGCGAGAGAGCTGTTAGGAACCCAGCGGCAGGAAGTATTGCGTCCCCTTGATCGGCTCCGCCAGCCGCCGCAGCAGTTCCTGCAGGTCCTGATGCCGCTCGACGAAATCGATCTCGCTGGTGTCGATCACCAGCAAGTCGCTTTGCGTGTAATGGAAGAAAAAGTGGTCGTAGGCCTTGACCACCTCGTCCAGGTATTCATCCGATAGCTGTTGTTCGGCCTTGAGGTTTTTGCGCGCCAGCCGTTCCCGCAATACCTCCGGCGTGGCTTTCAGGTAAATCACCAGGTCCGGGCTGGCGATGTCGCGGCGGAATTGCGCGTAGTACTGCTTGTAGATCGCCAGTTCCTCGTCGCTCAGATTCAGGTACGCGAAGAGCTTGTCCTTCTCGAAAATGTAGTCGGCCACCACCGGATCGAGCGGCCGCGTCGGTCCCAGTGCCCGCAGTTGCCGGTAGCGCTCCAGCAAAAAATGCATTTGCAGCCGAAAGGCCGCTCCCGCCTCGCCTTGATAAAAGCTGGCCAAAAACGGATTGCCGTCCGGTTCGAGCAGCCGCCGCGCGTTCATTTGCTCCGCCAAAATGGCGGCCAGCGTGGACTTGCCGACTCGAATCGGACCTTCGATGGCGATGTAGCGGGGCGGCTCAAATAGCTGGGGCATCGGAAGCGAACCGAGGGGTCATTTTACAGGATCACTGCTCCCACCCGCCGCGCTCCCCCAACTGGCGGCAGCCCCGCAGCGGCGCGCCTTGGGGCGAGAGACGAGCCGAGAACGAAGCCCGGCGCAGCTGATTCGCCCCGCCCACCTACCCCGGCGTCAGCCGGCGCACGGACCCGGTCGAGTCGATCCGCGTCAGGATTTCGATCGGCTTCGGTTCCGGTCCGACCAAATCGATGCGCAGTAAGTTGTGGGTCTGGCTGTCGGCGCCGTCGAGCATGCCCGTGGCCACGGCGTAGCGCGCCGTGGCCGTGCCGCTGACGCTCAGATGGGCTTTGGGGGCATAGCCGCGTTTGGCAAACTCGCTGAAGTTGGGGATGGAGGAGGGCGGCAAATCGGCATCCGCATCGCTATTCACCGCGATCACGGCTTGCCAGCCCTGGCCCGTCCAGTCGAGGCGGGCGAGCGAGCAGCGCAGTGCGGTGGGCAGGGCAAAGTGCAGGGTGGCGAGGTTTTGCACGCGTTGCCGGGTCCAGTGGTCGCCGACGCGGGTGGCGCCGAGCGGCAGCGAGTCGGTGCGAGCGAGCTGTTCCAGCATGTCCACGATCTCGGAATATTCGTCGCCGCTGGGCGCCGAAAGCACCTGGTTCTCGCCGCCCGCGACCAGGCGAATGCGTACCGGCGCCAGCGCCGGCGCGGCGGCGGCGAGGCGGTCTTCGGAGGCTCGCAACTGCTCGGCCAGCGCGCTGAGGCCGCTGACCTGCGTCTTGTAGCTCACCACCGACAGGTCGGCCATGGCCCCGCCGGCGTCCACCGACTCGACCTTCATCTGCGCCAACGTCTGATTGTCGAGACTGGCGCTCTCGGTCGCTTGCGGCGCCGTGCGCGTCAAGCTGGAGTGGATGCGCACCTGCCAGCGCAGCACCGCGCCGGCTTGCCATCGCGGTTGAATCGTCACCGTGGCCGGTGCTTGGGGCGCGCTTTGGGCCGCCGCTCCCGAGGCTAAAGCGATAATCAATAGACAGCCGGCGCCGAGCGGCCAGCGGCCGCGCCGCGCCTCGAACGCGATCCTGCCAATGAGCATGAGAGCATGATAGCCTGCGGCGGCGCGGCCGCCGGGGCGCCGCGAGCCACATCCGACCCGTGAACTATTTCAACTATTTCACCGAGATCGAGGAGCACTTCCAGCGGGCGCGCGGCCGCCAGATTTACCTGTGCCCGCTCGACTGGGCGCTGATCGAATCGTGGCAGCAGTCGGGCATTCCCCTCCCCGCCGTCCTCGCCGGCATCGATCAGACCTTCGCCGCCTTCGCCTCGGGCCGCCGCCGCGATACCGAGCGCCCGCGTTCGCTGGCCTATTGCGCCGCCGCCGTGATG
>JBOGKX010000028.1:0-10750 GCA_050746125.1 Terriglobales bacterium | reverse complement strand
GGGCGCGGCCGCGCAGGCCGCCGGCGCGCGGCGCGACCGCCGGCGTTTTCCGCCGGCCGGACGGATGATACGGCTGCCCCGCGACAAAGGCGGACACCGGCTGCACGCGGTGATCACGGCGCCTCGGGCGGGGGCAGAGCCCGCGCCGTGGGTGATCTTCGAGGCGGCGCTGGGCGCGTCGTCGCTGGGCTGGACGCTGGTGCAGCGGGAGGTGGCGCAATTCGCGCCGACGATCGCCTATGACCGCGCGGGCATGGGCTGGAGCGAAGCCGGACCGATGCCGCGAACAGGCGCGCGCGTGGTGACCGAGTTGCGCGCTCTATTGCGAGCGCTGGGTGCGCCACCACCTTACGTTCTGGTGGGCCACTCCTACGGCGGTTTGCTGGCGAGGGCGTTTGCGGCGGAATTTCCGGAAGAGATGGCGGGGCTGGTGCTGGTGGACGCCGCGGCGCCGGAGCAATGGATCGCGCCGGAGCCGCACGACCGGTTGCGGCTGCGCGTGGGCCGGCATCTGTGCCGGCGCGGCGTCTGGGCGGCGCGGCTAGGAATCGCGCGCGGGGTGGCGTGGCTGGCGACGCTAGGCGCGGGGCGGCGACCGCCGGGGCGCAATCCGGAGCACGATCTTAATGTGCGGGCGGCGCGGGGCGTGGTCTCGGCGGTGACGCTGGGGATTCTGGGCCGCTCCGATCGCGGTTTGCTCACGCCGGTCCACAACCTACCGGCCGAGGCGCGAAAGCCGCTGGCGGCGCTCTGGATTCAGCCCAAGTATTACGCGACGCTCGCCAGCCAGATCGAAGTCTTGCCGGCGCTGGCGGCGGAAGTGGCGGAGCGGGAGCGGCAACGCTCGCAGCCGCTGGCGGCGCCGGTGGTGGCGCTCACCGCCTGCGATCCGACGCCGGCACGGGTGGCCGAACAGGAGCGGGCGGCGGCGCTTTCGGCGCGCGGACGGCATGAAATCATCGCCGGTTGCGGTCACTGGATCCCGCTGGACCGGCCGGACGCGGTGACGGAGGCGGTCCGCGCGGTGATCGCGGCGTCGGCTCAAGCCGGCGGCGGATAAGTGACGCGGCGGCGGACAACGCGGGCGAAGGGCGTGAGCCGGGCGGGCGGCGCGGACTTGGCCGTCATGATGTGGCGCACTGCAATGCCGCGCGCCAGCAGCGCGTCGGCGATCAGGGAGCGATGGCAGCGCCACGGCACGGCCTCGGCGCACAGGATCGCGGTGCAGGGCGCGCTCTTGCGCTTGGGTTTGGCGGCAAGCGCCAGGAGCTCCGCAAGGCCGGCTGCGAACCGTGGCGTCTGCATGTAGTCGGCGAAGCCGCGAAACGAGGCGTTGCGCCAGGCGCCATTGGGGGAGTCGCGGCGGGCGTGACGCAAGCCGCCCAAAGCGTGCAGGTGGCGGTAGGCGATGCGCGCCCGGCGCAGAGAGGCCGCCAGGGCGTCGCCTTCGAATTGCGGATTGTGCGCGGAACGTGGCACGGTGCGCACGTCCACCACGCGGCCAATGCCATGCGCTTCGAGCATGGCGATGAATTCCGCGATAGGCCGCGTCGAGTGGCCGATGGTGAAGATCGGCGCTGCCATTTCCCTAAAGCATAGGCGCGCGGGGGCGCACGCGGGGCAGCGGAGCGAGTAGGCTGGAGCCATGTCGTTTGCGGCGAACTTAGCCGAGGTGCGGGAACGGATGGCCGCGGCTTGCCACCGGGCCGGGCGCGCGGCCGAGACAGTGCGCCTGCTGGCGGTGACCAAGACGGTGCCGCCGGCGCGAATCGAAGAGGCGATCGCGGCCGGCCTCACTCTTTTCGGCGAAAACCGCGTACAGGAACTCGAGGCGAAGCGCGCTGCCTTAGCCGCGGGGGGTTTGGAGTGGCACTTGATCGGGCATTTGCAAAGCAACAAAGCGGCGCGCGCGGTGGCGGCGGCCGACGCGGTTGACTCGCTCGACAGCTTGGTGCTGGCCGCGCGACTGGAGCGCCTGGCCGCCGCCGACGGGCGCCAACTGCCGGTGATGATCGAGGTCAACCTGGCCGCCGAGCCGCAAAAATCGGGCATCGCCGCCGCCGAACTGCCGGCACTGGCGGAGGCGGTGGCCGGGGCGGCGCATTTGCAGTGGACCGGGCTGATGGCGATTCCGCCCGCCGCCGCCGATCCGGAGGCCAACCGGCGGCACTTCGCGGCGCTGCGGGCGATCTGGGAGAAAATGAGGGGCTACGCCGCCGGCCGCTGGGAGCTCTCGATGGGCATGTCGCAAGACTACGAGGTGGCGATCGAGGAAGGCGCGACGGTGATCCGAGTCGGCTCGGCGCTGTTCGGCCTGCGCCCGCCACGGGCATGAACGACTACGTTCTCATCCTGATCGCCATCGTTGCGGCGCTGCTGCTGGTGAGCCTGTCGCGGCTGCGCACGGTCAAGACCGGCGCCGATTTTTTGGTGGCAGGCCGGTCGCTCTCGGCCGCGGTGCTGATTTTCACGCTGCTGTCGAGCTGGATCGGCGCGGGAAGCCTGTTTGCCGGCGCCGAGAACGCCTTCCATAACGGCCTGGCCAGTCTGTGGCAGCCGGCGGGCGGATGGGTGGCGCTGATCGTGATCTTCTTCGTGGCGCCGCGGGCACGCGTCTTCGCCCAGTTCACCGTGCCCGACCTGCTCGAGACTCGCTACGGCGTGGCGGTGCGGGTGCTGGGGATGGTGGCGATCATTCTCGCCTATACCGCCATCACGTCCTACCAGTTCAAGGGCGGCGGCGACATCTTGGCGCTTTCGACCGGCATCAGCCCGCTCTGGGGCACGGCGTTGATCGCGGCCTTCGTGATCGTCTTCACGGCGCTGGCGGGGATGAGCTCGATCGCGTACGTGGACCTGGTGATCGGCATTCTCGTCACCATCATCTTGATCGCGGCGGTGCCGCTCTTGCTGGCGCATGCCGGCGGCTGGGCGCACGTGCGCGCGGTGCTGCCGGCCGATCACTTCACCTTTCTCGGTCCGCTATCGATTTGGAAGGCACTGGCGTATTTTCTGCCGGTCTTTCTGCTCATGCTCGGCAACCAGAGCATGTACCAAAAGTTTTTCTCGGCCAAGAGCGCCCGCGATGCGCGCCGCTCGGTGATCGGCTGGGTGATCGGCACGACCATTCTCGAGACGATCATCGTGCTGATCGCGGTGATCGGCTCGGCGCTGGTGCGGGAGCGGGAGCTGGCGATCGGCCACCCGATGGCGGGCTTTTTCCCGCGCGAGATCGTCCCGTACGCGGCCCGGCACGGACTGCCGGAGCTGATGGGCGCGGTGCTGATGGGGGCGATCTTCGCAAAGGTGATCTCGACCGGCAACAACTATTTGTTTTCGCCGGCCACGAACATCATCCACGATGTCTATACGCGCTTCATCAACCCGCGGGCCAGCCAACGGCGGCAGATCGCCGTCTCGCGCGGGGTGGTGATCGTGCTGGGAATCCTGGCCTTCGCGCAGACGTTCCAGCAATCCATTCTGGCGGTGATGCTGTACGCCTACACGGTTTATAGCGCGGCGATCACGCCGGTGGTGATGGCGGCGTTTTTCTGGAAGCGGGCCACGAAGGCGGCGGCAGTTGCGTCGGTGGCACTGGGCACCTTGGTGACGGTGGCATGGAACGTGTTTCCGAAGCTGGCCGCCTGGCTGCCGCGGACGGAGAGCTGGCGGGCGGCGATCAGCTATACGCAAAACGTGGACGCGGTCTATCCCGCGGTGATGCTCTCGGTCGCGGCCCTGATCGGCATCAGCCTGCTCACCGCTCCGCCGCGCGCCGCGCAACTGGCGCCCTTTTTCGCGCCGGCCGAAGCGGCGGGCGCGGACTAGGCGGGGTTCATTGCGGGCCGAAGTAGGGGGCGGCGCGTCCTGCCTCGTCAACGCAGAACATTACGGCGAAGCCCTCGGAGACGGTGGGCGGACGCAGCCGCGCCACCATGCGTTCCATGGCCGCTTCCGGCACGCGGCGACCGCGCTGGCGGTTGCGCAACTGGCAGGTCGCGGCGGGCACGTCGAAGTACAGCGCGCAGCATGAATATCCATGTTCCTCGGCAATCGCCATCAGGGGCGCGCGCTCGCGCGGCGACAGGTTCGTGGCATCAATGAAGGTGCGTGGCCGGCCGGCGCGGAGGCGCGCGCGCAGCAACTGGCGCAGCGCGGAGAAGACCAGTTCGGGATGTTCCTGCGCCGCCTCGTCGTCGAAGATGGCACGACGCAAGCGGTCGCTGGAGAGCGAGGGCAGATTGCGGATGCGCAGGTAGGTGGACTTGCCGGCGCCCGGCAAGCCGATCAGCAAGACCACCGCGCGTTCGGGAAAGCCGGCCGGCAGCGGCGGCGGTGTGGGGTCTTCCGCCACGCTCAGCTCAGCGGATAGCGCCCGGCTTCGATGGCGGCGCGGGCGATCTCGCGCCGCAGGGCGATGACATCGGCGGGCTCGCGCTTCAGCAGACGCCGCGCCATCGCCGCCTGGGTGCGCAGCATGTCCCCCTCGGCCAAGCGGGGCAGGAGGCGGTGCGCCACGGCTTCGGCACGCTCCATTTGCTCGGCCACGAGGGCGCGAGCCATGGTGGCCATCAGCGCGGCGCCGGGACCGGAATTCTTTTGCGCGCGCAGAATCGCCGATTGCAGCACGTAGGTGATCGAGATCAAGTCGGCGAGGCAGGCGAGAACTTCTTGTTCCTGCTCGAGCGCCTCGCGGAATTTCTGGAAGGCGGCTCCGGCCAGCAACAGCGCGAGCTTGCGCACCCCCTCGGTCTGGGCCGTTTCCGCCACCCAGGGCCCGGAGGCAGCGGCCGCGGCGGCGGGACCGGCCATCAGCTCGTCGGTCGTCCGCTGCACCTCGGCCAGCAGCGGCAACTCGCCTTTGAGCGCGCGCTTGAGCAGCTGGCCGGTGATGAGCAGGCGATTGATTTCGTTGGTGCCTTCGAAGATGCGGTTGACGCGGGAGTCGCGGTAGGCGCGCTCGGCTTCGTACTCCTGCACGAAGCCATAGCCGCCGTGAATCTGCACGTTGGCATCCACCGTGCGGTCGAGCATTTCGCTGCCGAAGACCTTGACGATCGAGCACTCGACGGCACACTCCTCGAGCACCTTGCGAATCTGCGCGCCCGCCTGCGGCGCGGTTTTGTCGATGCCTTCGAGACGGCGGTCGATGAGCCCGACCGTGCGATAGACCGCCGACTCGCAAGCGAAGACGCCGAGCGCGATCTCGGCGAGCATTTGCGCGACCAGGGGGAATTCCGCAATGGGCCGCCCGAAAGCCTTGCGCTGCTTGGCGTAGGCGATAGCCTCGGTCAGCGTGTTGCGGGCGCCGCCGGCGCAGCCGGCGCCCAGCTTGAAGCGGCCGACGTTCAAGATGTTGAAGGCGATGACATGGCCGCGGCCGATCTCGCCCAGGACGTTCGCGACCGGCACGCGGGCGTCATTGAGGATCAGGGGCCGGGTCGAGGAGCCCTTGATGCCCATCTTTTTTTCCTCGGCGCCAGTGGCGACGCCAGGGAACGTCTTCTCGACCAAGAACGCGGTGAACTTATCACCGCCGACTTGGGCGAAGACGGTGAAGAGATCGGCGAAGCCGGCATTGGTGATCCACATCTTTTCGCCGTTGAGGACGTAGTGCTTGCCGTCGGGGCTCAACTCGGCGCGGGCGCGCGCCGCCAGGGCGTCGGAACCGGAGCCGGATTCGCTCAAGGCATAGGCCCCCACCCATTCGCTCGCCGCCAGCTTGGGCAGGTACTTGCGCTTCTGCTCCTCGGAGCCGAAATAAAGGATGGGCAGCATGCCGATGCCGGTGTGGCCGCCGAAGGTGACGCTGAACGAGGCGTACTTGGCGATGCGGTCGTAAACGATGGTCGAGCTGACGAAGTCGAGGCCCAGGCCGCCGTAGGCTTCGGGAATATCGACGGCGGTGAGGCCCACCTCGGCGGCCTTCACCAGCAGCGAACGGGTGACGGCGAAGTCCTGGTGTTCCAGTTCCGCGATGCGCGGCACCACCTCTTGGGCGGCGAACTGCTCGGCGGTTTGCGCGATCAGGCGGTGTTGTTCGCTGAACTCCTCGGGCGTGAAACAGTCGTCTGGTGCGCCCGGCCCGAGCACGAATCGCCCGCCGCCCACTTCCACGCCTTGCGCCTTGGTTGCCATGCCAGGCCTCCTTTAAGCCGCTAAGTTTTCGATTACGCCGGCCGCGCCCATGCCGCCGCCGACGCACATGGTGACCAGTCCGTAGCGCGCCCGCCGCCGCCGCAGCTCGCCCAAGATGGTGGCCACCAACTTGGCGCCCGTGCAGCCCAGCGGGTGGCCGAGCGCCACCGCGCCACCGTTGACGTTGACGCGCTCGGGATCGAGGCCAGCCTGGGCGATGACGACCAAGGCTTGCGCCGCGAAGGCTTCGTTGAGTTCGATTACTTCGATATCGGCGAGTTTCACCCCGGCGCGCGCCAGCGCCTTGGGAATCGCCGTCACCGGCCCCAGCCCCATCAGCCCCGGCTCGACGCCGGCCGTGGCGTAGCCGGCCAGCCGCGCCAGCGGCTTGAGGCCATGGCGGCGCAGCGCCTCGTCGCCCACCACCAGGCTGGCGGCGGCGCCGTCGCTCATCTGCGAGGAGTTGCCGGCCGTCACCTGGCCGTGGGCGTGAAAGGCGGGCTTAAGAGTGGCGAGCGCCTCGAGCGAAGTGTCGCGGCGCGGGCCCTCGTCGGCCTCGACGCGGGCTTCGCGCCAGAAGCCCTGGCCATTGCCATCGGCCGGAATGCGGGTGGGCACGATGAGCAATTCGTCGCGAAACTTGCCCGCGTCCTGGGCGGCGATTGCGCGCTGATGGCTGCGCAGCGAGAATTCGTCGGCAGCCTGGCGGGCGATCCCGTACTTCGCGGCCAGCCGCTCCGCGGTCAGCCCCATGCTCAGATAGCTGTCGGGGTGGTGCTCGCCGAGCCAGGGATTGGCCGAAATCTTATGGCCGCCCATCGGCACGAGACTCATGCTTTCGGTGCCGCCGGCCAGCGCCGCGGCGGCGCCGGCGCGCACGCGCTCGCTGGCGATGGCGATGGCCTCGAGGCCCGAGGCGCAGAAGCGATTCACGGTCATGGCCGAGACTTCGACCGGCAGTTCGGCGCGGAGGGCGGCGATGCGGGCCACGTTCATGCCCTGCTCGGCCTCCGGCATGGCGCAGCCGAGGACGACGTCTTCGATTTCGGCGGGCGGGAAGGCGGCGCGACGGAGGGCCTCGCGGAGCGCCAGCGCGGCCAGATCATCGGGACGAGTGGCGCGGAACGATCCCCGGAACGCCCGCGTCACCGGCGTCCGCACGGCGCTCACAATGTAGGCTTCGGGCATGACTTCTCCTAATTTCGCAATGGCTTGCCCGTCTTAAGCGTGTACTGGATGCGCTCGCGCGTTTTGGCCTCGCCGCAGAGCGACAGAAAGGCCTCGCGCTCGAGATCCAACAGATAATCTTCGCCGATCGGCGTGCCCGCCGGCACGTCACCGCCGGACATGACGTGAGCGAGCTTGTTGGCGAGTTTCTGCTCGTGCTCGGTGATGTACTCGGCCTGGCGCATGAGATAGACGCCTAGTTGGAGGGTGGCGCGCACGTTCGAGCCGGGCGCCGGCACCACGGCCGGGGGCGGCGGACGATAGCCCTCACGCAGCAAGCGCAGGGCCTCGCTTTTGGCCACGGCCAGCAGGCGCTCGCGATTGGGCGTGGTGACCGCGTCCGGCGCGAGATAGCCGAGCGCTTGCGCCTCGAGGGCGGAGGTCGAGACCTTAGCCATCGCCACGGTCTCGAAAGCTTGCTTGATCGCCTCTTGCACGGCGACACTCTCGCCGCGGCTGCCGGGGCCGCGCACTTGCTCGGCGGCGCGCAGCGCCCGTACGGTCATTTCCTTGGTGCCCCCGCCGGCGGGAATCAACCCTACGCCCAATTCGACCAGCCCGGCGTAAAGTTCGGCATGGGCCGTCACCTGCGCGGCGTGCAGCATCACCTCGCAGCCGCCGCCGAGCGTCATGCCGAACGGAGCGGCGACGACCGGCCGCGGCGAGCGGCGGATGGCCTGGGTCATGCCTTGGAAGGCGCGCACGGCCAGCTCCACCTCGTCCCATTCTTCTTCTTGGATGGCGAGCAGGAGCAGCATCAAGTTGGCGCCGGCGGAGAAATGCTCCGCTTCGTTGCCGATGACGAAGGCGTCGAAGCGCGATTCGGCGGCGCGCAGCGTCTCGGTCACCAGGGAAACGATATCGGCGCCGATGGCGTTCATCTTGGCGTGAAATTCCAGGCAGCCGACGCCATCGCCGAGGTCGAGCAGCGAACAGCCGGCGTTGCGCGCGACTTCGCGGCCGGCGCGGCGCAGGGGCTCGAGCAGGACCACGCCGTCGGGCAGCGGCACCGGCCGATAGGCAAGCGTAGCCGGGGCCGCGAACTCGCGGCCGCTCGGGGCGCGCTCGAGCGGCGCGTCGCGATAGAAAAAGCGCGCCCCGCTCGCCAGCAGGCGGCGCACATATTCGGCGGGCGGGCGGCCCTCGCGTTCCAGGCGCGCCACGGTAGCTTCCAGGCCGAGCGCGTCCCACATGGCGAAGGGCCCTTGGCTCCAACCGAAGCCCCAGCGCAAGGCGCGGTCGATCTCGTATGGCTGGTCGGCGATCTCGGGAATGCGACGCGCCGCGTAGTCGAAGACCTCGCTCAAAAGCTTCCAGAGGAATTGCCCGGCGACGTCCTTCGCGTTGACCACGGCGCGCAGCCGCTCGCCCGGGTCCTCGATCGTGCGCGCCATTTCGAGCGACGGGAATTGCGCCTTTTGGCGCGGGCGGTATTCCATCGATTTCAGATCGAGGGCGAGGATTTCGCGCTCGCCGCCCGGCCCGCGACCGCCCTTTTTGTAGAAGCCCTGGCCCGACTTGTCGCCGATCCAGCCGCGCTCGATCATGGCTCGCAGCGGCGCGGGCAGACAAAAAGCTTCGCGGCGCTCGTCATTGGGCAGGTTGCGATAGGAGTTTTCGACGACGTGGGCGAGCAGGTCGAGGCCGACCAGATCGGCGGTGCGGAAGGTAGCGGATTTGGGCCAGCCCAGCGCCGGGCCGGTCAGAGCGTCGATCTGTTCGACGCCAAGATCCAGCTCGGCCATCAGGCGCATCACGGTCATCATCGAAAACGTGCCGATGCGGTTGGCGATGAAGTTGGGCGTGTCCTTGGCGACGACGATGCCTTTGCCCAGGCGCCAGTCGGCAAAGTCGGCGACGCGTTCCATCAGCGCGCGATCGGTTTCGGCGGTGGGGATCACCTCGAGCAGGCGCAGATAGCGCGGGGGATTGAAGAAATGGGTGCCGAACCAGCGCCGCCTGACCGCCGCGGGCAATTCCGCTCCCACCGCCGTCACCGGCAGGCCGCTGGTATTGGTGGTCAGCGCCGCCTCCGGGTTCAGCAACGGCGCCACCCGCGCCAGCAACTGCCGCTTGATCGCCAAGTCTTCGACGACGGCCTCGATCACCCAATCAGCGCTCGGGATGGCCTCGAGGTTGTCGAAGCCGCCGGTCTTCACGAGCCGCGCCCGATCGGCGGCGTAGAAGGCCGCCGGTTTCCCCTCGAGCGCCACTTTGAGCCCGCGCGCGGCGGCGTCGGCGGTTAAGTCCAGCAACTGCACGGCGAGGCCGGCATTCGCGCAATGGGCGGCGATGCGCGCCCCCATCGTACCGGCGCCCAGCACCACTGCCCGCTCGATCGGCCGACTCATTCCCTCCAACGCTAACATTCTTTTTTGCCTCCCGCCGCTACCTATTCCGCCTCACAATAATGAAAGCAGAGGTTTGCGGCGATCTGAGGCTATGCGCGGTTGGCTACGTAATTGGACCCCGAGCAAGCGGGCCGCCGTGCCGCAATGCGTGGGTCTGGCGTTAGGCGGCGGCTTTGCGCGCGGCATCGCCCACATCGGCGTGCTCGAGGTCCTCGAGCAGCACGGCATTCCGATCGACATGATCGCCGGCACAAGTTCCGGCAGCTTGGTGGCGGCCGCCTATGCCAGCGGGCTTTCGCCGCGGCAAATTGCCGACGCCGCCGGCCACCTCAGGCTGCGCGACGTGGGGCGCTGGACCTTATCGCGGCTCGGCTTAGCGAGCAATTTGCGCATGGAAGTGTATTTGCGGCGGCTGCTGACCTGCGCCGAGTTCGAGAAGATGCGGATTCCGCTGCTGATTCCCGCCACCGACCTCTATACGGGCAAGGTCGAGGTCTTCCGTTCGGGATCGGTGTTCGACGCGATTCGCGCCTCTTGCGCCTATCCCCTGATGTACCAGCCGGTGCGCATCAACGGCCATTTTTACGTGGATGGGGGTTTGGTTTGCGTCGTTCCGGCCGAACCCCTGCGCGAGGCCGGCGCGGATTTCATCATCGCCGTCGAGCTGGGCGGGCACTGGAGCGGCGCGGTGCCGCACAACATGCTGGAGGTGCTGGGGCAGAGCTTTTCGATCGCCGTGATGGCGCATTCGGCGCGCTGGCGCCGCATCAGCGACGTGCTGCTGCAGCCGGAGGTGGATGGCATTTCCCATGACGCCTTCGACCGCAGCGAAGAGATCATCGAGGCGGGGCGCGCCGCCGCGCTGCGGGCGCTGCCCGAAATCCAGCGGCGGCTGCGCGGACGCCTCGGCACCGCTGCCGCAGGGCGCGCCGTCGAGGCCGCCTCCAACGCCGAGTGAGAGGCGCGGCTCAGGCGGCGGCTTGGGTGAAGGCGGCGACTTCGGCGAGCTTGGCGCGGGCGGCGCCGCTATCGAG
>JBOGKX010000027.1:0-2194 GCA_050746125.1 Terriglobales bacterium | reverse complement strand
CCGCGGCGCGCTCGGGCGCCCTGCCACCGCGGCGCAGGCGCAGGCGCAACTCGCCCTCTTGCACTTCGATCTCGTCGAGGCGGTAAGTCTCGAGGAGATCGGCCAAGCCGGCGAGCAGCGATTTGATCTTTTCGATTTCCACCTAGCTCCCTACCTCCAGCAACTCGCGGGGCGAAGAGGAGAGGACCTCGGCGCCGCGCGGGGTGATGGCCACGACATCCTCGATACGGGCGCCGCCCCATCCGGGCAAATAGACGCCCGGCTCGACAGTAACGACATTGCCGGCCTCAAGGCGGTCGGCGCTGGCGGCGGCGAGGCGGGGCGCCTCATGAACTTCCAATCCTAACCCGTGCCCGGTCGAGTGGACGAAGTATTCGCCTAGACCATGGGCAGCCAAGACTTTGCGGGCGGCGGCATCGACGCGGCGGCAGGCGGCGCCGGGGCCGCAAGCGGCGATGGCGGCCTGCTGGGCTTCGAGCACGGCGCGATGGATTTGGCGCGCCTTGCGGGGGGCGCGGCCGACGGCGAAGGTGCGGGTCATATCGCTGCAATAGTCGTTGCGCCAGACACCGTAGTCCAAGATGACCAGCTCGCCGGCGCGCAAGGGCTTGTCGGCGGCGCGTCCGTGGACGAGGGCGGCGCGGCGGCCGGAGGCGACGATGGTGTCGAAGGCGGTGCCGGCGCCGCCGGCCTGGCGCAGGGCGAACTCGAGACGAGCGGCCAGCTCGCGCTCGGTCATGCCGACACGCACGGACTCGAGCACGGATGGCAAGACGGCGGCGGCGAGATCGAGGGCGGCGCGAATGGCGGCGATTTCCGCTGGCTCCTTGACGGCGCGCAGGCTCTCCACCCAGCCGTGCGCGGCGAGATAGCGGCGCGACTTGCCGGCCAGGGCCTGCCAACGCAGCAGGTCGGCCCAACTGAGATAGGCGGCTTCGAGCGCGACGCGGCGCGAGCGGGCGAGCGCCTTGGCGGCGGCGGCGATCAGTTGTCCCTTGGGGGGAATCACGACCCGCGCGCCGACGACTTCCTCGGCGGCTTGCTGGCGGTAGCGCGAATCGCTGTAGAAGATGACGCGCTCGGAGGTGATGGCGAGCAAGGCATTCGAGCCGGTGAAGCCGGTGAGGTAGCGGATGTTGGGCAGGTGGCTGACGACGAAGACGTCGGCGCGCTCTTGGCGCAGGCGGGCGCGGAGATGGTTGAGGCGGACGTGGTACTCCATGCCGCTCCAGGTTAACCGGAAGTGGGCGGGGCGATAAGCGTCGCATCACTTCGTTGCCAGTCGCTCGGCCTCCTTCACGTACATCGGGGTACGCTCAGTCGGCCTCGCTCCCGGCGCACTGCGCTGCTCGCGGCATTTATTGGCGCTCCGCTGCGCTTCGCTTGGCCCCGCTCGTGCGTTCTCACGGTGGGCCCGGCGGCCTTTTGGCGGCAGTTGCGATGTGGGCGGGGCGATAAGCGTCGCAGGGCTTCGTTCTCCCACCCCAGCGCGCCAACATCGCGCGCCGGGGTCCCCGGCTCGCAGCCTGCGGCCTCGCTCCCGGCGCACTGCGCTGCTCGCGGCATTTATTGGCGCTCCGCTGCGCTTCGCTTGCTTGGCGCTCCGCTGCGCTTCGCTTGATTGGCACTCCGCTCCGCTGCGCTTTCCTTGGCGCTCCGCTGCGCTGCGCTTGATTGGCGCTCCGCTCCGCTTCGCTTTCCTTGGCACTCCGCTGCGCTGGGCTTTCCTTGGCGCTCCGCTGCGCTTCGCTTGCTTGGCGCTCCGCTGCGCTTCGCTTGCTTGGCGCTCCGCTGCGCTTCGCTTGGCCCCGCTCGAGTGGAGTCGCTGTGGGCCGAACGGCCTTTTGGCGGCAGTGAGGGCGTGGGCGGGGCGATATGCGTCGCAGGGCTTCGTTCTCCCACCCCAGCGCGCCAACATCGCGCGCCGGGGAACCCGGTCGCGGCAACTTGGAGAGGCCCTGAGCGAAGCGGGCCTCCGTTGCCGGCCGTCGAAGCCGGGCCGCAGCCGCGTGCAGCCGAACCGGCGGGGCCGCCCGTACTCTGGACGCCGCTCCCGTTGGTCCCCACCCCAGCGCCGTTGCGGCGCTGGGGACCCCGGTTCGCGGCTGCGGCCCGGCTTCGACGGCCGGCAACGGAGGCCCGCTTCGCTCAGGGCCTCTCCAAGTTGCCGCGACCGGGTTCCCCGGCGCGCGAT
>JBOGKX010000026.1:0-17249 GCA_050746125.1 Terriglobales bacterium | reverse complement strand
GTCGCGCCTTGTGGCGCGACCGCCGCGCCGCGCGCGCGCGGGCCCAAGCGCCGGCGTTCCTGACCCTGCGCGGCGGCATGGAGGAACTGGTGGCGGCGCTCGCCGCCAGCATCGGCAGCGAGCGCCTGCGCTTTGGCTTTCGCGCCGCGTTCATCGAGGCGGAGGGCGGCGGCTATCGCGTGCGCGGCGCCGACGGAGCGTCCCTGGCCGCGCCGGTGCTCATTATGGCGGCGCCGGCGCCGGCGGCGGCGCAGTTGCTGCGCGGCCTCGATCTCGAACTGGCGAATGAGTTGGCGGCGGTGACCTATGCTTCCTCGATGACGGTGAATTTGGCCTACGCCCCAGCGCCGCCGCTGCCCGCCGGCACCGGCGCGCTGATGGCGCGCGATGAAAGCATAAGAATGCTGGCTTGCACCTTCATGCACCGCAAATTTCCCGCTCGCGCCCCCGCCGGCACGGCGTTATTGCGCCTCTTCTACGGCGGACGGCGCGATGAAGCGGTGCTGGGGAGAAGCGACGACGACGTCCTGGCGCTGGCGCGGCGCGAGCTGCGCTTGCTCTTCGGCATCGAAGCCCAGCCGGTCGCGGCACTGGTCTCGCGCTGGCCGGCGGCGATGGCGCAGCCCGCGCTGGGGCATTTGGCGCGCCTGCGCCGTATCGAGGCGGCTCTGACCCGGCATTCCCGCCTGGCCTTGGCCGGCAACGCCTATGGCGGCGTGGGCATCGGCGATTGCATCGCCTCCGGTCAGCACGCCGCGGCGCGGGTCGCCAGCGGGTACGTATGAGCGCCGACCTCCAAGCGCCGATCCTGTTGGTCGCGGCCGAGATCGATGCGCAAGCCGCCGATGGTGCCGCGGTATATGCCTGGGAACTGGCGCGCGCCTTGGGCGCGACGGCGCTAAGTCTCTCACCCGGTGCGGCGCCGCGGGGCGAGAGCGGCGCGCGCGTGCTGGCGCGGCAGGCCGGCGAGAGCGAGTGGCAAGCGTGGCTGCGCGCGCTTGACGAAGTGCAGCCGCGCTTGGTGCTGGTGTTGAGTCTTGGGCGGCTCGCCCCCGACGCCCTGCTCGAACTGCGGGAGCGCGACATTCGTTACGCGCTTTTCTTGCACGATTATTCGCAAATCTGCCCCACGCATCGCCTCTGGCATCGCCGCCAGGAGATTTGCAGCGGGCCCGGCCCGGGCGGATTGAAGTGCGCCTGGTGCATGACCGGCGCCGGCCGGCTCGCCGAGTTCCCTGCGCGTTGGGCGGGCGCCCGACATTATCCGCATCATTGGCAGGTGGCAATGGCCGGCGCGGAAGCGCTGATCGTGCCCAGCCGCTCGCTGCGTGACGCTTGGATCTCGCATCACGCCCCGCCCGAGCGGTTGGTGGTGGCGCCGCCTCTCCTGCCGGTCCTGCCGGCGGCCGAGGAGCCGGCCCCGGCCGGGCAGCGGTCGCGTTCCCTGGTTTATGCCGGTGGGTGGGATGAAGCCGAAGGAGCAAAACTGCTGGCCGAGGCGCTCGAGGCGCTCGGCGACCCGATCGTCGTCGAAGCGCTGGGGCCGCTCGACGCCGCCGCGCAAGCGGCCTTGCGCGCGGCGGTTCCCGCCCGGCATCCGCTGCGCTTTGCGGGGCGGCGCGCTCCGGCGGCCGTTCTGGCCGGCGCCGGAGCGGCAGTCATCCCGGTGCGCTGGCAACAGAGTTACGGCCGGCTGATTGACGAGGCACAGCGCGCCGGCGCGCCGCCGGTGGCGACGGCGCTCGGCGGAATTCCGGAGCGGATTATCCACGGCCTCAACGGCTTCTTGGCCGATCCGGACGATGCCGGCGCGCTAGCGGAAGCGATCGAAACGGCGCTGCGGCCTCCGGCCGACCTTCCCGGTTGGGATGCCTCCGCCGCCCGCCATCAGGTGGAGGAGGGCGCCGCCGCCTCGCTCGCCAAGCTGCAACGGCTGATCGCGCTCCTGCTGGCCGACGCCCCGCATGCCGCGGCGCGCGCCGAGTTCGAGCGGCCGTTGGCCGCGGCCCGCGCCGAGCTCGGACTCGATGAGGAAGCCGCCTATGGTTACCTGCGCTCCGCGCTGGAGGGCCGCGCCGAGACCTCGGAGCCGGCGGAATTGGCGTTCAACCAGATCGCCGCCGCCGCCACGCGCGCGCGCCGCGTGCACTTGAACCACGCCTTGGCTTGCTACCACGCCGCCGGCGTGCGCGCGATCCTGTGCCTGGGCGATAGTTTCGGGGATGCGGCCGCCTGGTTCGGCGCCTGGGGGCTTGATGCCCGCGCGGAACCGTCGCGGTCGCCCCTGGCCGCCATCGCCCGCCGCCTGGGCGCGCGCGCCGCGACCCCGGACTTCGAGCCCGAAGCTATCTTCCTCGAGCGCGGAGTCTCCGCGGACCTCGACGAATTGCGCCGCCGCTATCCCCGGGCCGCGGCCGTACTCGCAAATACCGCCGAGGGCGTCCAGGTGCTCTGAGCTCCGCGCCCGTTGCCTACTTTTTGGCGAGCGCGCTGGTCCCAGGCAGCGGCGGCAGCACCGGGTGATGATCGGGGTAAGCCAGCTTGGGGAACTCGGGCGCCTTGGCCTCCGTCACCTCTTTCAACGCGATTTGCACGGCGGCCAGCAGTTGCGGGTCTTCGCCCTTGCGCACCAGCGCCGGGTCTTCCCACACCGTGACGTCCGGGGCGATGCCATGGCCCTCGACTTCCCAATGTCCGCCGAGGCCGCCGATGGCCCAGCGTGGCGCGGTCACCGAACCGCCATCCATTAGCGGCGGATAGCCGCCGATGCCGACCAATCCGCCCCATGTACGCACGCCCACCAGCGTGCCCACGTGCGCCTTGCGGAAATACCAGGGCAGCGCATCCCCGCCCGAGCCGGCGAACTGGTTGATGATCATGACCTTCGGTCCGAAGATCGCCTCCTGCGGGTCGAGATAGCCCTCGCCATGTTTGGTGACCTGCATGCTCATGGGCGAGCGCCGCAGATAGTCGATGATGTAGTCGGAAAGATCGCCGCCGTGATTGAAGCGCTCGTCCAGGATGGCGCCGCGCTTGCCGACTTGCGAGAAGTAGTAGCGATTGAAATTGGTGAAGCCGCCGTAGCCGGTGTCGGGCAGATAGACGTAGGCGAGTTGCCCATGGCTGAGGCGATCCACCAGGCGGCGATTGGCTTCAATCCAGTCGAGATTGCGCAACGCGTGCTCGCTGGCAACGGGGGTGACGACGACTTCGCGTGCCCCCTGGCCGTCGGGGTTGGCGCCAACCTCGATCGTGACCTGCTTGCCGGCGGTTTGCTGGAAGTATTGGTAGATGTCGTCGCTGGAATCGAGCGGCCGCCCATTGACCGCCAGCAGATAGTCGCCTGGCTTGACGTTGACGCCGGGCTCGGTGAGCGGCGCATGCAGGCCGGGGTTCCAGTTCTCGCCGTTATAGATCTTCGCAAACTGGTATTTTCCGTGAGCGATGCGGTAGTCGGCGCCCAACAGCCCGACATGTTCCTGTTCCATCTTGGGCTCGGCCCCGCCGCGCACGAACATGTGGCCGACCGAGAGATAACTCAGCATTTCGCGGAACAAGAAATTCAGATCGTCGCGGCTGGCGATGCCGGGCAGATAATGCGCGAACTCGGCCTCGGCGGCGTGGATATCGAGCCCGTGGAAGCCGGGATCGTAGTAGAAGGCGCGCTCGATGCGCCAGACGTCGTGGTACATCTCCCTCCACTCTTCGCGCGGCACGACGTAGACCTGCAAATCGGCGGTCGCCAGCTGGCCTTCATCCGGCTTGGGCGGTTTTTCCGTGCCGGTGACGTACCAGTGCTCGCCGCGCCGGAACAGCACCTTCTTTCCATTATGGGAAAACGTTACGGCGCGCACGCCGGCCAACAGCGGCTCGTTCTTGCGCGATTTGAGCGTGAAGCGCGTGACGGTGATTTGCGGCGGGCCGAAGCGCGTCTCCACCGGCGGCATGGTGGCTAGATATAGCGTTCCCGCCGGCGCGGCTTGCAAGCCGACGTAATTGGCCGGCGGCAAGGGCAGGGCCAATGTGCGTTGCAGGATGCCGTCGAAGTCGATGCGAACCGGCCGCGGTTTCGGCGGTGCGGCGGCGTGCTCCGGCTTTGCCGCCGTCTGCTCGCCAGCCGCGGCCGAGGCCAGCGCCGCCTGCGCCGATTTCGCCTTTTCGTCGTCGCTCTCCGGCGGCAGCGGCGACGGGAGATCATTGCGCAGCACGGCCAGATAAATGCTGCGGGTGACGGGGTGGGCCAGGCTGGTCATGTCCAGCCAGCCCGCGCTCAGGCCCAGGTTGGTGCTGGCGCTGAAATAGAGGTATTTGCCGCTGGAGTCGAACTGCGGATACAGGCAGTCGCTCATGCCATCGGTGATTTGGTGAACGGAATGGTCGGCAAGCGAATAGACGAAGACGGCGCGCAAATGGTTGGGCAACTGCTTGGTGTACGCCAGCCACTCGCTGTCCGGCGACCAGGCGGGATCGAACTCGTGCAGCGGTGTTTCGTACAGGTCAGTATCGACGCGCACCGGCGCGCCGGCGCCGCCGGCATCCACGATCCACAGATGAAGCGCCTGATCGCTGAAGACCAGCTTATGGCTGTCCGGCGACCACGCCAGATCGTAGTAGTAGGAATCGGGTTGGCCGAGGCGGATGGTGCGGGCGGGATGCAGGCCCTTTTGATCGCGGATGCGCAGGTCGTACTCGCCGTCGCGATCGGAAAAATAAGCGATCCACTGGCCGTCGGGCGACCAGGCCGGGTCACGGTCCATCACCCCCGGGCTCTGCGTGAGATCGCGCGCGTCGCCGTGCTCGGCCGGCACGGAAAGAATCTCGCCGTGGGCTTCGAATAAGGCGCGCTGCCCGGTCGGCGACAGGCTCGCGGTGTCGCTATCCAATTGTTGCCCGACGTTTTCCCAATGTGGACGCAATTGCGGCAAATCGCCGGCTACCGTGATGCGGATCGGCGCATCGCGATGGGAGGCAAGCTCATATACATGGAGTTGCCCGAACTGGGAATAAATGATGCCGCCCGGGCCGGCGGAGGCGTCCGTGATGTCGAACCCTCCATTGGCGTTGATGACTTGGCGGACCTGCTTGCTGCCGGTGTCGTAGGCGTAGAGGCCGACCGCGCCATTGCGGTCGGAAAGGAAATAGATCGTGTGCCCGACCCACATTGGATCGCTGTCGTTAGAGTTGTCGCGCGGAACCTTGACGACGCTGGAGTCGGAGAGGCGCGCAATCCAAATCGGCGTCGTCTGTCCGCCCCGATAGCCTTGCCAGAATCGTTCCCATTGCGAGTTGGGAACGTAGGCAATGGATTGGCCGTCGGGTGAAAACGATCCCTCCTCGGCCATGGGCAGCGGCAGCTCATCGGCGAAGCCGCCGCCGGCCGGCACGGTGTAAAGCTGATCGGGATCGGAGTAGCTGGAGCGATTCGATCGGAACAGAACGCTATGGCCGTCGGGCGTCCAGCCGAGGGCGATATCGGCTGCGGGATGAAAGGTCAGGCGCCTGGGCTCACCGCCGGAGACAGGGACGACATAAACGTCGGTGTTTCCGTCGTAGTCGCCGCTGAAGGCAATCTGCGAGCCATCGGGAGAAAAATAAGGCGCACCGCTGAGGCCGAAGCCGGTCACGAGGCGATGAGCCGGGCCGCCGGCGCGGGGCGCAATCCAGATGTCGCCGCCATAGACGAAGGCGATCTGGGTGCGGCTCATGGTCGGCGTTTGCAAGAGCAGCAAGGGCGGCTCGGGTGGCGGCGCCGCCGCCGCCACCATGGCAAGACTCAAACCGGCGATCAGGCCGAGCAGCGTTCGCCGCAGGCACATAACTCCCCCCCAGGCCGCAGAGCGCGGCGGCGGGCATTGTACCTCAATTCTTTGCTGCGTGATGGTGACGCCGGCGACAAAGAGCCAGATCGCCGGCGAAACGCCAGTAGCGGGAAGCCGAGCGCAAACGCCGGCCAGCCAACGGCTTGCGTCGGCGTCGCCGACGAGCTCAGTGACTGGGCGAGGCCGCGCCGCGCAGGCGCGCCAATGCTGCCGCATCGGCGCGGTCCTGAGCCCGGCCCGAAGCCTGTTTGTTGCACAACAGGGCTTTAACTCCTATGAAGGGCGCGGTCACACCTTCGACCTTTCCGCTTGCTCGCTCTTCCCATGCCTCGTCGAAGGTGACGCCGGAAATGGTAGTGAGCAGATCGATGCGCCGCGGCGCGCGCCCGAGCTGCACGACTTGGTAGGCGCCGGTGAAATCTTCAGGTTTCAATTCCAATGAGCCGAAACCGAACTGGCGCAGGGCGTCGACAACGCGTTGCGCGTTGATTGGCGAATTGCGCACCCAAATATCGAGGTCGCCGGTATAGCGCGGGAGCCCATGGTGCGCCAGAGCTATTGCGCCCACCACCAAGTACTCAACCTTGTTGCAGTCGAGACACTCGATAAACAAGCGCCATTCTTGCGTCAGCGTCATCGTCGTCCGGGTGCACCCGGCGCCGCAATTCGAAGACAATCGCCAGGCGCTGCTCGGGGGTTAGGCTCCGGTAAAAATCGAGCGTGGCCTCGTCGGCTTCGGCATGAGTACGGAACTTGAAGACCACGGGGTCCATGCTTGATTCTAGCCGCAGGCTGATTAAGCGGGCGCTTTTTTGGCCGACAGCAGCGACTGCGGGGATTGCGGGACCGCTTCGATGGCGGGCTCGCGGAAGCCGGCGTTCTCGAGCATTTGGCGCAGCTGCTTCCAGGTGTAGGCGTCGCCGGCGGGCGTTCCGATCAGCATCTGCAGACTGAAGCTGGCGGCCATGGGCGGCGAGACGCGGTCGTCGTTGGGCACGAACTCGAGTATCAAGGCCTGCCCGCCGGGCGCTAAAGCCGCCAGTACTTTCCGCAAGATCCTTTCGCAGGTGTCCGTGTCGAAGTGATGCAGGAAGTTGGTCAGCAGCACGGTTTGGTAGCCGTGGCCATAGTCCACATCTAGCGCGCTACCCGGCAGCAGGTGATAGCGGTCGGAGCCAACGCCGGCCTTGGCGGCGTTCTCCTTGGCGACTTCCAGCACGGCAGGCCAATCGAGCGCCACGATCTCCAGCTTGGGATTGCGCCGTGCGAAGGCCAAACCGTAGAGGCCGTGGCCGGCGGCAATGTCGAGCACTTTGCCGGCGCGGTCGCCGGCGAAGCGCTGAGCGATGAACTCCGCCTGCGGCGCCATCATCGGCGTCATGGTGCGGGCGAAGGTGATCCAGCCCTCCCAATCGGGCTCGAACACAACGTCATCCGCGCCGCGGCGCACGGTCTGCGCCATCGCCATCGAGCGCTTCTGGCTCGTTTCGTTGCTGAGAAACTGGGCCATGCTGCCAAGGTAGGCGGGCGAACGCCGGTCCAAGAACGTCGCCGCGGTCGGTGTCAGGGCATAGCTGGCGCCGTTTTTGAGCAGAAAGCCTTGGATGGTCAGGTAGTCGCAGAGAATGCGCACGCCGCGCTCGGTGGCTTTCGCGCGCTGCGCCAACTTCGCCGGCGTGTCGGCGCCGCTGCCGACAGCGGTGAAGAGGTCCAACTCCAGGGCGGCGACCAGCGCATTCGTTTGGTGAAAAGCCCACAAGGCCGCGAAGACCGCCTCGGGCGTGGGTGGTTGCTGGGGAGCGAAAGATTCGGACATGTGAAATCTCGCGCGGAATCTCCATGGTATCGCCTCCGCCAGCGCAGCCGCGCCCTAAAATCGCGCCAGACGCCGAACGTGCTCAGCCAGCGCTTGCGCCGAGGGCAGGAAGGCTTCTTCGAGCGGCGGCGAGAAGGGCACCGGCGCGTCTCCGGAAGTGAGGCGCAGGATCGGTCCGTCGAGATCGTCGAAGCACTCCTCCTGCAAGATGGCGGCGATCTCGCCGGCGATGCCGCCGGTGCGCGTGTCTTCGTGCAGGATGAGCACCTTGCTGGTCTTGCGCGCGGTGGCGACGATGGCGGCGCGATCGAGCGGCGACAAGGTGCGCAGGTCGAGAACTTCGGTTTCGATGCCGGTCGCCGCCAGGTCCGCGGCGGTGTCGAGCGCCAGTCGGGTCATGGCGCCGTAGGTGATCACCGAGAGATCGCGTCCGCCGCGCGCCACCTTGGCTTGTCCGAGCGGGATGGGCGCCAGGTCGAGCGGCACGTCTTCTTTCAAGCGGCGATACAGGAACTTGTGCTCGAGAAACAACACTGGGTTGTTGTCGCGGATGGAGGAAAGCAGCAGGCCGAAGGCGTCGCTGGGTGTCGAGGGCTCGACCACTTTAACGCCCGCCGTGTGCACGAAGTACATCTCCGGATTTTGCGAGTGGAACGGCCCGCCGTGCACGCCGCCGCCCACCGGGCCGCGAATCACGATGGGCACCGGCGCGCCCCAGCGGTAGTGGCTCTTGGCGGCGAAGTTCGTGATCTGGTTGAAGCAGCAGGCGACGAAATCCATGAACTGCATCTCGACCACCGGCCGCATGCCGGTATAAGCGGCGCCGATCGCCGCCCCCACGATGGCGGATTCCGACAGCGGCGCATCCATTACCCGCCGCGGCCCGAATTCGTCCACCAGTCCGGCAGTGGCCTTGAAGGCGCCGCCGTAGACGCCGATGTCTTCGCCCATAAGAAAGACGGCGGGATCGCGCCGCATCTCCTCGAGCAGCGCTTGGCGAATGGCCTCCACGAAGGTCAGTTCCATGCGGGTCTCCGCTACCACGGACGAGACGCGGCCGCGGTGAAACGCGGCGCGGGGTGATGGCAGCCTTCGCAATATACGCCATCGAGCACGCCTTGCGGCGAGGGCATGGGGCTGCTTTCGGCCGCGGCTCGCTCCGCCGCCATATCCGTCTCGATTTCGCCCAGCAGGCGGCCGCGCTCGGCGTCATCCAGCCAGCCTCTTTGCCGCAGGTAGGCCTCGAAGCGGACGATCGGATCGCGGCGGCGCCAAAACTCCAGCAGCCGCGGCGGCACGTAACTGGCCGGGTCGTGGATGGCATGGCCCTTCATGCGCATCAGCTTGGCTTCGATGATGGTGGGGCCGCCGCCGCCGTGGGCGCGCTCTACCGCCTGCCGCGAAGCTTCATACACTTGCAGCGGATCGGTGCCGTCCACGATGAAGGCCGGGATGCCGTAGCCCTGGGCCCGCACGGCCAAATCCGCGATCCGGGTCTGCCGCTGCAAGGGCGTCGAGTAAGCCCAAAGATTGTTCTCGATGATCAGTACCAGACCGAGATTTTGCGTGGCCGCGAAGTTCACGCCTTCGTGAAACACGCCGGTGCTTTGCCCGCCATCGCCGATCCAAGTCATGGCTGCCACTTCCCGGCCTTGCAGGCGCTGGCCCAGGCAGACGCCGGCCATCACCGGAATCAGGTCGCCGAGCATGGAGATCGGCGAGATCATGCGCCGTTTTTCGAGATCGCCGAAATGGGAGGTGCCGTCGCGGCCGCCGGTGGGCGAGCCCGCCTTGGCCATGTACTGCATCATCACATCGCGGGCGGCGAAGCCGCGCACCAGCAAGCTGCCCTGGTTGCGGATCATCGGCGCCATCCAATCCTCGGGCCCGAGCGCGTAGGCCGAGGCCACCGAGTTTCCCTCCTGGCCCAGCCCGAAGTACACGCCGCCGACCACCTTGCCCTGTTTGTACAAGTTCTCCAACTGCTGCTCCATGATCCGGTTCATCACCATGAAGCGGTAGATGGCCAGGCATTCGGCGCGGCCCAGGCCGGCGCTGTCGCGCAGCGGCGGCGGGTCGGCGATGTCGCCCTCCCACTCGTAGGCCACCTTGCCTTCGTGGCGGACCTCGCGCAGGTCGAAAGCGAGCTTTTCAAGACGCAAGTCGACGAGGGGCGCGCTCGCCGGCTGACCGTCGGCGTCCATCGTGGCCTTCTCGACTCTGCTGGCCGGCGCCGGCGCGATGGGGTTCGATTGACTCGATCTAAACAGGGACAAAGTGTTCCTCGCGTGGCGCCTCGGCCAACAGGACCTCGAGTGCCATCGGCGCCATGGCGCGCTCGAACACGCGGCTGAATTCGTGAACGATCCTGCCGCGCACCGCGGCCATCGGCGGCGGTGGCGACAACTCCCGCTCGAGCGATGTTACACCCCGGTCGGCGAGGCCACAGGGGACGATGAGGCGGCTAAAGAGCGCCAGGTCGGTGGTCACGTTGAGGGCGAACCCATGGCTTGTAACGCCACGCGCGATGTGCACGCCCAGCGCCGCCAGCTTGGCTTCCGGCGCTCCACACCATACGCCGGTGCGCCCCGGCGAGCGGTGCGCCGCCAAGCCAAAGCCGGCCGCGACGCGGATGATGACTTCTTCCAGCGCGCGCATGTAATCCACCGGCCCGAGCCGCGCCGGCCGGCCGGCCGCGGCGCCTAGGAACGTCGGGCGCTGCGATTGCCGCAAGTCGACGACGGGGTAGCCGACCAACTGACCCGGCCCATGAAAGGTTACGTCGCCGCCACGATTGCATTCCATGCAGGCCACTCCGAGGGCGGCGAATTCGGCGGCGGTGACGCGCACGTTTTCGCGGCGGGCGTTGCGACCCAGCGTGACCACCGGCGGATGCTCGAGCAGCAGCAGCACGTCGTCCAACGCGCCCGCTTGCCGCGCCGCCACCAGTCGCGCTTGCAGGCGCTCGGCTTCCGCGTATGAAATCGTGCCCAGTTCGACTACGGAGATTGGCGGCATCGTGGCTCGCCTCCGCTAAGCGTTGATGGTCAGGCCATAGACGGAGTTGGCGGAATCCAAAATCGCCTCATACAAGGTGGGATGCGCGTGCACCGTGGCCATCAGCTCGTCCGCGGCCACGTTCAATTGCATACCCAGCACCGCCTCCGAGATCAATTCGGTGACCAGCGGTCCGATCATGTGCACGCCCAGCACGGTGCCGTCCTTTTCGTCCGCCAGCATCTTGATGAAACCGTCGTGTGCGCCGAGGATCGTGGCTTTCGAGTTGCCGACGAAGGGGAACTTGCCGACCTTGTACCGCAGGCCGCGATCCTTCGCTGCCCGCTCGCTCAGCCCCACGCTCGCTACCTGCGGCTCGCAGAAGGTGACGTTGGGAATCTTGAGATAGTCGATCGGATCCACCGGACGCCCGGCGATATGAGCCACCGCCACCATGCCTTCCATGGAAGCCACGTGCGCCAATTGCGGCGTGCCGAAGACCACGTCGCCAATGGCGTAAACGCCCGGTTCGCCGGTGCGCATGTAGGCGTCGGTCTTAAGGAAGCCGCGCTCGGTCTGGATGCGCGTCTTCTCCAAGTTCATGCCTTCGGTGACGGCGCGGCGGCCAACCGCGACCAGCACCTTGTCGGCCTCGACCGTCTGCGGCTTGCCGTCGGCGGCGGCGAAGGTGACGCGGACGCCGGTCGCCGTGCGCTCGACTTTTTCCACCTTGGCGCCCGTTTGCACGTCGATTTTTTGCTTGCGGAAGGCCCGCTCGAGTTCTTTCGAAACTTCTTCATCTTCAATGGGCACTACGCGGGGGAGCGCCTCGAGCAAAGTGACATCGGTGCCGAAGCGCCGGTAAATCGAAGCGAACTCGACGCCCACCGCGCCGGCGCCGATAATGACCAGCCGCTTCGGCACGGCGTCGAGTTGCAATACCTCGATGTTGGAGAGGATGCGATCGTCAACGGCGAGCCCGGGCAGCATGCGAGCGGCCGAGCCGCTGGCGACGATGATGTTCTTGGCGCGCACGCTCTGGCGGCCCTGCGCGGTGGCAACTTCCAGCCGCCCCGGTCCCGACCAGCTTGCCTGCCCTTGCAGCCACTCGACTTTGTTTTTCCGGTAAAGGAACTCGATGCCCTTGGCGTGCTTGGCGACGATCTTATCCTTGCGCGCCTGCACCTGCGCCCAATTGAGGGCGAACTCGCCGACGTCCACTCCCAATTCCTTGGCGTTGCGGAAAATATCCATGACTTCGGCGTTGTGCAGGAGCGCCTTGGTCGGGATGCAGCCAACGTGCAGGCAGGTGCCGCCCAGCTTGGGATCCTTTTCGATACATAGTGTCGAAAGTCCGTATTCGCCGGCGCGGATCGCCGCCCAGTAGCCGCCGGGGCCGCTGCCGATGACGGCGACGTCGAATTCCTTGTTCAAGTCGGCCATGGTTCCCTTTGGGACAACTCTCCATGGTAGGGCATTCTTGCCGGCGCTCCCTTGACGCCGCCCGCGGGTCCAGCGCCGGCGCGTCGCGTCAGAGCCAAACGCAAAATTTCGGGCGTGGCGAGAGGGAGCAGCGCCAGGCGCCGGGAGCGAGGTCGACTGAGCGTACCCAGAAGCAGGTGAAGGAGGTGCCCCTAGGCGAGGGGAACTTCTTGCAGCCAGCGCGCCGCTTCGACGCGCCAGCCCAAGGATTCGGCGATGTGCTTGCGCAGCGCCTCGGCGGCGTCCGGATCGCCGTGCACCAGGAATGTCGCGCGCGGCGGGCGCGAGAACCCGCGCAGCCAGGTCAGCAGTTCTTGCCAGTCGGCATGGTCGGAGAACTGCTCGAAGGCGGCGATTTGCGCGTGCACGGGAATTGAAGCGTGGTGGATGAAGACGGGATTGCGGCCGTCGCGAATGAGCTCGCCGAGCGTGCCGCGCGACTGATAGCCGACGAAGACGACCAGATTGCGCGCGTCCGGCAGGCGCTGGGTGAGGTGGTGCAGCACGCGTCCCCCCGTTGCCATGCCGCTCGAGGTCAAAATAATGCCCGGGCCGGGGGCGGCGTTCAGCGCCTTGCTCTGTTCCGTGGTGAGGTCGAAGTGCAGCTCCGGCCAGTTGTGCGGCGAGCCGTAGCGGGCGATCAGGCCGCGCGTATCGGCGTCGAACTCGTCGGCGTGGGCGAGAAACACGTCCATCGCCCGTATAGCCATCGGGCTGTCGATATGCATCGGCACGCGGGGAATTTGCCCCTCTTCGATGAAATGCTTGAGCATGAACAACAGCTTCTCGGTTCGTTCCACGGCGAAGGCGGGAATCACCACCATGCCGCCGCGGGCGAGGGCGCCGCGCAGAACAGCCGCCAGTTGCGGGCGAATGTCCACGTTCGGATGCTCGCGATTGCCATAGGTGGATTCCATGACCAGATAATCGACCGCGTCCACGTGGGCGGGGCCGCCGGCCAGCGGTCGCGCGCCGTCGGCGTCCAGGCGGCCTATATCGCCGGTGAAAAGCACGCGGCGCTGCTCGGTCCCGGCGCCGAGCAGGAAGTCAACGAAACAGGAGCCGAGTATGTGCCCGGCGCGGTGCAACGTGACGCGCGCCTGCGGCCCCAAGGCCAAGCTTTGTTCGAGCGCCAGCGGCCGCATCAGCCGCAGCGCATTCTGCGCATCTTCTTCGGTGTAAAGCGGCAACGCGGGTTGGTGCGCGCTCGTCTGCGGATGGCGGGAGTGAAAGGCGGCGTCTTCCTCTTGCAGCCGGCCGGAATCGGGCAGGAGGATGCCGCATAGCTCGGCCGTGCCGGCCGAGCAATAGACCGGACCTTGGAATCCGTCCCGCACCAGCCGCGGCAAGTAGCCGGTGTGGTCGAGATGGGCGTGGGTGAGCACCACGTCTTGTACGCTCTCGATCGGAACCGGCAGTTGCTGCCAGTTGCGCTCGCGCCACTGCTTCTCGCCTTGGAACAGGCCGCAGTCCACCAGAACCCGCACGCCGTCGCTGCTCAGGAGATGCTTCGAGCCGGTGACGGTACCGGCGGCGCCAAGAAAGCGGATGGATTTCATAGCGGGCGAAACGGCAGAGTACCACGCAGGCAACATGCGGCGGCTATTCTGAATCCTACTTAGGTAGCGGCAGGCTCACGCTTGGGACAGGAGACCGTTTTTTTCGCTCTCCCTCGCGCCCGGCGCGCCCGGCATCACCAACTGCTGCAAGTGGTTATCGGCCGGGATCGGGACTGGTCGCGGGCCCGGGTGGTCCCCCCCCGCAAACCTGGCCAAGCGGCGGGCTACACTTTAAGCGTGGTGGAATTGTTACAGATCGCGCCGGCGGACGCGCCGCGCACGCCGCGCCCCGAATGGCTGCGGGTGCGCGTGCCGGGCGGCGAAAATTACCAGGAACTGAAGCGTCTGGCGCGCGGCTTGGACCTGCACACGGTTTGCGAGTCGGCTCGCTGCCCCAACATCGGCGAGTGTTGGAACCACCGCACCGCCACTTTCATGCTGCTGGGCAACGTCTGCACTCGCCGCTGCGGCTTCTGCGCCGTGCCCAAGGGCCGGCCGGCGCCGATCGATTTCGACGAGCCGCGGCGCGTAGCCGAAGCGGTGGCGACGCTGGGATTGCGGCACGCCGTCGTGACGTCGGTCAATCGCGACGACGACAACCTGGGGGGAGCGCGCGTCTTTGCCATGACCATCGAGGCCATTCGCGCGCGGGCGCCGGAGTGCGCTGTCGAGGTGCTGATCCCCGACTTCAAGGGCAGCGAAGAGGCGCTTGCCATCGTGCTGGCGGCGCGGCCGCGAATTCTCAACCACAACACCGAAACGGTGCCGACATTGTACCGCTTCGTGCGTCCCGGCGCGCGTTTCGAGCGTTCGCTCGAGTTGCTGGCTCGCGTCAAAAGCTTGGCCCCGGGGATGATTACGAAAACCGGATTGATGCTGGGCCTGGGCGAGAGCGAAAGCGAATTGTGCGAAGCGCTCGAGCGGCTGGCGGCCACCGGCTGCGACATTCTCACGCTCGGCCAATATTTGCGCCCCTCCAAGGATCATCTGCCGGTCAAGCGCTTCTACACGCCGGAGGAGTTCGCGCGCCTCAAGCAGGCCGGCCTTGAGATGGGCTTTCGCCATGTGGAAGCCGGGCCGCTGGTGCGAAGTTCCTATCACGCCCACGAGCAGGCCGAGTTGGGCGCCGTCCTGCCACGCTGAAACCCGCGACTTCACCCTCATCCTGCTCTGCTTGCGCGTTAAGCTTGGGCTAGCAGATCACGCTGGGAGGCTGCGTCGTTTGATATCAATCACGGTCCAAGTCGGGCTGGGATGCAGAATCCGGCCGGGCGATGAAGTTTGTCGTGGTTGCGCCTACCAACGCCGAAATTACTGATGACCATGCGAGGTTTCTTGCGATGGATCCTGGGCGTGCTCGTGCCGTTGGGCATCGCCACCGGCGGCACGCTTCTTGTGCTGGGCAAGGGTGGCGACCGCGCCCTCGCCATCCTCGCCTTCTTGCCGGGCATCGCTTTGCTGGAGTATTTCTTCGGCCTGGCGAGCGGCCTGGCGGCCGTCTTTCTCAGCAATGCCTGGTTTCGCCTGATTATCGTGCCGGGCCGGCCAGATCTCCAACTTCGCGAACGATTCGCCTCGGAAAACGAATTCATTCTGCTCGGCGCCGGGCTGATCATCGTCACCATCATCGAGTTGTTGCGCCGCAGCCGGGCGCGAGAGCGCAGCGGCGCATTGCAGTTGCGGCAACTTCTCGCTAACGTGGCCGACGCAGCTTTCGTATTCAATGACGAGCTACGGTTAGTGGACGCCAATCCCGCCGCCTTTCGCCTCGCCGCTCGTTCGCCGCGCGAGTTGATGGGCCGAACCGCCGCGCAACTGCGCGACATGGTGCAAACCTCCCCCGACTGCGATCCGTCCGGGGCAAGTCTCGAGAAGGCACTGGCGGGAGCGAGTTATTCCGGCGTGCGCGCCACGATCATCGATCCCCGCCGCGACCGGCGCCTGGAGGTGATCAGTTCCGTCGCGCCGCTGCGCAATCCCAAGGGCAACGTCATCGGGGTGCTCTTGCTACTGACCGATGTCACCGAATTGCGGGTGCTCGAACAGCGCATGACCGATCTAGAGCGACACGAGGCGATCGGCCGCGTGGCCGCCAGCTTGACGCACGATTTCAACAACGTGCTGGAAGTGGTGCGCAAGGCGGTCGCGGTGCTGGATATGATCGAGGGCCGCTCCGCCAGCGAGCGGCGCCGCTATCGCGAGATGATCACCAACGCCGTCGCGCGCGGGTCCGAGACGATTCACCGCCTGCGCGAGCATTTGACCGGCGAAGCGGGCGAGATGGGGCGGCTGGACCTGAACCAAGCGGTCCGGCAAGCGGCGGAGCTGACGGCGCCGCTTTGGCGCAGCCGCGAGCGCCTCGTTCTTAAATTGGAGTTGAACGATTTGCCGCCGGTCTGGGGTAATCAGGTGGATCTTGGCCGCGCCATCACCAACCTTCTCTTCAACGCCATCGAGGCGGTCGGCGACCGGCCGGGCGAGGTGGTCGTGCATACCGAATCCGCGCACCAGCGGGTCCGAGCCTGGGTGGAGGATACAGGGCCTGGCATTCCACCCGATCAGCTCAAAACCGTGTTCCTGCCCTATCAGACCACCAAGCCGCACGGCACCGGGCTGGGATTGTTCAGCGCGCAGCGCATAATTTTGGCGCACGGCGGTCACATTCGCGTCAGCAATCCGCCCGGGCGCGGCGCGCGGTTCGAGTTCGAACTACCGGTCGCGGCCGAAGAGGCTGGCCACGGTGCCGATGGCGCGCGGCCAGGTCGGCGCAAGCCGGCGGAAACAACGGAGAATCAAACCGCCTCCGAGACCCGTCCCGGTACGCCCCGCCGGTCGGCCTAGCCCGGCGCGCGCGAATTGACAACCCACGGCGGAACTGAGAATCTACAAAAACAGCCTCCGCGCGGCACTTGCCCGCGCCGTTCGCCTGCCCGAGGCTGGGTGCCGTGCCGCAGTGGCGGAATTGGCAGACGCGCATGGTTCAGGTCCATGTTCCGGCAACGGAGTGGGGGTTCGAGTCCCTTCTGCGGCACCAGAAAATAGATAATTCGCAGTTCTGCCTGCAAGCGCCCTTACTGGCCGAGGTCCAGATTGTCGGCCATCCCATCACCAGCTCTGGGCAAGTAGAGTCGGCCAGATGGACCAATTGGCGGCTTCGACCGCAGACAGGAAGTTCCCATAGGTGCGCGCCTCGCCGCCGGTGGCATAACCCCAAGCATCATTGCCGGCGCCAGGCGCCGCGGCGAGGCCGTCGTATTCATTGTCGCGGCGCGTGACCAGCCCCCAATTCAACTGCTCGCCATTATTATCCACGTACTGCCACCATTTGAAGCCGACAATGGGATAGGTGCCGGCGGTCGTATGCGTGTTGAGCAGCAAGTTAATCATGCCCTGATACTCTTGTCCCCGCGCCGCTTGCGTGGTGCTGGGCGGATAGGTGGCATCGCCGGAGGGATAGGCATAGAAATAGGAATCCGGGTTGGCCACGAAGCCCTCCCACTCCAGCCACGGCTTGTCGCCAAGGTTCTGGGCGATGAAATCCACGCGCTGTTGGTCGTCGGGAGCGCCCGCGGGCAC
>JBOGKX010000025.1:0-1149 GCA_050746125.1 Terriglobales bacterium | reverse complement strand
TCTGAACCGAACCCTGTGAGTTGGTCACGTACTGCACTGCATTGTTGTTTCCACCAGTTAGGTTCAACCAATACGTAGGCGATGACAGAATCGTCGAGGAGTTTGTGAGCCCTATGACTATTCCGTTCGCAGACCCAGCTGAGGAAATTGCCGGTGTGGTCAATGAAGGGATGTTGTACGTGAAGTACTGGTTCCTTCCACCCTGGCTTGCTGTTCCAGCTGCAAGGACGAAATTCACGTTAGACCCTTCACCTGTGTATGCAGTGCTCGATGTGACCGCATTAGCCGCAATCTGGTATGAGTACTGCGGGTTTGTGTACAGCAAGTACGGTCCGTTGTAGGTCAACTGACCGAGCAATATAGAATTGATTGCTAAGTTGTTCGCTGTTCCAACCTGGTTTGTGTTCGATGTGTAGTACACATTTACAGTGACTCCCGGTGCTGGTATCGCAGAACCAAGCTGTACGTTAGTAACGTTCACCAAGTTGAATCCTGCAACCACCTGGTTTGTGTTAAACCCACTGAAGGTTACCGACGTCTGCGATGTTGATGCTGCCCCTGTCTTATATCCTGTTACAGTTACAGCTAGTGGGTTTGTTGCTGAGATGTAATTGCCAGACATTCCAAAAGCATTTACTGGAATCTGCAACCACAAACCTCCGCTAGCATATGTAAAAGCAAGCACATTAGCTATACCATTTGAGCTGATTGCGTTTGTTGGCTGGTACATGTATCCATCGAGGTTGTAGTTCAACGTGCTCACAGCTCCTGTTGGTGCTGGTGCGCTGCCTCCTGGAGTCACCGTGAACGCAGTCGGTATCGTCGATGTTACTGTGAAGAGGTTTTCAGGCTCTGTTATCACCGAAGCATTAATTACGTTCGATGCGGTCGTTACTGCGTTTGCATACAATGCAACACCGTTTGCCGAGAAGAAAGTCCAGCCGCTTGTCAGAGTGGTCGTACCAGTCGCTGCTCCGCTATAGAGTGGGTTGGTATATGTAGCCCTTGTGTTCGTGCTCGTCGCAAGTGACACAGCGTCGTAGTTCGTGTTTCCTGATCCAGGTGCGCCCAGAGAATCACCAACGAAGGTGATCTTCCATGTCGCAGGGTTGTTGACGAATGTCATCGTCTGCCCTGGTGAGAGCGCTG
>JBOGKX010000024.1:0-49841 GCA_050746125.1 Terriglobales bacterium | reverse complement strand
GATCTCGCCTCCGCCGCGGCGCGGCCGGCCGCGCAAGCGCCCCGCCGCCAGCCAGGCACTCGATCGCCTCGCGACCGAACAGGCCAACCCGCTTAGCGACGATCTCGATCTCCGCTCCACCCGTCAGATCCTGAGCATCATCAACGGCGAAGACGCGAAGGTCGCACGGGCCGTGCGCAAGACCATTCCCCAGATTGCGCGCGCGGTGGATTTCGCCGTCGACTCGCTGAGCCGGGGCGGCCGGCTTATCTACATTGGCGCCGGGACCAGCGGCCGGCTCGGGGTGCTGGATGCGGTCGAGTGCACGCCCACCTTCAACATCGCGCCTGGCACCATCCTAGGACTGATGGCCGGAGGCTATCGCGCCCTCCATCGCGCCACTGAGGTCTCCGAGGACAACGCCCGGCAAGGCTGGGCCGACATTCGCCAGGCGCGGGTCGAGAGCCGCGATACGGTGGTCGGCATTGCCGCGAGCGGCCGGACTCCTTATACCGTGGCGGCATTGGAATTGGCCCGACGGCTGGGCGCGCATACCGTGGCGCTGGCGTGCGTTCCGCACAGCCCTTTAGTCGAGGCCGCTGAAGTGGCCATCTGCCCAGTGGTGGGCGCGGAGGTATTGGCGGGATCGACGCGCATGAAAGCGGGCACGGCGCAGAAATTGGTGCTCAACATGCTCTCGACCGCCGCCATGGTGCGCCTTGGCTACGTCTTCGGCAACTTGATGGTCAACGTGCGCGCTACCAACGAAAAACTGGCGGCGCGGGCGGAGCGCATCTTGCGCCAGGCTACCGGCGTCTCGGCGCAACAGGCCCGGCGGCTGCTCGGCCGCGCCAATCACGACCTGCGCGTGGCTATCATTATGGCCATGAAAAACATCAGTTCCCGGGCGGCGCGCGAGGCGCTGGTGCGCCATGGCAACAGCATCCGCGCCACGCTGGCGGATGTCTTCCCCCGCGTTTGAGCGCGCTCGAACCCCCGAACTAGCCTATGGCGTCTTCGCGCTGAACCTCAATGTGCCGGCCGCACAAGTACTCGAGCAGTTGCCGTGGCCCCCGCGTTGGCACGAACCATCGTCGGAGCCTCCAAGGCATGGCCCCATGCTTCGAGCCGGCGGTACATAGGGCTTTGCGCTAGCTCGCTGCCGAAGTACCACTCACGGCCGGCGCAGCCATATTCGCGGCGATGCGTCGCAGGAGCCTTGGAGCGAAGAGCCGCGCTGAAAGCTTGGGCAAGCGGCCCGGACTCACTGCCGAAAATCATTCATGAACTGGGGAGAACTGCTATGGCCTGCCAGCGGCCGCATCGGCGGCGCTGACGCGGCGCTGGTCTGCGCTAGGCCGGGGCCGAGGTCAGCGGGGAAAATTCGCTCGGGATCGTTGCAATGTCCCCAGGACTTTGCGCCGTTCCGGCCACGTTCTGGCGGTAACTGATTTAAAAAATTGGTGGGCGATGGAGGGCTCGAACCTCCGACCTTCTGCTTGTAAGGCCCATCTAAGCGGTTGATGCAATTGCTGTGATTAACTGTAAATTTCTGAGTGAAACCGTGTTGGTGCAATTTTTTGACAGCCGCAACTGCGCTCGCTTGCTGCCATTTTTGGCCTGGTGTCCCCAGCAAGGTCCCCAGCACTTTTGCGACGCTTGGGCCAGGCCAGTACCCCACGATTTGCAGCGCAAGGTTGGCTGCTAATATCTCATCGGGGCATTATTGGACATGTCCGAAATTTCCCAACAAGCCTACGTGAGGCAGTTGATGAAAATGCCATTTGCTGCGGCTCGCAAAAGACTCTGGGCTGGCGGGTTTCTGATTTGTGAGGAACCGTCTGGCGGCGCTCCCCGGGGGCCGGTGTACCGTGACTCTGCGGGGAAGGATTATATGGGCACGGAGAGGGCAGGTTTTCTGAGACGCATTTGCCCGCTTGTCCTGCTGGCGGCGACCCTCGGCGCTGCGCAATCCGTGCCACAGCGAATGAGCATCCCGGCGATAGCCCGATCTTCGAACGGCGCGATTGTTTCCATCGTCATGTTTGACAGGGACGGTGGTCCAGTCGCGCAGGGTAGCGGGTTTCTCGTCAGCCGCGACGGGCTTATTATTACCAATTATCACGTCATTAGGGTCGGCACGAGCGCAGTCGTGAAGCTCCCTGATGGAGCCTTCTACGGTGTTGACGGCGTGGTTGCGTTCGACAAGCACCGCGACCTCGCTCTCATTAGGGCACACGGAGAGAATTTTCGGACACTCAGGCTCGGAGACTCCAGCAAACTCGAAGTGGGTCAGCAGGTGGTGGCGATTGGAAGCCCTCTTTCGCTCGAATCAACCGTGTCGAACGGCGTCATCAGCGGCCTACGGACGGGCGGTGACCTGAGCGGCAGGCTTCTACAGATCACGGCGCCAATTTCACCCGGCAGCAGCGGTGGGCCGCTGTTCGACATGGATGGGCAGGTAATTGGAATTACGACCATGTACATTAAGGGCGGCGAGAACCTGAATTTCGCGATCCCCATCAACGACGCAAAGCCTTTGCTTAGGCATGGCCGCTCGACGCCTGAGCCTTTCGCAGACAGTGCGACAGCGCCGGCGCGACACGTGCCTGTGAGTGATGCTGCGAATGTGCAAATCAATTCACCGACATTTAGGTACTACCAAGCCATGCTGGCTGCCAACGTAGGGTACGTCATGGGTGCCACGTATGCCTGCTTCAGCGACGATCCCGGTCAAGGGGTCTGGCGGATGATAAATATACTGCCAGCAGGCGGGTTGGGTTTAACCGCCGCTGGCGTGATCATTATGGATAAGGGGAAGGAGGAGCGTATATTTGAATTTAATCACTTCGGTGAAATAAAAAAAGATGCGGGCGGTGGGATTGACGTGACTTTTCCCGTCTCTTTGTATAGTGAAAATTCGGCCGCCTACATCTCGACCCACAAGGACGACTATCTGGAATGGTCGTCAAGTCAGGTCCTCTTCCACTACGGAAGCCACAATCCGCCGCCAAATTCCGATGAAGGGTACGCCGCCATGGACTTTGTGATGGGCCGACCGAGCGGAACGTATGTGATGACATTTACCCCGGAGGGGAACATAACGGAGGAGGAGCCGAACGGGGAATTCGTTATGGTGCCATATAGTACGTCCCCAGAGGGGATGGCGATGAGGCGCCGCACCGAAACGGGCCAGTGCGTACGGGTTCCCGGCTCGAAGACGCTGGAGCAGAAGATCGGGGAGTTGTCGCGATAACAAGAGGGTATTGCGAGGCTGGCGGGGCGAGCCTAGACCGACCGGCGGGCGTCGATTCCCATCCGCGGCGCGCGCCGGTCCCCGATGGTCGCCAGCGTCACGTAGCAACGGAGGCCGCTCCGCTCAGGGTCTCTCCAAGTTGTCGCGAGCTGATTGAATGCTGGTGGGCGATGGAGGGCTCGAACCTCCGACCTTCTGCTTGTAAGGCAGACGCTCTGACCAACTGAGCTAATCGCCCACCGCTCCAGATTAGCGCGGTCGACCGTGACCCTGGGCATCGCCGCCGCGGCTGACACCCTTTTACGCGAAGTTCACGAGAGAGCGGGCCGGTTTTCCGTGGGCCGCCGATGACGGTACCGGGCCTGGCGATGGCGCCGCCCTGTGTGTTCCGCGAGTCGACCCCGGTAGCGGTCGCGATCTCGCCGCAAACGGGAGGGGATCATGTGCAAACGATTGCAGGGGTTTTGCCGCTCCCGACGCGAGGAAGATCAGCAACATGTTGATCTACAAGCATCAAGAGAGGCGCTGGCGGATGGCATCGCAATTGCCCCTGTTCTTGCGTCCAGGGGTCGGACAGGCCCGCTGGGAAAGGGGAGTTTTAAGGTGCGCCTAAAAGTTCTTGCCTTTGTTTCGGGTCTAGCCCTCGCGGTCGCAGCGCCTGCCTGGGCGGGCTCGGTTACGTTCAATTTCGCCACGCTCGCCCCTGCGCCAGGGACGCCGACGGCCGCGAATTCGGACCTCGGGTCTGCAACCGTTCAATTCCTGGGAAGCGACGGCACCTCGGTTTTGACCGCCGAGTCGTATTCCTGCACGGGTGGTTGCGCCGCGGCGGCGGCCAGCGTGACCGGCTTAACCGGCGTGCCGACCGGGCCCAACCTCTATTACAAAGTTGCCGGTGTTGGCGAAACTGGCCTGGGACTGGCCACGACGACCAACTTCGAGGTTTCCGCCGATTATGGCATCGGGTTTTCTACGAATGTGCCGAACCTTTCCGACGAGCTGACGATTTTGGGCAGCTTACAGGCGGGCGAATCTTATGACGTTTTCGGCTGCATGTCCAGTGGCACGTGCACATCACTCGCTAGCGGCTCTGGCGGCAACATCGTGGGCGTAAACATCACCGGTGCCTCCGCCTATAGCTTCCTCTTCGTCACCACCACGGCCGGCAATTCCGGGAACTTGCTGATCAATAGCGTCACGGCAGTGCCGGAACCGGCGAGTCTGGCCCTTTTCGGCACAGCCCTGTTGCTGCTGGCTGGCTTCGGCCTGCGCCGCCGCCGGCGCGCCCTGGGCAAGATGTAGGCGTAAGAACGCACCTGCGTTGTTGCAAAAAGGCGCGGAGCGGCCCCCACCAGGCCCTTCGCGCCTTTTCTTTGCCCCTGGTCTCGAATCAGGGCGGTCAGCCTCGCTTTACGCACTAGCGGCGTTGGCCGCCGCACAGGCGCCGGAGCCTCGGCCCTTGATCAATCCCGACGTGGTGGCGCTCACGAAAACCGGCCTCGCGCCCGAAGTTATTGAAGCTAAAATTCACGGCTCGGCCTGCGCATTTGACACTTCGGTGACCGCACTCGACCAGTTGAAGAGCGCCGGGGTGGCGCAACCCGTTATTGCCGCCATGGTGGGCGCAAAGTGCGAGCCGGCGCCGAGCGCCACCACGGCCGACCCGCCGTCGGCGGAGCCTAGCCGTCCGCGGGTTTACGTCACGGCAGAGGCCACGAAATCCAGCCGCTGGCGCGTTTTCGGCGGCAGTGATGCCGTGGCCGGGGGCGGCCAAGGCGGTGTCGATCCGCAGCGCGACGAGGTGATCAAGACGCTGCTGAAGAACTGCCCGGGAGTGGCCGTCACCATGAACGCGGACAAGGCGGATTTCCACCTCGACATGCAGCGCGAACCCAACAAAGGCTACCTGCGCAAGCGGGATAAATGGGTGCTGACGGCGCACAACGGCGATGTGGTCGGCGCGGGCTTGGTGCGCTCGGTGGGCAACGTAGTGAAAGACGCCTGCACGCTGATGACCACGCCCCACTAGATCCAGCTCGAGCTCCAAGCAAAGCCCAGACTCGGGTCTCTCAGTTGACGGTTAGGATGAGTTTTGTTTGGCCGGAGACTACGCCGGAAGTAGCGGCAACGGTGATCGTGTACGTTCCCGCCGGCGTGCCCGTCACCGCGGCGGAGTGTGGGAGTGGCGCGCCGGCGCCGCCGCCGCAGGCCGCGCCGGCCAGAGCCAGCGCCAGCAGCATGGCAAGACGCACGCGCGACCGGAGCGGGCAGTGCCCGCAGCGCTCCAGCCCACAAAGCGCCACGGCGGCGAAGGCCAACAGCCCAATCCACGGATTAAAAGGACCGGGCGCAGGCAGCGCCGCATTGGCCGTCGTGGCGACGGTGAGCGCGACGGAGCCGGCGCTCGAGCCATCGCTGTTCCAGGAGGAGGGTTGGAAGTTGCAGGCGGCGTACTTGGGCAATCCGCCGCAGGTTAACAGCACGGGCCCGGTAAAGCCGCCCATGGGCGTGATCGCCACCGTATCGCTGGCCGCTTGGCCGGCGCTGAGCGTTTGTGCCGGCGTCGTGAGCGCCAAGGCCAGCCCAGGCGGAACGACGGTCAGCGCCAGCGAAGCGGTATGGGTCATGGTCCCGTCGCTAGCTTGAATCACCACCGTTTGCGGGCCTGGGGAGAGGGTTTTGGCGGCGATCGCGAGGGCGGCGGTTTGGCCAGGGGCGACCTGCGCCGGTGTGAAGGCGCAGCCGCTCGCAGGAGCAACGCAGGTCAGCGAGAGCAAATGATAATCGCCGTTGATGGCCGTGGTCGCGACCGTGAAGGTATTAGCCGAGACTTGATTGACGCGCGCCGACGCAGCCGAGAGGGTCACGCCAAAATCCGGGGTGAGGACGTTGACGGTCGCGCCGACCTGATGCGTATGCTGGCCATCGCTGCCCTGAATCGTGATGGCATTGGCGCCGAGCGAGAAGGAGGCGGTGCTGACAGTGATCGTGGCCGTTCCACCGGGCGAGAGGGAGCCGGGCATAACACTGCATCCCGTGGGCGGCGACAGGCACGTCAGATTAATCACGCGAGTTTCCCCCGGCGGCGCGCTGGTTGCGAGTTGAAACGAAGCGTTGGCGTCCACGTCCGCCGACTGCGAGTTGGGGCTCAGCGTCAGGCTGAAATCCGGCGCGATTTGCGCCGATTCGGAGAAGCTAGCCGGGGGCAGGCCGGCGACCGCGGCGCTCAGGGTGACAGATCCGGGAGTGGCCGGCACGGTGTATTGGGTCGAGACTTCACCCTGCGCGCTGCTCACGCCCGATGCCGGGCTGAAGCTGCCGCCGGCGCCGCCATCGGAAAACGCCACCGTGACTCCGGATACCGGGTTGTTATAGCGATCGGTGACGAGCGCGACGGCCGGCTGCGGCAGCGGCGCGCCGGTGACACCAATTTGTCCGCCGCCGGATAAGGCGACCACCGCAGCCGCGCTTCCCGCCACGGCCGTGGCGGAGAAGTTCGCCGCGCTTCCGCTCGAAGCCGCGGTCACCGACACCAGGCCGGCCTTGCTGGGCAGCGTGTAAATCGTGGTTGCCTGTCCAGTCGCGTCGGTCACCGCCTGAGGACTCGAGAACGTTCCGCCGGCGCCGCCGTCGCTCCAATTCACCGTGATGCCGGCCAGCGGCAACCCGAATGCGTTGTGCGCGGCAGCGACCAAGGGCTGCGCCAAGGCCTGGCCAACCACAGCCGACTGTGCGTTGCCGGCCACCGCCGTGACAGGATCGGCGGCGGCGGCCAACGGCACCGTCCAAGCGCCACGTCCCGCGGTGGCGGCGAGGAGCTGGCGAGCGCCGTCCAGCGAAGCGATGCGCAGATCGGCGAGAGGCGTATTCGGCAGACCCGTGCCGACGCGATACCAAGTGACGCCGCGGTCGGGCGAGGCGTAAACGCCGCGCGCGAGCGCCACATAAACAACATTCGGATCGACGGGATCCATAAGCGCGGAAACCACCGGCAACGCGGGAATACCCGCGCCGATATTGACCCATGTGACGCCGCCGTCGGTGCTCAAATAGAGTCCGCCTGTTGCGCAGCCGAAGCCGGCAATGAGCGTATCCGGCGCGCTCGCGGCGGCGGCGGGGCTGAGGTCGGGATCCACCGCCAAGGTGGTGATGGGCGCGGCGGGCAAGCCGGTATCGGCCTCCGACCCGTCGCCGCGCAGCACTCTCCCGGCCGAAGTACCGAGATATAGAACAGTGGGATTTTGCGGCGCAATCGCCAGGGCGGTATAGACGGCGCCGGCAGGCGCCGCCAGGGCCGGTGCGGCCCAGGTCTGCCCGCCGTCCGAGCTCTGCCAAAGACGATCGGTAGCCCAATAAAGGTGAGATGCCACGCCCGGATCGACGGCGATAACGGCGCGCGCCGGCGCCAGCGACGGATCGGCAAACGAAGGCCCAGCCCCCGCGAACCAAGTGCGCGATATATAAGACAGACCACCGTCGGTGCTGACCCACAGACCGGCGGCGGCAGGCAGGCCGGCATAAACGGTGTCGGGATCGCTGGGCGCGACGCTGACCGTCGCGCCCGCGCTTCCGGCCACCGAATTCCAGGTCAACCCCCCGGCGCGGGCGAGAATGCCACTCGGCGCGGAAGCCGCGGCAACCAATCCACTGCCGCTCGCCGCCGCCGCGCTGAGCGCCACGGCACCCAGCGCCGTTCCGCCCGAGCCGCCATTCACATCGATCCAATTGGCGGCCGGGGACATGGCGGGCAGTTCCCAAACGCCGCCATCGCCGCCGAGCCATGCGTTGCCACCCACAAATTGCAGCGCATGGATTTGGCCCGGGGCCGCAATTGGGCCACTCGCCGCCTCCTGCCAGGCGCCGTTTATATATTTCCAGACGTCCTGGCCGGCCAGCCAGAGCGTGCCGCCGGCATCGAAGGCAACCGCGGCCGGCGGCGCAAGAGTCTGAAGCTGCGCGGTGGGACAAGGCAAGATTGCCGTCGCGGGCCAGTTTTCGTCGTCGCTGCTGCGCGCGATGCCGAGGCAGTGGCCGCTCGCGTCCACGGCCAAGGCGACCGCGCCCGGCGCCGCTGGATTCACAGCGACAAAATATTGCGCGGCACCGGCGACCGGCGGCACAATCGTGGGCGCGCCGCCGCTGGACCAAACTTCGATGGCGGCGCCGATGCCGGCGACAAACTTCGCTAAATGGGAGTCATAGGCGAGGCTCCAAGCCTGGCCCGCAGCGCCGAGATCCAAGCTCGCACCGCCATCCGTGGAATTATAGATGCCGCCGAGTTTCGTGCTGGGCGCTACCGTGGAAACGACGAGATGGCTGGAATTGTCGGGATCGATCCAGATGGCGGTGACGGTCAATCCGGCAGGCAAAGAATTCGTTGCTTGCCATGTGTTGCCGCCATCATCGGAGAAAAGCAAACCGATCGCGGATTGCCCTCCGTCGCGCAGCGTAGGATCACCCGTTCCCGCGTAGTACCGCCCAGAAGAGGGATCGAGTGCGAGAGCGCTGATGGCCAAAGAGGGTTGACTATCGGTGAGCGGCTGCCAGCTGCCGCTACTCCACTTCCATACGCCTCCGAGCGTGCCGGCGAGCATTCCGTTATTGGTGGCGGCGAGCGCGGTTACTTTGCCACCCAGCGCGCCGAAGTTGGGGTCTTGGATCGGCGCCGGGCCTTCAAAAATCCAAGCGCCACCGGCGCTGGAAATCGCTGGCGCCGTCTGCGCCCCAGCGGGTGGAAAGAGCACACCGATCGCCGCCAGCAGAATCCAAATCGGGAAACACCGTCGTCGCCACATGGCCGCACCGTAAAGAGCTACGGTAGCCGCCGAGAACCTTTTCCATTTCCCCCCGGATAGGGGAATCCGCGGTGTTTTCCCGAATTGAGCCGACGACCAGAGCCAGCGGCGATTACCGCGCCGACTTTAAGACGAAGTTGTCGAGGTAGTCGGGCGTACCCTCTTTGCGCACCAAATGTGGATAGCGAGCGCCGCCGTGATAGTCAATGGCGGCATGGCGAAAGTAGTTGTCGTTTTCAACCAGCAAGTGAATGGGACCGGAAGCGGTCGGGCTATTGCGAATAGCGTCCGCGAGCAGCTCGGGCGTGAAGGGGCGCCCCTCGACGCCGGTAATACGCATGCCGGAACTGATGCCGGCTTTGTAGGCGGGCCCGCCAAAAATGGAATCCTCGACGGTACCGTCGCGCCCGACCTCCAGGCCGATCGAGTAGGCGGCCGACACCGCTGCCCGGCTGCCGCCGTTGGCCGCCATGGGCTTCTCGCTCGTGTAAACCACCTGCCAGCCGCTGCTTTCGACGCCGCCCAATGGCGCCGCGGCCGAGGTGGAATCAAGCCGTTCGTGGAAGAAGTGCGCCCAATCGTACGGCGCGACGGCATTGAGCGCCGCCACCAGTTGATCGAACGTGTAGGTCTTCAATTGCGGGCCGAGATTGGGGCCGCCATAAAAGGACTTGAGAAAATCGGCGATGGTTTTCTGGCCATTGGTGACGCGGTGAATGATGGTATCGACTTCGAGCCAGACCAGATCGCCCTCGGGATAATAGTCGGTGCCGCGCCGCCAATTGATCCAGCCGGGAGCGTAGCCAATGCCGGGCACGGCCACGGCGGTATCCAGCAAGGGACGCCAGGTGCGGCCGGGGCGGCCGGGCCCGAGATTGGCGGCGATGTTGGCCAGGTACTGGTGGTATTTATCCTGGGTCCAGAGGCCGCTGCGGGCCGCCAGGACGTTGCCGAGATAGTCGGTCAGCCCTTCATAGACCCACAGCAAGTCGGTTTGCATCGGCGCCTCGTAATACGGCGGAGTCAGGTCGGCGGGGCGGCGGAATTTGCCGTTCCACGAATGAACGAATTCGTGCGCCAGTAGCCCGCCCATCGGCCGGCCGGGATCGGGCTCCTCAAGCACGCGTTCGCCCAGGCGGCTGTCGTCGCTCTCATGATGCTCGAGGCCGAAGTGAGCGACGTGATCGCTCAGGGTGAAAAGAAAGTGATAGTCGCGGTAATGCCGGGTGCCAAATAGCGCTCCCAATTCGGCCACCAGGTTGGTCATTTTTTGCTGCAGGTCGGGGCTCAGATTGGCGGCGGCGGCGGAATCGGCGGCAATGTCGAGCTCATGGTGAATCGGCTCGCCGGGCGGAGTGATGTCGTACTTGCCGAGAAATTGCCCGGCTTGCACGGGCGAATCCACGAGGCGATTGAGCGAGACCGGCTGGAAAGTGACTTCGTCGCCATTCTGGCTGGCGACCGGCAGCGCGGTGGCGAACTTCCAGCCCGCCGGCAGGATCAGCTTGGCCTGAAACGTCTGCTGCTGGGCGGGGATGCCGGACAAATACAGCAAGTTCTGATTCCAACTCACGACCAGCAGCTTATCGGTGGCGGATGCGCCGGCGGTGTACTGGCCGAAGGCGGGCTCGATGTAGTCGAAAGAGACGGCCAACTGGCTGGCGCCGGCCGGGATGTCGAGATGGAAGGTAAAAACGTCAAGCAGGTCGCGCCGCCAAGGAATCGTTTGACCGTTGGCGGTGAACTTCAAGCCAGTGACGTTGGCAATAGGCCCGTCCGGCTCGTGTTCGCCGGGGATCCATTTGGGGTAGTAGAGAGTCAAAGGACCGGGGCGCACCGGCATGAGCAATTCGCTGTGCAGGATTTTCATCGGCGCCTGCCGAGCGTCGAGGGTGAGCTGAATGGCGGTGTTTTGCGCCGCCAGCGCCAGCGCCGCCATGAGCACCAGTAGCGCGGACACCAGCAAGTAACGCGCGCGAAGAGAAGCCGGCTGATTCATCGTGTTGTTACCCAATCGGACGCCACAGTCTATCAAAATGCCTGTTGCAGTGAACCAAAAAGAAAGGCCGGCGTTGCCGCCGGCCCGATTCAACACTCAATTACGATTGCCGCCTATTTTCCGTGATGTAAATTTAAACACATCGCCACCGCGCGGGTGGGATCGATCGCCTCGCCGCCGAACTGGATCTTGCGAATGATCCCTTGCTGGTCGACGACGAAGGTCGTGCGTTGCGCCAACTGAAAGGGATAGCCGGCCATCTCGTGTGCCGGCTGCAAGATGCCGTATTTCTCTTCGATCAATCCGCGCATGTCGCTGAGCAGCGGGAAAGTGACGCCGATTTGCTTGGCAAAGGCCCCGTTGGCGGCAGGACTATCCATGCTGACGCCGAATACGACCGAGCCGCTCGCTTGAATTTTGGCCAAATCAGACTGATAGGCCTGGAGTTCCTTCGTTCAACCGGGCGTGAAGGCGAGCACATAGAAGGCCAAGATGACCGTCTTTTTGCTGCGGAAATCGCTCAAGCGGACGGGTTTGAATTGATCGCTGGGCAGGGTGAAATCCGGCGCCATCTGCCCGACCTTGAGATGGGTGCGCGCTACTTGCGTCGGCTGTTGCGCCGCCGCTCCGAGGGCAAGCAGCAACGCCGTAAGAGCAAGCCAAAGCGTATGCGACCGCATGGGAATCACCTCCGCACCGGCGGACTCGGAATCTCTACAGCCCATTGATTGTAGTCCCGGCGAGGGCCTTGAAAGAGCAGATGCGCCAGCGGACGCGAGGTGGCAAAAGGGCGGGACAGGATAAGCAACCTCCCCGCCGCCGCCGCCGTTCCCATTCGCTGGCAAGTTGCAGGGAGGCGCGAATGCAAGCCGTAGTTTTTCGTTCCGCCGGCGACATCCGGCTGGAGGAAGTGCCGGACCCTCGCATCGAGCAGGGGAGCGACGCTCTGGTGCATTTGACCGCTAGCGCCATCTGCGGCACCGACCTTCACTTCGTGCGGGGCACGGTGACAGGCATGAAGCCGGGCACGATCCTCGGACACGAGGGTGTCGGGTTGGTGGAGGCGACGGGACGAGAGGTACGCGGCTTGCGGGATGGCGACCGGGTGGTGATCTGCTCGACGATCGCGTGCGGCGTCTGCGTCTATTGCCGTGCCGGTTACTATTCGCAATGCGATCGCGCCAACCCCGCCGGTACAGGCACGGCGTTCTTCGGCAGCCCGGCGGAAAACGGCGGCTTTCACGGGCTGCAAGCGCCCAAGGCGCGCATCCCCTTCGCGCAAACCACGGTGGTGCCGATACCGGATTCGGTCACCGACGACCAGGCGCTGCTCACGAGCGACATCTTCCCTACCGGCTACTTTGCCGCCGAGCTGGCGCACGTCCACCCCGGCACGACGGTGGCGGTGTTTGGCTGCGGGCCGGTGGGCCAATTCGCGATCGCCAGCCTGAAGCTGATGGATGCCGGCCGCATCTTCGCCGTGGACACGATTCCCTCCCGGCTAGAGATGGCGCGGGCGCAAGGCGCCGAGGCCATCGACTTCGGCCGCGACGATCCGATGGCGGCGATCAAGGATTTAACCGCGGGCATCGGCGTGGATCGAGCCATCGACGCGGTGGGGGTGGACGCCAATCGCCCGCATCAGGGTCCGGCCGCCGAAGGCGAGAGCGGCCGAGCCGGCGAGTTCGAGGCAGAGGTTCGCGCCATTGCGCCGCAAGCCCGCCCGCGCGACGGGCACTGGAATCCGGGCGACGGACCGTCGCAGGCGCTGCAATGGGCGGTGCAGGCGCTGGCGAAGGCCGGCACGCTCGCCATCGTCGGCGTTTATCCGGCCGCGGCCCGGAGCTTCCCGATCGGCGCAGCGATGAACCGCAATCTCACCCTGCGCATGGGCAATTGCCCGCACCGGCGCTACATCCCGAAGCTGCTGGAGTTGATCGCTACGGGCGTGATCGAGCCAACCAAGCTACTGACCCAGTCGGCGCCCCTCAGCTCGGCGATCGAAGCCTATGAGGCCTTCGACCAGCGGCGCCCGGGCTGGCTCAAGGTCAAGCTCGAGCCGCAGCGCGCCGCCATGCCCCGCGCCGCCTAGCGCCATACTGGCGGCATGGCCACAACGCATTTACCCGAGCCTTGGCTGCGCGGCACGCTAAGCGGCCTCAACCCGGTGGCGGCGCAGGTGCTCTACACCTTTCAGCACGTCGAGGAGGATCTGGCGCTCTGGACGCAAGGAGTGGCGGAGGCGGACGTGTGGCGCCGGCCGGACCCGCGCATTGCGCCGCTCGGATTTCACCTCAAGCATATTCCCGGCAGCGCCGACCGCCTGCTGAGCTACGCCGAGGGCAGCGAACTCGGCGCCGAGCAACTCGCCGCCGGCCGCCACGAACTCGAAGCGGAGTTCGGCTTAGACGAACTGTTGGCACGGCTGCACCGGAGCCTGGGCGAAGCCGCGAGTCGAGTGCGACGGCTCAGCGGCACGCCCCTCGACGAGCCGCGCGCCGTCGGGCGGCGGCGCTTGCCCACTACGGTGGGCGGGCTGCTGGTTCACGTAGCCGAGCACTCCCAGCGCCACCTCGGCCAAGCCATCCTGACCGCGAAACTAATCGGCGGAGGTGCTAAGGTGTAAGCCGCGCGGCTCCGGCGGGAGCGCGCCGGAGGCTTGAATGGCGGTACGCTCGCTTGGCATCCTTCTTGGCTGCGCTTTGATTCCCGGGGCGCTATGGGCAGCGCAAAAACCTCGCGTCTATCATTTGCCGGCCAGCCCGACGACGGTGGCGTGGGGCTATTACTGGGCGGAAGCCAAGCCGGTGCTGCGCATCCACAGCGGCGACGTCGTCGTGGCGGACACGCTGCTGACCAACAGCCCGCGCGGACTGGAGCGCGCAGGCTTGCCGGCGGATCGCGTCGAACCGGCGTTGAAGGCGGTTTACGCTCAGGTCAAGGATCGCGGCCCGGGCGGCCACATCCTGACCGGGCCGATTTATGTGGACGGGGCCGAACCGGGCGACACGCTGGCGGTTCACATCCTGAAGATCGCGCCGCGGATTGACTACGCCTACAACGCCTTTGGCCCGCACTCCGGCTTTTTGCCGCAGGACTTCCCTTACCACCGCATGCGCATCATCCCGCTAGACTGGCGGCACGGAGTGGCGCGCTTTGCTCCGGGCATCACGCTGCCGCTCCATCCCTTTTTCGGAAGCATGGGGGTGGCGCCGCCGCCGAGCATGGGCCGCTATAGCTCGGTGCCGCCGAACCTGATGGGCGGCAACATGGACGACAAGGATCTCGTCGCCGGCAGCACGCTGTATTTGCCGGTCTTCGCGCCGGGAGCCTTGTTCGAGATTGGCGACGGGCACGCCGGGCAAGGGGACGGCGAGGTGGACATCACCGCGCTCGAAACTTCCCTGCGCGGAACGCTGCGGCTGAGCGTGATCCGGCACACCGGACAAAAATGGCCGCGCGCCGAGACGCCGACGGAATACATCAGCTTGGGGTTCGATCGCGACCTGACGCGGGCCACGACGCAGGCGACCGAGCAGATGATCGCGTTCCTGGCCGCCCGCCGCCATCTCAGCCGCGACGACGCCTACATGCTGTGCAGCGTGGCCGGCAATTTGCACATCACGGAACTGGTGGACCAAAACGTGGGCGTCGAGATGCTGCTGCCCAAGGCAATCTTTCAGACCACCACCGCGGCGGCATCGCCGGGGCGGCGCGCCTCCAAGTGATTGGCACCGCTCGCCGCCACCAAGCCTTGGGCGCGCAGCAGCGACTCGAAGGTGCCGGCGTCGGTCCACCAGCCCTCTAGTTCGCTGTATTCGAGCGTGCCTTCCTCGATATAGAGGTTGTTGACGTCGGTAATTTCGATTTCCCTGCGGGCGGAGGGCTGGCAGCGCGCGATCTTGTCGAAGACGGTAGCGTCGTAGAAGTAAATTCCGGTGACGGCGAGGCGGGAGGCGGGTTTTTTAGGTTTTTCTTCGATGCGGACGATGCCGCAGCCGGCGAGCGTGGCCACGCCGAAGCGCTCGGGATCGGGAACTTCCTTGAGCAGCAAGCGGGCGCCGCGCGGCTGGGCGAGAAAGGCTTGGGCGGCAGCGAAGATGCTGCCTTCGATGATGTTGTCGCCCAGGACGACGCAGATGGGCTCGCCGGCGGCGAAGTCGCGGGCCAGGCGCAGGGCATCGGCGATGCCGCCCTCGCCGCGCTGGTAGGCGTAGCGCAGCGAGCAGCCGACTTCTTCGCCGTTTTCGAGCAGGCGCAAGAAATCGCCGGCGCTATTGCCGCCGGTGACAATCAGGATCTCGGTAATCCCAGCCTTGACCAGCATTTCGATGGGGTAATAGATCATGGGCCGGTCATAGACGGGCAGCAGGTGCTTGTTCGTGACCTTGGTCAGGGGATAGAGCCGCGATCCGAGACCGCCGGCCAAAATGACGCCTTTGAGTTTTTGGTTCATGGCACGGGTTGGCTCGCACGGGCGAGGCGGGCGGCGTACTGGGTTTGGTAGTAGCAGCGGAAGCTGCCGTCGCGAACATGTTCCAGCCACTCGCCGTGGGCGCGGTACCACTCGACGGTGTCGCGCAGCCCCTGCTCGAGCATGACGGCGGGGCGCCAATTCAATTCGCGGCGCGCCAGGGAGGAATCGAGCGCGTAGCGGAAGTCATGGCCGGGCCGGTCGGGGACAAACCGGATCAGGGAATCGTCGCGGCAGAGCAGCGAGAGCAGGCGGCGCAGCAAGGTTAAATTGTCCACTTCATCGTCGGCGCCGAGATTGTAGACGGCGCCCTCGCGGCCGCGGTCAAGCACCGCCCAGAGGCCGGCGCAATGATCCTCGACGTGAATCCAGTTGCGCACGTTGCGCCCCTCGCCATAAACGGGAATCGGCTGGCCGGCGAGAGCGTTGGCAATGGCGAGGGGGATGAATTTTTCGGGAAACTGATAGGGACCGTAATTGTTGGTGCAGCGGGTGATCAAGACCGGCTGGCGATGGGTGTGGAAGGCGGCGCGCACCAACAGGTCGGAGCCGGCCTTGGAAGCGGCATAAGGGGAATTGGGGGCGAGGGGGCTGGTTTCGGTGAAGCGGCCTGCGGCGCCGAGCGAGCCGTACACTTCGTCGGTCGAGACGTGCAGGAAGCGGGGCACGCGATGGCGGCGGGCGGCATCGAGCAGTGTCTGCGTACCGAGCACGTTGGTGCGCACAAAAGCCGACGCGTCCAAAATGCTGCGGTCCACGTGCGACTCGGCGGCCATGTGCACGACGGCATCCATGCCGGGGAGGAGCTGGTCGAGCAAGGCGGCGTCGCCAATGTCGCCTTTCACGAACCGATAGCGGGGATTGCCTTCGAGGCCGGCGAGATTTTCGAGGTTGCCGGCGTAGGTGAGGGCGTCGAGGTTGACGACCTGCACGTCGGGCCGCGACGCCAAGGTCTGGCGGACGAAATTGCCGCCGATAAATCCCGCCCCGCCCGTCACTAGTAATCGCATCGCGTCAACCTAGGGCCTTGCTCTTCACAAACCCGCTAGCCGCTCTTGAGCCCACATTAGCCGCTCCGGCGTACCTATATCGACGATCTCTCCGCCCGCCAGCACGGCCGCCGCCCTGCCCGGCACCAGCCGCGGCAGGACGTCAAATTCGAGCGAGGCGGCCACTCCCGGCGGCAAACTCTCCAGCACGCGGCGCCGCAGCAGATAGATGCCGGCGCTATGGAAGGCGGCGTCCGGCCGCGGCGTCTTTTCGGCAAAGTCCCGCACCCAGCCGGCCGCGTCCACGGCGATCACGCCGGCGTCGCGCCGATCGCCGGCGGGCGCCACCACCATGATCGCCTCCGCCCGAGTGTCGCGCTCGCATGCCTGCAAGGCCGCGAGGTCGAAGGGCGTGTAGCTATCCCCATTCATGACCAGCAAGGGATCGCCGCGCAACTGATCGAGCGCCTGCCGCAGGGCGCCCGCCGTGCCGAGCGGCGCCGTCTCCTCGGAGAAGGCCAACGGAACGCCCCAATCGGCGCCGCTGAAATGCGCGCGGATCGCCTCCCGCCGGTAGCCGGTGCAGAGCACGATCCGCCCCACGCCTTGCCGCGCCAACTCTCCGACCAACAACTCGAGGAACGGCCGCCCGCGAATCGGCGCCATGGACTTCGGCACGTCGAGCCCCAGGCTGCGCAGCCGCGTTCCCTGGCCGCCGCACAAGATCGCGGCGTCAACCGTGCTGGGCATAGATCTTCGCGCGCTGGCGCGCCAAGTCTTGCGCGTAGGGCTCGCCCGGCTCGTAGTACACGACCTGCGCGCCCGTCGGCGAGAAGCGGAACGGCACCCAGAGCAAATCCCGCATCGCTTCGCGAAAACCGGGCTGGCACTCCTGCGGCACGAAAAACAGCAAAAATCCGCCGCCGCCCGCGCCCAACAGCTTGCCCCCCAGCGCTCCCGCCGCCAGTCCGCGGGCGTACAACTCGTCAATATAGGCGGTCGAGATCTTGTCCGTCAGCCGCCGCTTCAATTGCCAGGTGCGGTCCAGCAGCCGCCCAAACTCCTCGAGCGAACGGCGCTCGTCGGTGACGATGCCGGTGGCCTCCTCGACCATCGCCATCATTTCCATCAACTCCGCCTGCCGCTGGGGCGTGTTTTGAATCTGATGCCGCGCAATCTCGGAGGCAAAGCGCGAGAAGCCGGTGAAGTAGAGCAGCAGTTGCTGCTCAAGATGGCGCAGCCGGTGGCTCGACACCATGATCGGCGTCGCCTCGATCGCCCCGTGGGGCTGAAAGCGCACCCGATGGAAGCCCCCGTAGGCGGCCAGAACCTGATCCTGCGCGCCAACGTTCTCCTGGAGCAGCTCCTGCTCCACGTGGATCGCCTCCGTCGCGAGCGAATGCCGGTCGCAGAGTTTGCCGCGCAGCCCGTACAGCGCGTTCAGCAGCCCCACCGTGAACGCCGAGCTGCTACCCAGCCCGGTGCGGGCGGGAAGGTCGGCGTCATGATGGATCTCGACCCCCTCTTCGATGCCCAAGTGCTTTAAGCAAGCGCGCACCGAGGGATGCTGAATCTCCTCGTTGCGGGCGACATTTTCGACTTGGGAGTAAATGATGCGGCTATGGTGATCGAAAAACGGCGGCAAATGGCGGCAGGTGATGTAGCAATACTTGTCGATGCCCGCCCCCAGCACCGCCCCGCCATGCTCGCGATACCAGACGGGGTAATCCGTACCGCCGCCGAAAAACGAGACGCGAAAGGGCGTGCGGGTGATGATCATCGTGTTCTAGTTCCCGCGCTCCCGCAGATAGCGGGCGAGAGCATCCTGCCAGGTCGGGGGCGGCGCCAGACCCGCCGCTTGCAAGGCCGTCTTGGCCAACACCGAATAGGCCGGGCGGCGCACCGGACTGCGGAAACTCTCCGAGCTGACCGGCTGCAAATCCGCCGGCAGGCCCGCCAGCTTAAAGATCTCGGCCGCAAATTCGAACCAGGAGCACTGGCCGGAATTGGTTATATGGTACAAGCCGTATCGCTCCGTCGGCAACAGCTCCAGCACCTTCGCCGCCAGGTCCACGGTATAGGTCGGCGTCAGCACCTGGTCCTCGACGACGCGGATCGCCTCCCCGGCGCGCGCCTTGCGCAGCATGGTCTCCACGAAGTTGCCGCCCTTGCCGCTGCTCCCCGCCTTGCCGTACAGTCCGGTGGTGCGGATCACGAAATGGCGGGCGCAGTGCGCCCGGGCCAAGAGCTCGCCGGCGGCCTTCGACGCGCCATAGACGTTCACGGGCGCGGGCAGGTCGGTCTCGCGGTAGGGGGCGCGCTGCGTGCCGTCGAAGACATAATCGGTGCTGAAGTGCACCAGCACGGCGCCGTGGCGCGTGCAAGCGCGCGCCAGGTGCAACACCCCGATCGCGTTCACCGCAAACGAAGGCTCGGGCTCCTGTTCGCACACCTCGACCTTGTGGAACGCCGCCGTGCTGATGACCGCCGCCGGCCGCTCGGCAGCGATCGCCCGCTCGAGCGCCGCGGCATCGCGCACGTCCAGTTGCGCATGGGTGAAACCCGCCACCGCATGCCCGGCCGCAGCAGCAGCCTGCCGTAGGTCGCTGCCCAGTTGCCCATTCGCGCCAATGAGAAAAAGTTTCATCGCTGCGGCAGGCCGCCCGTCTTCTGGAGGCCGCTCCCGATGGTCGCGGCTGCGGCCCTGCTTCGACTACCGACAGAGCACGGCAGTTCAGCTCGGGGCGTTTCCAGGTTACCGCGAATTGCGCCAGAACCCCTTGCCGGCCCCACCGCGCCGACGAGCGTTACACCGCGAGCGGCCGGAGCGGGGAGTTTGCGGTCGGCATGTCGCTGATTCTGTTCCATTTGCTCCCTTCGGAGTGGAGCGGCAAGGAGCGCGAGAAGTGTAACATCCTTTTGGGGCGTATGAAGTTTGGGCGCCAGGGATGCAGGCGGGTGGGTGGCACACCGAGTGCGGCGCTGCGGCGAGATCGGCCGGCGGCAAACGATTGATTCTCTTCGACATGGACTCGGCTCTGGGGTTCAGGATCGAACGCGAAAAGTGTGCCACCCTTTCGGGGGCTCAGGCTCCAAGCACCGTACGACCCTTTTAAGTGGATGCAAAACCCACACACCGGGTTGGCCGTTCGGCTCACTCGTTTGGGCGGGCGGGGTCGAAGCGAAAATGGTCGGATTCTGGCCGGGCCAGCCACTGGGCGAAGGTTTGGGCATTCGCGTCCTTGGCGGAGAGCTGCGGGTTCGGAACCGGCCAGGCGATGCCGATCTCGGGATCGTTCCAACGGATACCCGATTCGGCCTGGGAGTTATAGAGGCCGGTGCATTTGTATTGGACTTCGCAGTCGGTCAAGGCGCAAAAGCCACGGGCGAAGCCGGCGGGAGCCCAAAGCTGCTTGCGGTTTTCCGCGGAGGCCTCGACGCCGATCCACTTCCCGAGGGTGGGGGAGCCTTTGCGGATATCCACGGCGACCAGAAAAGCGGCGCCGACGGTGACGCGCATCAGCTTGCCCATCGGGGGCTGCCATTGGAAGTGCAGGCCGCGGACCACGCCGCGGCGGGAGCGGGAGTGATTGTCTTGCACGAATTCGTCGGGCAGGCCCAGCGCGCGAAACTGGTCGGCGCGAAAGCTCTCCAAGAAAAACCCCCGGCCATCGCGGTACGCCTCGCTCAGCAAGATGACCGCTCCGTCTAAGACAGTGGTTTCCAATCGAAAGGGCATAACGTAGATCGGCGAAGGCCGCCCTGTCAACCTTATGACTCACCGGGGTGCCGACGGTTGGCTCGGGGCCCGGCCACGACGAGCCTGGCTGGCAATCTAACCGGCTCGCTCTTCCGCCCCGGGGTGGCCGGCCAAGTTGGCTGGCGGCGCATTTTCGGGAAGCCTGACCACCAGGGCCTGCCCCTGTCCGACGGGCAGCGGGCATTCGGGTCGCGTCGCGAAAAATTCGTCCACAGCCGTTCTTACCCCGGGACAACTCGGCCACCCATAGTCGTCGAACACGAGCAAGCCGCCGGGCGCGAGACGCGGATAGAACCATTCGCAGCAAGCGCGCACCGAATCATAGATGTCACAATCCACGTGAACCAGCGAGAATCGCTCCCCTTCGAGCCCGGCGGCGGACGAAGGAAAGACGCCAGGGCGGAAAACCGCCGTCTCGCTCGCGACGAACCGGCGAGCGGCGTCGAGCGAGGTATCCGCGAAGTCGCCGCTGCGGTGCAGGTCGAGATCCGGTCGCACCCGCGGCATGCCGGCGAATGTGTCGAAGAGATACATTGGCGTGCCCGGCCTGGCACGGGCCAGCAAAAAAGCCGTGCCGCCCCGATACACGCCGACCTCGGCGGTGGCGCCCGGCACGGCTTGGCTCTGCAGCGCCGAACAGTACAATAAATAGCAGCGTTGCCGATCCATCAAGGTGACGGTTTCGATAGACCGGAAAAGCTCGGCGAACGGCCCGGACATTTCCCACGCTCGAACAAAAGGGCTCGCCGGCTCGAATCCGCATGACTGCAGCGCGGCCTTCAACCATCGCTTTAACGGTCGTGGTACGTAGTTCCTTACCGCCATCCGCGTTCTCCTCTGGCCCGGCCCCGGCGCGCCGCGAGGGTCGGTGCCCGGCGCTGCCAGGCGTTGCCGCCCGCTTGCGCAGCGGCGGCGAGGCTGGGCGGATGCCCTCCGGCCATCAGAAAGGCAGAACCGAAGGTGCCCTGCATCAGCTTGCCCATGGGGGGCTGCCATTGGAAGTGCAGGCCGCGGACCACGCCGCAGCGAGAGCGGGAGTGATTGTCTTGCACGAAAGCGGTGGGGATGCCGTGTTCGGCGAAGCGGTCGGCGCGGAAGCTCTCGTAAAAGAAGCCACGCTCGTCAGCGAAAGCGTCGGGAGTGGCGATGACGGCACCGGAGATGGGGGTAAGTTCGAATTGGATCATGGAGCGATAGGTAGCTGCTCTTTGGGCCTGCACGTAAGGACGGAACCTTATTTTAGACTCGGCCCACCCGAAAGGGGCGGTTCGTGAGAGGTTGGTCGGGGTAGAGTCGGCTAGGGGGTGGGGGGAGGGTGACATGGGTAAGGGGGGGCGCACGGCTTTGGCCGACGCCGATGTGCAAGCTGCCTGCGAGCGGCTGCTTGGCGCCCGGGATGTCGCCGCGATTAAGCGGCAGGCGCTGCTCCAGGCGGCTCGCCAGCTGCTGGGGGGCGGAACTGGGGCAGGGCGCGGGAGCGGAGGCCCTGGGCCTGAGTTAACAAGCGCCCCTTTTCGACGCGCGGAGGCAGGCGCACCAGGTCGGGGCCCGGCGAAGAGAACCACCGCAGGAAAAGGTCGGGGCGCTGGACGAGCACCAGCGTCACCACGTCGCGGAGGCGGGCGGCGCGAGCGGCTAGCCCCGAAACGAGCGACGACAGGGCGCCCCGGCCCTCCCTGAGCCAGTCGCTCGGGACGCCTTTGGCTGCACTCCAGATGGAGCGCGGCGTCAGCCGCTCGATGCGGGACAGGTAGGGTTCGAAGCTGGCCCACCCGGTGACCGATTGATAGATTTTCGCGAGGCGGAATAGCGGCATCACGGGCGCATGCGCCATCTCCTGCCAACGACCGGCGTTGAAGCAGTGCCCGTGGTCGATCATGTAGGCGTAGGTGGCCCCGGCGCGGCGCGCGAACACTGCTTGACGCGTGTCCACGTTCGCGGTCCAGATATCGAAGAGAAGCACTCCGGCAAAGGCACACGAGTTGACTGCGGCCAGCGCCTCGCTCTCGCCGGTCCAGTCCGAGAAGGGCGGAGGGGGCGCGAGGGAGCCAAACGCGAGGCCGGGGACGAACCAGCGATCATCTTGGCGGTGCGCGCACATGGCGTCGTAGCTCGCGCGCAAAAACGGCAGGTTGAGCTCGACGCCGGCCATTTCCGCCACCGGCAGCCCTACCTGCGCGGCGAGTAGTGTGGCGATGTACTCGTTGGCTAACAGGCGGGGCGGCAGATCTCTGCGCTGTGTTTTGACGACGTAGAACTTGCCATCGCTGGCTCCTACCAGCGCGGCCGCCGAGCCACCGCGCATCGGCTTGATGTAGCGCGTGGCACGTACGGTTTTGAGATTGGGGCTTGCAGGGGCGCGGCGTGCCACGTCCGCACTTTAGCAATCTGATCAATCTTTCGGCAGCACCTTCTTTGTTCCCCACAAACGTAGCCGGGTTGAAAGTGCAAAGCGAGCGGGCCCTTCGGCGCGACGCGACGGTGCGGCGACCCCGGGGTCAGCTGGCGCGGACCTGCGGCGACTGTGCGGGGCGTTGCGAGCGGGGCGCGGGCCGCGGGGGCGTAAGAGCCACCGCACGCCGGGCCGCGAGGCGAACGATTTCTTCGGCCGTTTCGGCGGCCTCGGGAGCCCAGCCGCTGGGTGGCGCGGAGAGCCAGAATACGCAACCGCGTGCGTCGAGGGCTGCGGGCACCGGGATGACGAATCCGCGGCCGGACGGCGGGTTTGTGCGATTCGGGTCGAGCACGGTGGCCTCCGCCGCGCCGGTCCATATTCGCAGGGCTGTGAGGCAGCGGGGGAGGATTTCGCGGGGGGTCGGGCAGGCGACGAGCGCACAAATGGAGGCTAGGACTTCGTCTTCCGGGGGTCCGGATTGGGCGTGGCGTGTGATTAGCTCGCGGGCGGAGTGAACCCGGGCCTTTAGGTAAATAGCCTTGACGTAGCCCTTGGCGCTGTTGACGGAAACGTTCAGCGCCTTGGCGATTTCCTTGAGGGATTGGGCACGCAGGAGCAGATCGAGGACCTGCTGCTCCCTGGGGGAGAGCCCGAGTTGTGTTTGGTTGTGGGATGTACCCGAGGCGAACCGCCGCTCCATAATATGTCACCTCCGTGACGCAACCGGAAATGCACAATATTCTACGCTTTTGGATTGGGTAGGGAACGGGGTTAGGGGTGGCACTTGCTGTTTCGGTGCGCGGCGGTGCTGAAATGGGAGCGCCGGGGAAGCCCGAGTTAAGGGGGCCGAGGGGGCGGCCGCAGCCGCGTTGCGAGGGGCTATTGGGCTATTGCTTGGGTGGCTATTGCGGCAGCTTTGGCGAGGTCGCGTGCTGGTTGCGGGTTGGGCCGCCGTCGCGTTTGGCGGGCACGGACCTGATCCAGCCACGCGGGTGCGGGGTGCAAGTGGTGAGGCGTTGGTTGCCTCGAAGCGCGCGGGGGGTGGTGTGAGTGCGGGGCCGTGGGGGCGGTAGCGGGGGTGGTGTTGGGTACCGGATCGGGAATTGATCGACTGCTGAACCAGGGCTGGGGGCGGCAGGCGCATTTTTGCCGTCCTCTTATTGTAGTGGCGCTTTGTGCCAAACCAAATGTCGCGTTGCTTTGCTTTTTTGCTGATTTGTGAGGTTTTTGTGGCCTGCGTTTGGTTGCCCGGTCTTGGGCCTAAAGGGGCGACGGAGCGTGTCGCGACGGACTACCCTGGGGCGGATATCGGTGAGATGGTGGACGCCGCGATTGGGTCTTGTCCACTTGCTGGTTGCACCGTGCGAGTTCCAGAGGGGCATTATAAGTACGACAGTACGATCAGGGTGGATCGACCGCTGGTGTTGGTTGGTGCGGGGCCCGGCGCCACCACGCTTGAGTACACTGGCGCGGGTGATGCGCTGCTCGTAGAGGCGGGCAGCGCGGCGCCGTTCCTTGCTGGGGAGATTCGGGATCTGACTGTTGAGGGGAACGGGGATGCCGCGTCTGTTGGTATACGCCAGGTGGACACTATCGGTTATAAGTACGAGGAGGTTGCCATCGAGCACTTTGGTGTCGGCCTGGAGCTTGACAATGAGCCTAGCGGTTTTTGTGGGAATTGTGCGGCTGCGTTTAACGAGAGGACAAGTGTCGGTAAGGTGTCGCTCTTCCTGAATCGGGTCGGAATTTTGCTGAACGTTGGGGGCGGTGCGGTAAGTAGCTTTGGGTACACACGGATGTCGGACGTGCATTTTCAGGTGCCGGCGGGGGGTGTCGGGCTTGAGGCCGCTGCGGGGGCGGTGCTCTACAACAGCTACTTGGGATTGCGCGGGAACGCCGCGGTGCCCTCTAGTCTCGTTTGGGTTACTGGTGGCGCGATTGTGGTGAACGTGTTTTGCGACATCGCTGGGGAGGCGGAAAGGGCAGGCGGGGCCGTGGTTCTGCGGGTTGATGCGGGCTCTGCGTTCTACGGGGAGGGTCGCATAAGTGAGAATTTGGGTGCCTTGGACATTCGGAGCGGTGCGCGCTTTGGGATGGATGTCGGGGCGGCGGGCGACGCGGCGGTTGGGACCGGCGCCGTTGTTAGGGAAAGTGGAGCGTCGCTCTCGAGGGCCGCGTTAAGGGGGGCGACGATCGAGAGCGCGTTGGTGCCTGGCGGGGGTGTGCTGACATCTGAGGGAGTGATTGATTCAGGGCTTGGTCGTTTGATTGTGCCGTCTGAGGTGGAGACGGCTGGTGGGACCACGTTGGCGTGGCCGGAAAACTCGGACGTTCTGGTGGGCCGGAACTCTCGCGACGTCTTGGTCAACAAGACGCTCTTGGCGCCCGCGCTTGTTTGTCCGGTTATTGACGGCGAGGTGCAGGCGAGCCCGCTCCATCCGACCGTTTCGTTTTTCCTACCGGGGAAGCTCGACTCGCCGTGGGTGGCCGCTAGGTGGCGACCGGACGAGCCGGTGGTCGTGACGCGAATGGAGGCGACGGCGAAGCGTGGCCCTCAGCGGTGCGCTGTGCCGGCCGTGGTGGCGCTTACGCAGGTTGGTTCGGCCGGGGTTGAGCTGCCGATTACGTCGTCGCTCAATGACACCGGGCCGATCTCGGCTTCTCTCACGTCTTTGTCGCCGGTTGAGCTTGCGGTCGTCAGGGCTGCGTTCTGCCCGCGGGGTGCAGAGCCGTTTGACCTCAATGTGGTTGTCGAGCTGCGTTCTGGCAAGGGCAGTGCGCCCGCTCAGGTGCCTAGCCAGCGGAAGCTGCTTGGCGGGCAGCGGGGCCGTGGCCTGGCTGGGCGGCAAGGTGAGAAGAGGCGAGGCGCAGCAGGGGCTGTGGTCGGGCGCCGGCGGGTGAGGTGACTGAGAGTGTGCTCGGGGTGCCGGCGCGGCTGTGGGACCTTTCGTGTGGGAAGCTAATGCGCGGAGGCGCTGTGGCGGGCTGGCTCGGGGGCCACAAGTTTGAGGTCGTTCTCGATCATCTGGGATACAAGGTCGTTGAAGCTGTGGCGGGGGCGCCAGTCTAGGCGTTCGTGCGCCTTGGTCGCGTCGCCTAATAGCAAGTCAACCTCGGCGGGTCGGTACAGGCTGGGGTCGGTGGTGACGAAGTCCCTGTAGTCGAGGTGGGCGCCGCGGAATGCGAGCTCGGCGAACTCGCGAACTGAGTGCGTTTCGCCTGTGGCGATGACGTAGTCGTCGGGCTGCGGCTGCTGGAGCATGCGCCACATTGCCTCGACGTAATCTTGGGCGTGACCCCAGTCGCGCCGGGCTTCCAGGTTGCCGAGGGGGAGTCTGCGCTCGTGGCCGGCGGCGATTCTTGCGGCAGCGGCTGTGATTTTGCGGGTGACGAACTCGAAGCCGCGCCGGGGCGACTCATGGTTGAAGAGGATTCCGGCGCAGGCGTAAAGGCCATACGCTTCCCGGTAGTTGCGCGTGAGCTCGTACCCGGCGACCTTGGAGATCCCGTAGGCGGAGCGCGGATGGAACGGGGTGGTCTCGCGCTGCGGGACCTCACGCGCCTTGCCGAACATTTCGCTCGAGCCCGCGAAGTAGAAGCGGCATTTGGGGGCGGCATTGCGAACGGCTGAAAGCATGTAGTGTGTTCCGTTGATGTTGGTGTTGAGTGTGGAAAACTCGTCCTCGAATGAATAGCTGACAAAGCTCTGTGCAGCTAGGTGGTAGCACTCGTCGGGGCGAATGGCGGTGACGGCAGCGAATAGGCTGGGGTAGCTCTCGAGTGAAGCGGGGTGGAGTTGGACGCGGTCGAGGACGGCGGCGAGGCGCTCTAGGCGGCGATTGGGGTCCTCGAGGGCGACGCGGCGCACAATACCATGCACTTCGTAGCCTTTGCTGAGCAGTAGCTCGGCCAGATAAGATCCGTCCTGACCTGTTATGCCGGAGATAAGGGCCTTTGGGTTCAATTGAGCCTTCCTTTACGTGTCGCGTTTACGCGCGTCGGTCCGCGCTTCGAAATTGTAGAGGCAGCTTTGGATTGCTTGAAGGAAATTTTCGCGAAAGCTGTCGGCGGAGAAGCGTGCGGCTTGGCGGCGTGCGGCTTCGGGAAGGAAGTAGTGCTCGAGCTTCTCGAAGCGCTGTATTGCCCCGGCTAGCGACTCGGGCGTAGGGTCGTCAAAGAACACGCCCGTTTGCTCCCCTGTGAATTTGTCGCTGGGGGCGAGGCCGTTGACGGTCTCAAGTGCGCCGCCCTGGCCGAAGGCGATGACGGGCTTGCCGCTCGCCTGGGCCTCAATGGGCGTGAGGCCGATGTCTTCCTCGCCCGGGAAGATGAGCGCGCGGCAGCGGCGATAGTGGTTGCGGACCTCGCCGTCGTCGAGTGCGCCGAGGAAACGCACGGTGGGGCCGGCTTCGCGCCGCAGGCGGGGTAGCTCTTCACCTTCGCCGATTATGCGAAGGGGACGGGCAAGTTTGTTGCAGGCCTGGATAGCGAGGTCCGCTCGCTTGTAGCCGACGAGTCGGCCGACAAATAGGTAGTAGTCGTCGTGGTCGGCGCTCGGCGTGAATTTGTCGATCTCGACTGGCGGGTACACGACTTGGGCGTCGCGGCGGTAGCACTTGTGGATGCGGTTGGCTGAGTTGCGGGAGCTCGCCAGGAAGTAGTCCACGCGATCTGCGGCAGCCCGGTCCCACTGGCGAAGGTAGTGCGCCCCAAGGGCGAACGCGCCGCGACCGATTGGGCCGAGGGGCATTTTGTCGCGGTAGTCTTGGTACATGTCCCAGATGTAGCGCATCGGGGTGTGGCAGTAGCAGATGTGACACGTGCGCGCGCTGGTTAGTACGCCCTTGGCCGGCCCGGACTCAGATGTGATCACGAGGTCATAGTCCCGCAGATCGAATTGCTCGAGGGCCAGCGGGTAGAGCGGCAGGAGCAGGCGGTGCCAGCGGCACGCACCCGGAATGTAACGGAGGAATGACTGCCGCGGGAGGCGATTTTGGAGCACGGGCCCAAGGGCGGACTTTGCCACCAGTGGTGAGTAGAGGTCGGCCTGCGGGAAGAGCTCGGCGAGGCGCTCGACGACGCGCTCGCCGCCGCCCCGCCGAATGAACCAGTGGTGTACGATCGCGACGCGTAGGCGCTCGTGGGGTTGTGTTTGCGGTCGGGTGCGGGTTGAGTTGGGATTCTGCCCCGTTGTCATCTTGCTAAGATTTACTCACTATGAGTGCTTGCGTTACGGAACGATTCTGGTTGGTTGTCGGGCTGGTTTTGGGCGCTCTTGCCCCGGCGCTCGGACAGGGCGCCCACGCGCCTCGGTGCCGGCCTGCGGCGGCTGCGGTGAGCAACGGGGCATGGGGCGCCGGGCGAATTGAGGGCGTCGACACCTTCCCGGGCGCCGACATTGGCGCGAAGATCAACGCGGCCCTGGCGGGTTGCCCTGCCGCGGGGTGTCGCATTGAGCTGCCAGCGGGTGGCTACTCCTTCTCTACTAGCATCGTCATAAACAAGCCTGTTTGGATCGTCGGCGCTGGGGCCGTAGCTACTCGGCTCAGGTACACTGGCGCGGGGGACGCGGTCGTTGTGGAGGCCGGGGGCGCTCTTCCGTTTCTGGCTGGCGGGCTGCGAGGGCTTGGCCTCGTTGGAACCGCGGCTGCGCGAGCGGGAGTGCATCAGGTCGATACGGTCGGATTCAGCTACCAGGATATCGCGGTCGGGGGCTTCGCGGGGGCCGATGGTGCGGGGATTTGGATGGACAATGAGGCTGCCGGCTATTGCATGAGTTGTCGTTCGGGGTTTAGCGAGCGCACGGCGTTCCGACGCGTGAGCATTTACCGGAATCGGGTCGGCGTGCTTTGGACGAGCAGCTCGGGGGTTGGCAGCTTCGAGTACACGCTGATGCGCGGCGTTCACTTCCAAATTGGGGATGGGGAGGTCGGGATGCTGCTTGAAGGGAGGGTTGCGCTGCAGCACTCGGACGTCGAGTTTATGGCAAACGTTTGGGACCCCGGAGTGGGGGCAACGGTGGTAGCGCTGAGGGGTGGCGCGAAGTGGTATCAGGGCCGGGTGCTGATTGCGGCGGAGCAGACTGCCGGGACGGCGGGCATCGGCTTCTTCGTTGACGCGACGTCGTATTTTGACGGGCAGGGGTCGGTCATCCTCGGGGCCTTGCCGAACCGAGTTTCTCACGGGGGCGTCTATCGGGTCGGCGTTTACGGCCCGACCACGGTCCTCGCTGAGGCGACGGGTAACCCTGCGGGTAGCAGCGGGTACCCGCTGAACGTGGACGGCAACCGTGTCCCCGGCGCGGCCGGGCTTGGCGATGTTCTGCTCGCGGGCGCTGGCGCGGGTGCTGGCGTGCTGAACGAAAGTTTGGCGCTCGGCGGGTATGCCGCGGGTCTTGGTGTGGATGTTGGGAGCAACGTTCAACATCCGTTTAGTTGGAGTTACGTTGATGATCCCGTTGCGTTCGCATGGTACCCGAAGCTGAACGGGGCTGCCCCGGTTGGGGGGGAGCCGGGCGCCTGGCTCGCTGCGGGTTCGACCTGGGCATTTTTTGCAGACCGCTTTTCTGCTAAGAGCGCGGGCGCGGCGCGCAGTGGGGCCCTGGCGCTCGCGGACGGTGACGCGATTGCGTGGCGGAACCACGCTGGGACAGGAGACGTGGCGTTAACGAAGGACGCAAAGGACCGCTTGTTGTGGAAGGGCCACAGGTTGGCGCTCGCTGGTCGTTTGCCGGCTGTGTATGCGGCCGGGAGGGAGCTGCGGGGCCCGCACATTGTCATCGGGGTTGTGGCGCTGGCGGCGGGCAGGGCTGCCGTTCGATTGGGTGCGGGCGAGCGGTTTGGTGCGAGGAACTCGTATGTTTGTACCGCCGGCGACCAGACGGCTGCTGATCCGGTGAGGGTCGCGAACGTCTCGCGTGGGTTGTTCCTTGTATCAGGGACGGGTACGGACAGGATTGGATATCAATGCATTGGTAACTAGGGCTGCGATGATTAGGGCTTTTTTGAGATGTGGTAGGTCTGGCTCTGGATTATGGGACCTGCCTTGTCGTCCCGCACCACCGCTAGGGTGTTCGCTCCGGCGCCTTCTATCAGGCGTCGCATTCGCTCCTCTGGGACGCTGCGCATTGTGATAGGGTCGAGGCCCAAGCGGAACAAGAGGGCCGGGTTGAGCGCCAGGGTGCGGAGCAGGCGGTATGCTTTGGCCCGCAGTTGGAGGCGCTTGCGAAGTGGGATAGCGGACGGGACCTGGATCAGCATGAAGCCGCGGGGCCGCAGGACGCCGATCAGGTTGCGAACGGTCGCTTCGATCGCGGACCGGCTGGGGAGGTGTTGGAGGACCAGGCATGAATACACAAGGTCGAAGGGCGCTCCACGGATGCCAGCAAGGGGGCTGCCGTCGAGGATGGAGAACTCTACGCTGGGTTGGTTGCGGGCGGCCGCGCGCGCCGAGTGGATCATGTGCGGGGACGTATCCGCGCCAGCGACGTGCTTGAAGTGGCGGCCCAGGCCTAGCGTGACGCGCCCGATGCCGCAGCCGTAGTCGAGCGCGGAGTCTTGCCGTTCGGGGAGGCCGTAGACGCGGGCCACCCTTATGACCTCGGCGGCCTCGGTAGCCCCGGTCTGGAAGAACATTTCCCGGTCCCAACGGCCGCCACGGCATTTGGGGTGGGATAGGATTGCCCACATCGGGTCGAGGGTTGCCAATTCGTCCCAGGGGCGGATGCGTGTGTGCATGTGTCTCCGATTTGGTGCCGGCCGTGAGCGGGGCGTTGGGGTGGTTGCTTACTCGTCCTCTGCGGTCTAGAGGAGCGCGAGGCCTGTGCCGAGCCAGTGGCCAAATGATGTGAGGTCGAGTTTTGGGAATGGCAGCTCGCGCCAGACTTCGAGCATGTTCCAGATGCGGATGTCGTCGAGTACTAGGAGGGCACCGCGGGCTGGGGGGTTCCTTGCCAAGAGTTTGAGGAAACCCGGTTCAAATTCGCCGTCCTTAGGACCGTCCATGAATATGAGCGCGGCCTCCGATAGGATTTGGCCGTTAGCTGCGAAGGCGGTTGGGTCCGCGAGGTTGGCTAAGCGCTGCTCAAGGCGGCCTGCTCGAAAATCGTCCTCTGTGAGGCAACAGCGAGGATATTCTTGCCACGGCACTAGATCAAAGGAGATTAAAGTCGATTGGGGCGGCAGCGCGGTGAGCATGCTGAGCGCTGAGAGGCCTTCGGCAGTGCCTATCTCCACTACGAGCCGTGGCTTTAAGAGGCTGCACAGCGCAGCGAGCATGGCGTAGTGTTCGCCGGGCCATAGACTCAGGCGGACCTCGGGAAAGCGGTTAGCCATGCGAGCTTCCACGGCGGAGAGGTTTGCCGATTTGGCTGCGGCGATAGCGCTGACGGCCAGTTCGAGGAGTCGGTCCGGGGGGGGTGGGCCGTTGTCGTCCAGCGAGAAGAGGATCGAGTACTCGAAGTGTCGTGCTCGCACGGGTGGTGGTGCAATAAGCCATTCGAGCGCCTTGCGCCTGATTCGGTGCCGAAGTGGCTGGTGAAAGAGTGGTTCTCGGGCCATCGAATGTTTAGCTCCGGCTTTGTTAGTGGGTGGGCCGCGCGGGGATGGGGTGCGGCGGACGATTTTAAAATCGGTTTAGGGGACGAGAAAGTGCCTGTACAGTTCGAGGTGTTGCCGCGCGCACTCGCTCCAGGAGAAGCGCGCGCTCTGCCGCAGCCCCCTCTCTCGCATGCGCTGCGAGAGATCCTCGGATAATACGACTTGCGCAATCGCGGTGGCTAGTTCTTCGCAGTCGTTTGGTGCGAAGTACTTGGGCGCTTCGCCGCCGACCTCCGGCAGGGCGCTGGCTCTGGCGCAGATGACTGGGGTGCCGCATGCCATGGCTTCGGCGACTGGGTAGCAGAAACCTTCTATCAGCGAGGGTGCGATAAGAGCGGCAGCGCCGACGTACAAGGTGCGGAGGAGTTGGAGGCCGACTTGGGGGACAATTGTGACGCGGGCGCCGAGCGCGAGGTCCGAAATTTGGCGTCGAATTTGCGGCCCGCCGCGACGGTCGTCGCCGACGAGGATGAGTCGCAGGTCGGCGAGTTGGTGGTCAAGTCGGGTGATTGCCTGGAGGAGGACCGGCAGGTTTTTGTGGGGCTTCAAATTGCCGACGTACAGGAGGTAGGGCGACCGGACGCCCAGGGCCTTAGCCACGGTTCGGCGTGCCTTTTGGGCAGGTAGCGGACGGAACCCTGGTCGAACCCCGTTGTGGATCACGCGCACTCGGTCGGGCTTTGCCCCTAGGGTCTCTACTATGTCGCGTTTTGATGCCTCGGAGACGGTGAGGATGAGTTCTGCTCGGCGCGAGGCAAGTGTCAGCATTACCCGGGCATAAGCGCGGGGTGCGCGGCCGTTTATTTTTGGGGTATGCAGATGCACGAGGTCGTGAATTGTTACAATGAGTCGGCCGCGGTGGATAATTGGGAAGTTGTAGTGGGGTACGTGGAGGAGGCTTGCGCGTCTTGCATGCCAGGCGATTTCGAGTTGCTCGTAGACGCCGTATATGCTTGAGCGTGCTGTGACGACACTTTGTAGTTGGTGCGCTAGGGGCGTGCGTTCGTTTTTCGGGACAATTGCGGTGACCGGGACCGTTGAGGATAATTGGCGACAGGCTAGGGTAATGTTGTCGATATATGTTCCGATTCCGGTGTGCAGCAGCCGTGCGTCGAGGACCAGTCCAGTTCGCATCGGGTTTGGGCTCAGAAGGCTGCGGTGATGATTGCCGGCTGGGCATAAGCTGCGGGACGCTTGGGGAGGGGGCTCGCGCGCGCTGCCGACCAGTCCACAATTGCCCAGAGCATCCAGAGTGCGGCGGCGACTTGCGGATAGGTAAGGACGGTGGTGAACAAGCTGCTTACAACTGCTCCCGTCGTCGCACCCAGGACCCCAGCGCCGAGGGCGCGCTCCCACCTCGTGACCCCCAGCCGTCGTGCGCGATTCGCCGACTTGCAGACGCCGCCGATCATTGTTGCGTAGATTGCTAGGCCGATAACACCGGTTAGCGTGGGGATGAGGAAAAGGTCACCGGCAAGGCCGAAGGCGGATGGCCCAAACATTACGGCGCCATATCTCCGCCGCACGAACCCGAGTGCGTTGAAGCCGATGCCGGTGATTGGATGGTCGCTGGTAATGTGGTAGGCCAAGAGCCAGTCGTCGTAACGTGTGCGGGCGGAGAAGTCCGTCGCACTGAGCCGGTGGAAATGGTGCAGTAGCGGGAGTAGGTGGGGGAATGCCGCGATCAAGGCGCCTAGGCCGAGGGCGTAGGCAGTGAATATTCGCCTGCGCCGGGCCACGGCCGCGAGGGCGAGGGCGCCGACCAGGAAGCCGAGGACCCCACCGCGGGAAAGAGTCGCGACCAGGCCGGCTGAGAGAAGGCAAAATGCCAGTAGCCAGCGCCGGCCAAATCCGTAGATGTAGAACGAGAACGCCAGTATTGCGAAGACCGAGATGTATGCCGCTGCGATGTTGGGGTCTAGGAGCGTCGAAACCAGGCGGTGGCCCTGCAGGTCCCAGAGCGCGTGGAGCTCTTCGCGGGGGGCGATCATGAAGGCGAAATTAGGCAGGTAGGTGGCTTGGTATATGCCGAATAGTACGAAAGCCACGGCGCCGGCGAGGAGCCCGTTGACAACTCGAACAGCGACCCTCGGGTTAAGTAGGAGAAGTTGTGAAACGGTGAAGTAAAGCGTCGCATAAGCGAGCCATCTGGCAGCATAAAGGGACGCGAATACGATTTGGGCTCTCGAGAGGTAGAGGACGTACTCGCCGTTATAGACGAGCGACGAGACGCCCCAGGCGGGGAAGAGGAGCAGCCACCGCCAGGTGCCGCCTCGCCCGGCAAATTGGGCCCCAGGGCGGAACAAATCAATAAGGAGGATGATAATTGTCGCGACCAGGACGACCTCGATCGGCTGGGTTGTCGCCGCTTTGCGTGTGCCTTGGAATAGCCGCAACGTGCCGAGGTGGCCGAGTGGGAGCAGGGCGATGATGACGTAGAGGAGGGACCTCTGGAGGGCTTTGCGCCTGCGCCGTGTGGTCAGTACGGCCGGCAGTTTCGCTATTTGGTGCACGGCTGCTCCTGACTGGGGCGAAGGTGGCCTTCGGCAATCTGGGAGTAGGCCGCGAGGACGGCGGTCGGCCCGGGGAACTCCTCGATTTCGCGGAGCTTGCAGTCGGAGGCGACGCGATATGCAGCCATGGCGAGGCAGACGAATAAGCCCCGCCAGCCGTCGCGGTACCCGCCGCGCATGAAGTATCGGAGGGCGATTTCCTTGGCGGCGCTCCAGCTTGTGCGGAGCGCGTTTGGTCGCTCGCCGCGCTCTTTGGCCTGCGCCGCCTCGATCGAGGTATAGCGGTTGAATTTTTCTAGGTACTGATGGAGCGTGTCGTAGGTGAAGTGAAGTATAGCGCCCTCGCGGACTGGGAGCTTGAGGAGCCGCGCGTCGGGGGCCAACGAGACGGAGTGTATGCGTGGCGGAAAGTGGAGCGAGCCACGTTTGAAGAAGCGGGCCTGCCTGTCCTGTTCTGGCCCTACGCCCGAGTGGGCCATTGCGCGGCCGAAAAAGTAGTTGATTCGCGGGATAAGGACGATGTCGGCTGAGTCCTCGGATGCTATTTGGCCGAGTCGGCCCGCGAGCCGGGGAGTAATGATTTCGTCCGCGTCCAAGACCATTAGCCAGCTGCCGCGGCACTTGGCTATGCCGAATTGTCGCGCCGGCTCGACGAAGCCGCATCGCTGGTGAGAGAAGACGCGTGCGCCAGCTGCAGCAGCAATTTCTGGGGTGCCGTCTTCGCTGAGCATGTCAACGACCACTACCTCGCCCGCCAACTCTTTGAGGGACCTAATTGCGAGATTGATGTGCCGAGCTTCGTTGAACGTGTTGATTAGTGCGGAAATCATTTCTGACCCTAGGCTATCGGACCCGCAGGGCGGTCGCGATTGAGCGGACAGAGCGGCGGAAGACGAAGGCCAGGGCGGCTCCGTAGAGTGCGGTAAACTCGACGGCGGCCAGGGCGAGCCTGTGCGTGCTATCCGCGGTGGTGGGGCCCAGCAGGGCGCCTACGATCGCGCAGGTGGCCGCCGCGATGGCCCAGGGGGGGAGGGCCGTGCGAGCAATGCGGATGTGGCATGTGCGCTTTGCCAGCGGGAAGACGACGGCACCTGTCGAGCCAGCGACGAAGCTTGCGATTGCGAAGCCCATGGCGCCCTGGCGGTAGATCAGGGGAATACCTAGGAGCCATGTGACCGTTAGCCAGAAGGCGGCGAGTCGGAAGGTTGTTCTTGCTCGTCCCACAGCGTTCAATAACGCCAGGAGGACGGTAGTGGTGGGCGTCAGCAGATCGCCTAGCCAGAAAAGATAGAACAGTGGGATGGCGGCGAGCCACTTATCCCCGAACACTGTGTGGGTGATGGGCCGAATAAAAACCAGTGAGAATGCCATTATGGGTGCGGCAATCGCGTTGACTGCTTGGATTGCTCGCTCGGCAAGGGATTGCAGGGTGGCTGCGGAGGCTGTCGCAAGCGCAAAGGCTGGGAGAAAGACGCGCTGGAGCCCGTTTAGTGCGATGACGGCGCCGCCGGCCAGAAACATACCCCAATTTGCATAGCCGACCGCGGCCATGCTCACGACGGCGCCTATGAAAATCGGATTGATAGCTTCCTTGATCAGGGAAATTGCGTTGACGCCTTGAAAATATAAGCCGTAGGTAAGGTGCTCTCGCGTTATCGGCCAGTTCCATTTGGGCGCCGCCTGCGTGGGTGAGGCGATGTTGGACGCGACCGCGCCTAGAATTGCCCGCGTTGCGAGCGCGACGCCGAAGGCGGTCGCGCCGAGCCCGCGCCAGGCGAGGACGATCGCGGTTGCATTGAAAGCTAATGATTGGCTCGTCTCGATTGCGGCGATTACGCCGAAGCGCAGGTCGCGCTCCAGCGTGATCTGGGGCATGACCTGAAACGATGTTACTAGGAGGGATAGTCCGACGAGGCGGAAAAGCCACGTGCCGCTTGAAATTTGCAGGTGGTACCATGCGGCGAGTTCTGGTGCCGTGAGGGTTAGGGCTGCGGAGAGAGCGAGGACGATGGCTCCCTGTGCTAGGAACACGCACCCTCGGTCAAGGTCGGTTGGTTCCCGCTCGAGTCGGATTAAGTTGCTGGCAAGCCCCGTTCCGCCGAAGACGCTCAGGAACACCATCAAGAAGACGACAAGGGCGTACACGCCGTAGACCTCCGGCGTTACGAGCCGCGCTAGAATCGCAGCGCCTAGCGCGTTTAGCCCGTGGACGCCGAACTGGCGCATCATCACGGCGATGCCACCTCGGGCCGTGCGTGCTTTGAGGTCGCACAGTGGCCGCGCCTCGTGGCTTTGTTGGGGGGGGGGGTGCTTGGGGGGCAGCAGGGCCGAGACCGGTTGAATTCGTTTTTGCTTCACCGGGCGAGGCCGCCCGTGTCGGGAGCGAGGACGGCCCAGGCCTGCTCAGCTGCTTTGTCCCAGGAAAAGGCTGTGGCCCGGGCGCGGCCGATTGCTCGGTATTGGTCGCGCAGGGCTTGGTTCTCGAGCATTGCTTTAAGCGACTGTGCGATGGCTGTTGTGTCCTCCGGATTGAATAATAGACCAGCGTTGCCGACCACCTCCGGCATTGCCGTGGCGTGGGAGGCCGCCACTGGCACGCCGCAAGCCATGGCCTCGAGGGGAGGTAGGCCGAAGCCCTCGTAAAGGGAGGGGTAGACAAAGGTTGTGGCGCCTGAGTAGAGCGCCGGCAGCATTTCGTCGTCGACGAAGCCGGTGAAGTGGACGCGAGGGTGTGCGGGGATCTCTTCGCTGGTGCCGAAGACCCGCTCTTCTCCTGGGCGGCCTACCACGACGATGCTGTAAGTCTTCGCGGGGCCATCCGCGAGGCAGCGCCAGGCGGCTAGTAAGCGGCCCAAGTTCTTTCTTGGCTCACGCGTTCCTACGGAGAGGACGTAGGGCCCGTTCGGCAGCCGCAGTGCATGGCGGACGCGTTCTATTTCCGCGAGGGGCTGCGGGGTGAATCTTGAACTAACTCCTGGATAGACTACTGATATTTTGCTTGCTGGCACTCCAATTTTTTTCATTATTCTAATTTTGCTGAACTGGGAGTCGGTCATAATATGTCGGACGCGGCGTGCGAGCCGAGGCAGAAGGAATCTCAGTAACGCTGCTACGCGGCTGTTAAGCCATTCGGGGTGGTCGAGACAAACCAGGTCGTGGATGGTCACGACCTGGTTGCGCACGACCAGGGGGCCGGTGTTGGTGGGGCTCCAGAGTGTGCGGCCCCGCAGTTTCGTTGGTAGGCAAAGTTGTTCCCAGGCGAGCCGTAGCCCTGCGATGCGTTTTTGACGGGCGGGTGGGGAGATCGGCTCGACGCGGCCTTTGAGACGCGATGTCATTTCCTGGACGTAGCGGCCCAGCCCGGCCAGGGGCGCGAGGAGGGCGTCCACGGCGACGACGACGTGGGCGTCCTGCGGTTGCCGCCGCGGGTCGCGGTGCGTAATCACGCTCGGGCCTCGGGCTGGGCCTCTGCTCGCGGCCGCGTGCACGCTTTCCGGGGCGCCTGGCGGAAAACTGCGCCTTCGGGTGTCAGCATTTTCGCTGGACGCTCGAGTGTTCGTTGCATTCGCCGCAGGTGTAGGGTTCCCCCTCTGTGCTCCCAGCGTTGGGGGGCGCGGTGCGCCGGTCGGCGACGGATTTAGTCACTCCGTAGTCGGGCTTCTTGCGGCGCGATTGCACTCGGCCGAGTGGTGGCACGCTTCGCAAGCGAGCGATTGCCGGGCTGGCTGGCCTGCGGTGGAAGCCGGGGAGAGCCGGCACTGGTCGGGGCGGTGGCGAGCCCGACAGCGCAAAAGAAGAGCAAGCTAAGCCCCGGGGCGTGGAATAGGAAGTCGCCCGCTGAATGAAATAAGAAGCCGGCGCAACCCAGCAGAGCGCCGAACTGGGCGGCCGCCGCGCCGCCTTTTAAGCGGCGATTGACTTGCCAACTTTTCGTGGCGAGTACCGCGATAAAGCCGGCGACCACCAGGATGCCGAGCAAACCCGTTTCAGCGAGGGCCTGCGCATATTCGTTGTGCGCCTGGTCCCATTGCTGGCCGGAATCGAACGTCTGGTAGCGAGGATAGACCTGGGCGAAGGTGTTGAAGCCTGTCCCCAGCCAGGGGTGGTCCCGCCAGATGGCTACGCAGGCGGCGGCGACGCGAGCGCGATAGACGGCGCTGACGTCGTGGTACTCGAGGTTGGCGAGTCTTTTGAGCAGCGGCTGCCAGCCGGCCAGCAAAGTGAATGCGACCAGAGCGGCCGCGCCGATCAGGGCGCGGCGGCGCAAGCGAGGGTCGCGCCGCAGGTGGGGTGCGAAAAGAATCGCCGCCAGGCCGCACTCGAAGACGAGCGTAAAAAGCCCGCCGCGCGACTGCGAGACGACCACCGCTGTTAGGGCCAGAGCCGGCAGAATGCCGCGCCTGACCCGCGCTAGCCAGGGCTGGTCGCGCGACCGCCGGCGTACGCGCAACGCCACGGCAACCGAAATGGGCAGCAGCAGGTCCATGCAGCCAGCGAAGTGGTTGTGGTAAATAAACGGACCGACCGGGGTGGCGTAGCGGGCGTCGCGGTACCAGTAAATGTAGCCGCCAGCGGTAAAGAATTGCGCCAGGGCCTCGGCGCCGAGGGCGCCGCTGAAAAGCCACAGCACGGTTCCGGCGCGCTTGAGGTTCGCCTCCTCTCGGTATGCGAAGAGCGCCAGGTACAGCTCGCAGGCGCAAGCGGTTAGCTGCAGTAAGCCATCGAGTGTATCCGGCGCATAGGCTGTCCAGCCCAGAAAATATTGCGCCAGAATCAAAGCGCCGAGGGCGGTTGCGGGCCACAGGATCGGGTGCCAGGGGAGCTTGACGGCGCCCCATGTAGCGCCGACGAGCAGGATGGCGAGGGCGGTGAAGCTTAGCATCGCCATCCAGCTCCAGGCAGCGATGGAGGTCGAGCCGAGGCAGGCCACTGCGAGCAGCGGGATGGCGAGGCTCGCGGCGAGCGCGTAGCGGGACCAGAAGCGGCGATGCGGGGGCATGAAGCGGGGCTGGGAACGGAGGCGGGAGGCCGGAACGCGCCGTCAGCGGAAGAGCTGCTGCATTTGGACGCCGGCGACGAGGACCGGGTCGTGGAGACGGACCTGGCCATTGGGGCGGGCGTACGCGAAGACGAGCTGGATCAGATGGACGCTCTCGGGAACGAGGATTGTCGCGGAGTTCAAGGACCAGTTCGCGTACAACGCGGCTGGAATCGACGCGAGCTGGCGCTCGGGAGTTGCCAGAACGCGGAGCTCGAGGCCGGTTTCACTGCCGGCGATCTGGCGGCGGGACTGATACGAGATCGAGTAGGAGGCGCCGGGGGCGACGGGAACGAATTCTTTGAGCAGCGGGGCATCGTCGGGCTGGTAACCGTTGAAGGGAAAGCGAACGGCGTTGCCGTGCTGGGCGAAGCCGGTGACGGCGGTAAGCGGCAACACACGGGCGGACTGCCAGGAGAATGCCGGACCGACCCAGGAGTGTTGGAAATAGCCATCGGAGACGGACCCGGCGGCGACGGGGGCTTGCGAGAGGATGCCGGCGTGGACGGCTTGGTTCCAAGCGGCCATTGCGGAGGCGATCATGTGGGGCGCGCTGGGAAGTTCCGCGTCGGGCCGTGATGGAGGCTTGACCCTAGGCGAGGCGAATTGGGAGGCGAAGGCGGCGGCGGCGAGGCCGTTAGTCAGCGCTAGCGCGGCTTCACGACAGTCGGGATATTGGTAGCTCTGGCAATGGAGTCGCCGCCAACTGGCGATCGCAGCAGCAAATTTGCCGCTGGTGAGGAAGATTTCGATACCTCTGGCGATGACGTCGGCGCGGCTGGCCGGGAGGGTCGCAGCCAGTTCGGCAGGGGAGGGATCGGAGTGGCTGACGATCTGGTGGAGGGCGTAATACACCATGTCTAGCGGCGAGATCGCTAGGGCGGCGGTCATCTCCTTAAGGAACTCGGATTCGTTTCCTTGCGCCAGGGCAAGATTTCCCAGCGCGAAGTGGGAGGCGAACCCGTGGTCGTAACGCGAGGCCTGAACGAGGTCGCGGCGAGAAGCGGCTGAGTCGCCCAATTGGAAGTCGAGGAGGCCAAGCGTCCGCCAGGCGCGCCAGGCTCGTGGATTCAGTTCAACGGCACGGCGGGCGTAAGCGCGCGCAACCCGTGGGACGGCGAAGGAGGCTAGGTCGGCTCGCTGCCGCCATAAGTCAGCTTCGTCGGGGCGCCATCGCAAGCCGGCCTGGACGTAGCCGAGCGCGCGCGAGGTCGAAATCGAGGTGAGCGCCTGCGCTTCGCCTGCATCGGCGCTGGCCCGCCAGGTACGAACGGCCCACACCCCCGCCCAGGCGAGAAACGTCACAAGCAGGGAGGTAATGAGTGCTTGCGTCAGGCGGCGGCGCGGGGAGATCGCCATTTAGAAGTGAACGCGGTAGCCGACGAAAAGGGTCGCGGCGGCGCCCAGATCGCCGAGCGCCGTCGTTAGCACCTTGTGGGCGCCGTCTTCGGGGACGTAAAGGACATCGCCGGCTTCGAGCACTTGGTCCGGCGCCTTGTGCTTGAGGATTTTGTCCAGGTTGACCGGCAGCTCTTGGCGAGAGCCATCCGCACCAGTGCGGATGATCTCGGAGTGACTCTTATTGGCCGGGGACGTGGAGCTGAAGCCCTGGGCCAGGGCCACGGCCTTGAGCACGGTGATCGGCTCATTGGCGACGATGGGGAAGGCGCCGGGCTTTTGCAGGGCGCCGACGGCATAGACCAGGCGGGCGGGGATGACGCGCACGGTCTCGCCGCCGATCAAGAGGGGATCGTCGCTGGCCACCGGATCTTGCAAGAGCTGCTGGACACCGAGTTCGCGGGTGACGGGGCCGGAGGGGGTGGGGGTGGTGAGCAGGACGGAGGTGCCGGCGGTGTTCTCGAGACCGCCGGCGCGAGAGAGCACTTCGAGCAGCCGCATGGGGCGGGCGGCCTGGATGACTTCGGGATAGCGCACGGCGCCGGCCACGACGATGGGGCGGCTCTCTACCTGCCGCACCAGGACCCGCACCACGGGATTGCGGGCCAGGCCCTCGGCGACCAATTCGCGGGCGACGACGGCCCGCATCTGCATCGGCGTCTGGCCGGAGGCGGGCAAGGGGCGGCGCAGGAAGGGCAACTCGATGTAGCCTTCCGAGTTCACCCGAATCTGCGAGGTCAGCTCCGGCATTTGATAGACAAAGATCGAGAGCAAATCGTTGCGGCCGATCAGGTAGTTATCGGGCACGGCCGGCGGCGCGAGATCGGGCTCCATCTTTTCCGGAATATCGCCGGCGGGCAAGGGCAGCGGGGTGAGGGTCTCCGGGGCGACTTGCGCCGGCGGCAACTGGGGGTTGGCCTGCAATTCCGGCGGCAGAGTGTTGTTCTGTGACTGCAACGCGGGCAGGCTCAGGGAGAGAGCCAGCACGGCGGCCGGCACGAGGAACACGAGCGGCTTTTTCATGGGAGCGCCCCTGGATTCAACTTAATCGTCGGATTCATCGGCATCGGCCTCGGAGTAATAGCCATACGTCGCGGCGCGGTAGTAGCCATAGTAGCTGTCGGTCTGCTCGCTGACGCGATTCAAGACGATGCCGAGGATGTTGGCGCGCACGCCGCGGAGCTGCCGCAAGGCGGCGCCGACCTGCTGCTGCTCGGTGTGGCCGGCCTGCACGACGAGAAGCACGCCCTCGGCGAGATTGGCGATGGCGGCGGCGTCGGCGAAGCCCAAGACGGGGGGGCAGTCAATGAGCACCAGATCGAAGCGGGCGCGAAGCTGCTCGACAACGTCGGCCATGCCGAGGTGGAGCAGTTCCGAGGGGGTGGCGGCGACGGGGCCCGCGGACAGGACGGTCAAGTTGTTGAAGACCGGCCGCAGCGCTTCATCCACGGTGGCTTGGCTGCGCAACACGGAGGAGAGCCCGACCAGATTGGGCACGCCAAACTGGCGATGGACGCTAGGCTTGCGCATATCGGCATCCACGAGGACGGTGCGGGTGCCAAGGGCGGCGAAGGCGCCGGCCAAATGCGTGGAGGCGGTGCTCTTGCCTTCGCCGGGGATCGAACTGGTGACGGCGAGCACGCCCAGGCGTTCGGGCGAGGAGAACTGGATGGCGGTGTGCAGCGAAAGAATCGCTTCCCGGAAGGCGGAGCGGGAGCGCAGCGCCTCGGCGCCATCCGCGGCGCCGTCCTCGGTTGCGGCAGGCAGCAGGTTAGCGGCGTACTGGGTCGCCTTGAGCGCGCCGGGGTTGTCCTTGAGGGAAACGGCCGGCAAGGAAGCCACGGTGTTAATGCCGAGCCGCATTTCCACTTGCTCGGGGCTGGAGAGGGTCTTGTCCATCAAGCCCGCGGCAATGGCGGCGCCGACGCCGAGCATGGCGGTGAGCAGGAAGGCAAGGGCACCATCGAGCAAAGGCCGCGGCGAGACAGGGCGATCGGAGGGACGCGCGGGGCTGATGATGCGCAGATCCTCGGAATGCAGGCCGGCGGCGACGGTAGAATTCTGGATCTGCTGCTGCAAGGCATAGTACAAGTTCGTAGAGCTGTCGGAGGCCGCCTTGAGAGAGCGGTATTTGATGGTGCGGAGGTTGAAGGCATCGACCCGGGATTTTTCCCGCGCCAGCGCCGCATCCAGCAGCTGTTCCTCGGCGAGGGCGGCGCGAAACTGAGAGCGCACCTGGGCGGCGATGTGCTGGGCCTGGGCGCGAAGCACATCGCGATCGTGCTGGACGATGGCCGCCTCCTGGGCGTAGAGAGGATGGCGGGGGCCATAGGTTACGCCCATGCGATTCAACTCGCGCTGATCGGCGAGCAGCTTGCCGTAAAGCGGCTGCAAGACCTGGCCGCGGGGCGAGGCCAGCAAGGCGTCGAGGTCGCCCGATTGGGCGATTTCGTCGTCGGCTTGGAAGCGCATGCGCTCGGCCTGCACGCGAGTGAAATCGGCGTTAATCTGGCCGAGGCGGGCGTTGTAGATGTTCTGCTTGTCGTCGGGATCGATGACGTCGTGCGAGCTCTCGTAGTTGACCAGCGCCGTCTGGTCGCGCTCCATCTGCGCCCGCATGGCGTCCATCTGGTCGGACATGTAGCGGGCCGAGTCTTGCAGCGCCTTGGCGCGGGTGCGGTATTCGTGCTCGACGAAGGCGTTGGCGAGGCCATTGGCCACGTCGGCGGCCAGTTGCGGATTGTGGGAGCGGAAGTGGATGCCAAGCAAGACCGTGCCGATGGGCTGGTCCACGACAATATGCTTGGTGACGGTGCGCAATAGTTTGTCGGTGACGCCGGATTGAGCGGCGGCCGGCGAGTTGGCGCTTTGGCCGGCGAACTCGGGGACTTGCGCCAAGCCCTGATTCTGGATGGTCTCGGTCACGACGGCCGGGCTGGTGATCACCTGCGACTCGGTGGTCACGAGCATGGTGGCATCCAGCTGGGCGCTGCCCGGCTGATCGTTTTCACCGACCACATGGCTGCTTTGCGGGTCCACGCGCACCATCACTTCCGAGTCATAGACCTTGGGCATGGCGAGGGCGGCGAGACTGACGACAGCGGTCATGACGACAACGAAGGTGATGATCTTCCAGCGCTGGCGGCGAACCAGGAACCAATAATAGGAAAGGGCGAACTCGCTGGAGTCCTGCCCCGCGCCGCCGCTCCAGGCGCCATGGTCGGCGGGGAAGCGGACGAGTGTTTGCGGCTCGGCTAACGGCCGAGGTTCGAGCATTTTGGCCATGGGAATGACTCCGGAGAGGGTAGCGCGCGGTGGGCAAGCTCGCGGCGGGGCCGCGCTAGGCGCCTTGCGCGGTGGCGCGGGCGGGCCGCGGCAGGGGGCGAATCCAAGTCGGGTCGGGCAAATTCACGCGCACGCCGCCGTTGATGGCACTGATCAGCAAAGCAATGGCGCCTTGATCTTTGCGCAGCAGCCGGCCGCGGCAGCCGCGCAGGGCGCCGGCGGCGATCTCGACCTCGTCGCCGATCTCGACAGTGGGCAGCGGGTCGAAGGCCAAACCGCTTTGCAGCAGCTTGGCGATGGCGCGCAGTTCGTCTTCATCCACGCGGGCCGGCCCGAATGCGCCGCGCACCCAGCCCATCACGCCGGGGGCCTGCACGGCGCGCCGGCGCTCGGAATCGTTCAACTTGACGAAGACGTAGGATGAAAACAGCGGCAAGCGGACGAGCTTGCGGCGATCACTCCAATAGCGCCAAGTGGAATGGGTGGGCAGGAAGACCTGCCAGCGATGTTGCAGAAAATATTCGGCGACCTTTTGCTCGTGGCGCGGCCGAGTGTAGGCGGCTAGCCACGCTTGCGAAGCCGAGTTGCAGTCGATCGAGGCGGCTTCCGGGGCGGTGGGGATCAATTCCAATAAACAGACCTCCGGTTTCTCAGTCCCACTCATGGAACCGAGGAAACAGTCACCACCCGCCGAACTTGCGCGAGTGGCGCCAGAATACGTCGAAATGCGAGACGAGCGCAACCATGAAAGCGGCGGAACGCTCATTATCTGGGTGCCACCGCTGGCGTTACCGATGGCCACGGGTGGCTGCGGCCCTGCCACGACGGCCGGCAGCGGAGGGCCGCTACAATCGGGCCTCTGCGCGGCTTAGCGGTTTTTGGCGGTGGACACATGGGCCTTGACCGCTGTGGGACCGGCCGTGATATTCTCACGCAGCGGACGGGTCGGCGTTCGCGCGCTTGACTTGACGATGGCATCCCCCGCGCTTGCCTCTACTTCGGACCCCCCGGTTGGGATTGCGCCGACGCGCGCAGGCGTTTTGTGGGCGCGAGTGACCGCCGGCTGTGAGGTCGCGGCCGACGCTTTTATCTCGCTCGGCGCGTTTTTAGTCGGTTACAAGGTTTATCGATGGCTGCCGTTCGGCCGCCACCAGCTCCTGCCGCAGGCGCCTTACGTACTCTGGACCGTACTGGGGACGGCGGTGGGACTCTTGACGCTGCAGTGGACCGGCCTGTATCGCTGCCGGGGCAGCGTGCTCTACGTTCGAGAGATCGAGGCGATTCTGCGGGCCGTCGCCCTGCAAGCCTTATTTTGGATTGCCCTGAGCTATGCGCTGCGACCGACGGTAGTGCCACGGCTGCTGATGGCAGTGGTGGCGACGCTGATGACGGCGGGGCTGATCTTGGAACGGCCACTCCTGCGTTCGGCGTGGTGGCGGGCGCTGACCCACGCGACCTTGGGTTCCCGGGCGCTGATGGTCGGATGCACGCCGGAAGCGCGGCGGCTGTCCGCCAAATTGTCGCAGTCGCCGCAGCACGGCATTCAGGTCGTGGGCATGCTGGCCTTGACGACGGACAGCGCGCCCGAGGCGCCGGCGACCGCGCCCGCCTACTCCCCGCGCCGCAATTTCGCCGGGGTGGTCGGGGCCCTGGACGCGCTTGAGGAGGTCCCGCCGTCGCTGCAATTCGACAGCCTGGTCGTGGCCGCGGATCTGAGCTACGAACAGGCGCAATCGGTGTTGCAATTCAGCCAGGAGCGGCGCCTTTCCTTGCGGGTGGCGGCGCTGCCCAGTTCGCAAGTGTTCGGACCGTGGGTGCGCTTCGCGGACGTGGATGGAGTTCCCCTGGGCACGTATACGCCGCCGGGGCCGGGCTCGCCGTTGCGGCGGGCACTCAAGCGCGGTTTCGATCTAGCGGTCGCCACCCCGCTGCTGATCCTATGCGCGCCGCTGTTCGCGGTGATTGCCTGCGCGATCCGCTGCGACTCGCCGGGGCCCATTTTCTTTCGGCAGGAACGGGTGGGGCAAGGCGGACGGCACTTCGTCATGCTCAAGTTCCGCAGCATGCACGTGCGCGACCTGGGCGACGCGCCCAGCCCCACGCACGCCCGCGACCCTCGGATTACCCGCGTGGGCCGCTGGCTGCGCCGCCTGAGCCTGGACGAATTGCCCCAGTTGCTCAACGTGCTGCGAGGAGCCATGAGCCTGGTGGGGCCGCGGCCGGAGATGCCCTTCATCGTAGAGGGCTATACGCCCGCGGAGCGCCAGCGCCTGATTCTCAAGCCGGGCATCACCGGCCTGTGGCAAATCAGCGCCGACCGGGCGGTGCCGATTCACGAAAATCTGCAGTACGACCTCTACTACATCGAGCACCAGTCGTTGTTTCTGGACTTGGCGATCATGCTGAGCACGATCTTATTCGCCGCCCGCGGCGTGGGCGCTTACTGAGGCCGAGTGGTCGGTCGGCGCGGCGGCTAGCGCTTCGCGAAAATAGCGCACGGTGGCGGCGAGGCCCGTGCGAGCATCGACCTGCGGGTTCCAGCCGAGAAGCCGACGCGCCAGCGCAATGTCGGGGCAGCGCCGCTTGGGGTCGTCGCGGGGGAGGGGCCGCAGTTCCGTGCTGCATTCCGTGGCGCAAATTTTCGACACGAGCCGGGCCAGGTCGAGAATGGTTATTTCTTCGGGATTGCCGATATTGATCGGCCCGTCCGGCGCCGTGTCGAGGAAGAGCAGCCGCAGCAAGCCGTCGACAAGATCGGCGACGAAGCAGAGGCTACGCGTCTGCCCGCCGTCGCCGTAGATGGTGAGGGGGCGACCGGAGAGCGCCTGCACGATGAAGTTGGAAACGACCCTGCCGTCGTCGGCCCGCATGCGAGGCCCATAGGTATTGAAAATGCGGGCTACCCGCACATCCACGCCGCGAGCGCGCCGGTAGGCGAAGCTGAGCGCTTCGGCAAAGCGCTTCGCTTCGTCGTACACGGAACGCGGCCCGTTCGGATTTACGTAGCCCCAGTATTCTTCGGTTTGGGGATGAATCGCCGGGTCGCCGTAAACCTCGGAAGTGCTGGCCAGCAAATAGCGGGCGCCGCGCGCGGCGGCGAGCTCGAGCAGGCGTTCCGTCCCTTGCGCTCCGACCCGCAGCGTCTCCAAGGGAAAGCGCAGATAATCCGGCGGGCTGGCGGGCGAGGCCAGATGCAGCACCGCGTCGACCGGCCCGGACACCGCAAAGGGAAATGAAACATCTTGGCGGAGGAATTGAAAACTGGCGCTGCCCTGGAGCGAATCGAGATTCCGCAGTCGGCCGGTGAGCACGTTGTCAATGCAGAGCACCTTATGGCCGCGCGCGACCAAGGCCTCGCAAAGATGGCTGCCTACGAAACCGGCTCCCCCGGCGACGACACATCGCACGGCTAACCGCCTTGTCCCGCGGCAACTGGCGCGGGCGCCTCGGCCGGAACGGCGGGAGGACGCCCGATACTGAAGTATTGAAAGCCGTGCGCGGCGGCCTCGGCGGAAGAGAGCAGGTTGCGGCCGTCGAAGATCAGGGGCCGAGCCAAGGCGCCACCGAGAGCGGACCAGTCAGGACGGCGAAATTCGTCCCACTCAGTGAGAATCAGAAGCGCATCCGCCCCGGCGGCGGCTTCGTAGGGATCGCCGGCGCAGCGCAAACGCGGCAGGCGCTCCCGGGCGTTGCGCGCGGCTTGGGGATCGTAGGCACACAACTCGGCGCCATCGGCGAGAAGCCGGCGGGCAAGTTCCAGGGCGGGGGCGAAGCGGACGTCATCGGTATCGGGTTTGAAGGCCAGGCCCCAGAGGGCGAGCTTCTTGCCGCGCAGAACCCACAATTCGCGAGTCACGAGCGCCAGGAAGCGGTCGATGCGAGCGGCGTTGATACGCTCGGTTTCCCGGAGCAAGTTGAAATCGCAGCCCGCGGCCTCGCCGATGCGCACGAAGGCTTGCAGGTCCTTGGGGAAGCAAAAGCCGCCAAAGCCGATGCCGGGGCGCAGAAAATGCGGCCCGATGCGGGCATCGAGGCCCAACCCGGCGACCACGTGGTCGATGTTGGCGCCGGAGGCCGAGCATAGGTCCGCCACCATGTTGATGTAGGAAATCTTGGTGGCCAAAAACGAATTGGCGGCGTGCTTGATCAGTTCAGCGCTATTGGTGTCGGTGACCAGCACGGCGGGTGGAGCGGCGGGCGGGCAGGCGGCGTGGACCGGGCAAGAGCGGCGCGGCGCTAGCAACGGTTCGTAGATCTGCCGCATCTTGCGCTCCGCGCGCTCGCTCTCGACGCCGAGGACAATGCGGTCGGGGTGGAAGAAATCCTCGACCGCGGAGCCCTCCCGCAAGAACTCGGGGTTCGACACGACGTCATAGTCGAGGCCACCGCGGCTGTAAGCGTGAAGCTGCTTGCGCAGTTGCTGGGCGGTGCGCACCGGCACCGTGCTTTTGCTGATCACCAGGCGATATCCGGCGGCGCGAGCGGCGATCAAGCGGGCGGCGTTATCGAGGGAAGAGAGGTCGGCGTCGCCGTTGGGCAAGGGTGGCGTGCCCACGCAGATGAAGAGCGCTTCGGCAGCGACTACCGCTTCCGCGGGAGAGGCAAAGCGCAGCAAGTTAGCGGCCACAGATTGCGCGATCAGATCGGCAAGATTTGGCTCGAAAAAAGGGACTTCGCCCGCCTGCAGGCGCTGGAGCTTGGCTTCGTCATTATCGGAGCAAACGACATCGTGACCCAGCCCGGCCAGACAGGCCCCAGCGGTGAGACCGACATATCCGGCCCCGATCACTCCGATTTTCATACCCCGCGATCCTTACTGTTGTCCTTGCAGGGACGGAATACACTCAGAATAGTCGAATTCGAAACAGATTGGCAAGCTAGCGTCCGTCACCGCTAGAGGGAATAGAAGCGGGCGACGGCGGCGGCGACGCGCTCGATTTCGGCGGCGGCGAGCTCGGGAAACATGGGCAGCGAGAGCACCTCGGCGGCGGCGCGCTCGGCATGCGGCAGGCCGGAGAAGGACGCTCCCGCCAGCGCCGGCTGGCGATGCGCGGCGATGGGGTAGTACACTTCCGCGCCAATGCCCTCGGCCTGCAAAAAGGCGCGCAGCTCGTCGCGGCGCGGGGCGCGCACCGTGTATTGATGAAAGACGTGGTCCGGGGAGCGCGCGGGCAGCACGAGCGGGCAGCCGGCGGCGGCCAGCGCCGCGTCGTACGCGGCGGCGAGGGCGCGGCGTTTATCGTTCCAGGCGGCGAGGTGGGGCAGCTTGACGCGTAGCAGGGCGGCTTGCAATTCGTCCATGCGGGCGTTCCAGCCGAGGCGGTCGTGAAGGTAGCGGCGCGGGCTGCCATGGCTGCGCAGTTCGCGCAAGCGCTCGGCGAGGGCGGCGTCGCCGGTCACGACGCAGCCGGCCTCGCCGCAGCCGCCGAGATTCTTGGTGGGGTAAAAGCTGATGGCGCCGCAGGCGCCCCAGCCGCCGGCGGCGATGGCGCCGCCGGGCGCGGCGAGACGGGCGCCAATGGCCTGAGCAGCGTCCTCGACCACGGGCACGCCCGCGGCGGCGGCCAACTCGAGAATGGCCGGCATGGCGGCCATGCGGCCGTAAAGATGGACCGGCAATAGGGCGGCCAAGCGCTCGCGGCGGGGGCGGCGGAGAGCAGCGGCGAGCGCGGCGGGGTCGAGGAGAAAAGTGGCCGAATCGATGTCGGCGAATTCAACGCGCGCGCCAGTCAGCAGCACCGCGCCGATGGTGGCGAAAAACGTGAACGGCGTGGTCAGCACCACATCGCCGGGACCGATGCCCACGGCGCGCAGCGCCAGGTGCAGCGCGTCGGTGCCGTTGGCGCAGGCCACGACGTGCGGCAGGCCGAGCGCGACGGACAGCTCGGCCTCAAGCGCGGCGACTTCCGGTCCCTGCACGTAGCGCCCGGAGACGAGCACGCGCCGCGCCGCGTCTTCGAGCTCCCGCTGCAAGACGGCATGCTGGCGGGCAAGCGTGAATTGGGGAATGGATTCGGCCACCGAAGCATCATCATAGCCGCGTGGGCGGGGTGATAAGCGTCGCATCACTTCGTTGCCGGTCGCTCGGACTCCTTCACGTACATTGGGGTACGCTCAGTCGTCCTCGCTCCCGGCGCCTCGCGCTACTCGCTTCTCACCCCGCTCTGGCGTCATCGCCGTGCGCCCAACGGCGTATTGGCGGCAGTCACGGGCGGGGCGATAAGCGTCGCATCACTTCGTTCCGCCCCAACGCGCGCTGCTGCGCGTTTGATTCGATAATCCCGGCCTCCAGTTCCGAGTAGAGTGGTACGGCCAAGTTGCCATCCCTCGGAAACAGGAGACCGAGATGAACATTGTAATCGG
>JBOGKX010000023.1:0-5604 GCA_050746125.1 Terriglobales bacterium | reverse complement strand
CTTGCGGGCATTGCTTGGCGCTCCGCTGCGCTTCGCTTGGCCCCGCTCGAGTGGAGTCGCTGTGGGCCGGGCGCGCCGTCGGCGGCAGTGCGGCGGGGCCGCCCTTACTCTGGACGCCGCTCCTGTTGGTCCCCACCCCAGCGCCGTTGCGGCGCTAGGGACCCCGGTCGCGGCTGCGGCCCGGCTTCGTTGGAGGCGGAATTTCCTGGCGGAAATTCCTTGTTTGGCGGAATTTCCTGGCGGAAATTCCTGGGCCGACAACGGAGGCCCGCTTCGCTCAGGGCCTCTCCAAGTTGCCGCGAGTGGGCGGGGCGATAAGCGGCGGGGAATCGGCATTTCTTGGCGCTGCGCTTGCTTGGCGCTTCGCTTGGGCCCGCTCGATCTCGGCTGGCTGGAGTTGCGGCGGTGGACTCGGGGGCTGCCGCCAGGGGCGGCGGCTCAGTGGCGAAAAAAAGAAGAGCCCCTTCCCCGAGGTGCTCCTTCGAGCATCGGGGAAGGGGCCGTCCCGCGACCGGGCTCGCCACCGTTAGGCGGCGTGGCACCAGCGCTTCCGGGTTAGCCCCACGAGGAGGAGCCCTGTGCCCAACAGGGCTAGGCTAACCGGTTCCGGCGTTTCGGTGATGAATTCCTGGGGCATCCCATCGCCGACCGGCTGAGTGCCGGCAATCGGCGAGTAAACGACGAAGTTGCTGAAGTCGAAGGCGGAGAGGTTCGCGGTAACCGAGGCCCAGCTAGCGGCATTGTCCAGCCAAGTGCCCGGCGCGCCGCCATCGAGCGCAAGCAGCTCGGGGGCGGTGGTGGCATTGGTGTCGAAGAGCGACCAAATGGCGAACTGAATGTCGTTGCTATTGCTGGAATTGATTTGCGACAGCATCCAGGCGGCCTCTTCGTAGCCAGTGCCGTTTTTGAACATCGTGTTGGTGAAGTCGTTGGCGCCGACGTCGGCGCCGAGGTTGACGGCGTTGGCTTGCCAGCTCTCGCCGAAAAAGACTTCATCGTTGAAGTCGTCGCAGATGACGGTGGTGGGCGCGCCGTTTACCGAGAGGTAATAGGGGTAGGTGTAAACCTGGCCTAATCCCGGGACGGAGGCGGTATTACCGCCCGCGCCGGTGAGGGTGACATTGACGGCGCCGGCGGAAGCGGAAAGGGCTAAAGCGAGAAGCAGAGCGGGATAGAGAAGTAAGCGCCTGGCTTGCAAAACAACCTCCTCGTGACACCTATGGGCGCCGAGCGGGGCCGGGGGGTCCCCCACTGGCATGAAGAACAGGTGCAGCCGAGGGGCCAAATCGCGGGACGGGCAAGCCCTAGAAAATAAGGGGCCGTCCCCCCGTAGGGGGGCGGCCGAAGTGCGGACCTTTGCACAAAAGAGGAAGCGGAACGGGACGGGGCGCGATTAGTGGGACGGCAGGCGCCAGATATCGAGCACGCCGCTGGCTTGATGGCGGTTGGCGTTGCCCTCGGGCAAGGCGACCATGCCGTCGACGACGATGGGGCTATTCCAGTGGCCGCGTCCGGAGGCGAGCACGGTCACCTGGTGTCCGGTCGTGGGGTCGTAAACGTAGAGTCCGCCGTCATGGGGGTCATAGACGTAGAGCAAGCCGCCGGCCCAGACGGGGCTGGTGCCGGGGCGGTCGTTGCTCCAGCCGGGCTGCAGGCGGCCGTTGACATATTTCCAGGCGGCGGTGCCGCGATTATCGGCGACGAAGAGCCAGGCGCCGTCGCGGCCGCGCCAGTAGGCGGGGGCGGTAAAGAGGTCGGTCGAGCCGGGAGTGGGGACGATCTGGAGTTCGTGATCTTGGTGGGGCGCGGCGCCGGCGATGGTTTTGAGATCGAGGAGGCGGATCTTGCCGTCCTTGCCGCCCTGCGCGACGATGCCGTTGCCCAGGGGAACGGGCGAGGTCGAGCCGATGTCGGCGTCGGTCTGGTCGAGCTCGGCGGTGTTGGTGGGCGTGTAGTTGGCGACGATGCGGGTGGCGTCGCGATCGAGAGCGATGAAGGCGTCGCCCCAGTAGGTGTGGCCATCCCATTTGCCATTGCCGGTGGCAACCAGGATGTCGCCGGTTGCGGGATCGACGGCGGCGCCGGCGCGTCCCCAGATGGCGGCCATCTGCTCGGGGCAGGAGGCGGGCTGCAAGAGCTGGTGGCGGTCGGAGCAAAGCGCGTTCCAGACGTGGAGGAGCTTGCCGCTGGCGGCCGAGACGAGGGCGACGTGGCCTTGGTAGGGCGGTTCGTCGCCGACGTAGCCGCCGACGACGGCGAGGACGCGTCCGCGATCGAAGTTCAGCGAAGAAGCGATTTTTTCGCGCGCCGGCAGGTTGGTGATGGCGGTGCGCCAGAGGGCGCGTCCATCGGCGACGGCGAGCTTCTGGATGACGCCGTCGGGGGAGGCGGCGTAGAGATAGCGGCGGTCGGGGTCGGCGACGGGGGTGGTATTGGTGATGCGATAGGTGCCGAGCCAGGAGGCGTAGTCGGGCGGGGTATAGGTCCAGAGAACGGCGCCGGTATGCGCGTCGATGGCCTCGGTCTTGCCGTAGGTGGTGGTCAGGAAGAAGGCGTCATGCGGAGCGCATTTGACGTCGACGGCGGAGAGATAGATCACGGAGGCATCCACCGTGCCGTCGAGCGAGACTTGCTGGCGCTGAAGCGTAGCGACGTTTTTGGCGTCGATGCCGGTGGGGGCGGTGGAGGCGCTGGTGCCGGCGGCGTTATAGCCGAAGCGCGTCCAGTCGTGATGCCCTTGCGCGAAGGCGAGGGGCGCGGCAACGAGGAAGGCGGCGACGACGGCGAGATAGCGAGGGCGGTTGCGCATGGGCGGAGCTCCCTGAACAGTGTACGCGGGGAAGGGGAGGTTGGGCGGGGCGACAAGCGTCGCATCGCTCGTGGCTCATGGCTCATGGCGAAGAGGGCGGGTGAAGTTAATGGCGGCCGACGAGGCGAATGCGGCCGGTGAAGGCGCGGCCTTGTCCGCCCTCGAAGGCGAGGAAGTTGGGGGCGTCGATATTGTTGACGACGACGTTGGGGTTTTGGCGATCGGCGACGTTGATGACGGCCAGGCGCAGCGCCCAGAGGTGATGGCGGAAGGGGAAGACACGCTCGATGCCGAGATCGAGCTCGCGGAACTGGGGAAAGCGGGTGCCGTCGGGCGGGCCGACGATCTGGTGGCGATCGTCGATGAGGCTGAAGGGAAAGCCGCTGCGCGCCTCGAAGCGATAGCTGAGGAGAATGCTGCCCCAGACGTGGACCGGGGCCCAGCCCCAGGAGACGAAACGATTGGGGGCATCCCAGGGGAGGGCGCCGGGAGCCTGGCCGACAAAGACGGGAGCTTCGAGGGTGTTGTCGATGACTTGGTTCGAGGTGGCGTGGGAGCGAGTGTAGTCGGCGAAGACGGAAGCGCGGGCGGAGAAGGCGTGGCGCAGCGAGATTTCCCAGCTTTGGTAGCGGTCCTGGCGGCCATTGCCAAGGAGGAATAAGTTGGGCAGGAGGCCCGGGATGACCGGTCGAGGGCCGAGGTCGAAGGCGAGGCCGTCGTGCTCCTGGCGGCGCAGATAGTGCAGGCCGACGAAGGTGCCGCGGGCGAGGCGCTGCTCCCAGGCGGCGCTGGCGAGATTGAAGCGCGGCATGGCGAAGTTGACGGGCGGAACGAAGAAAGAAGTGGGGACGGGCGGACCGAGGGGCTGGCCGGCGGCGTTGAAGAAGACATCCGAGCGCCGCTGATCGAAGCCGCGCGCGAAGAGCGAGAAGTCGGGCGGCTCGGAGTAGCGTCCGATGCCGAGAGTGAGCTTGGCGCGGTCATCGCTCCAGGGGAGGATGGCGGCGGCGAGGCGCGGCTCGGCGACGCCGGAGCCGAGCAAGGCGCTGTGATCGAAGCGGAGGGCGGGCACCACACGCAGCCAGCGATTGAGCTGCCAGGAGTCTTCCGCATACCAGCCGCCGCGGCGATCGCCGAAGGCATGGTTGAAGGCGCCGGCGAAAGTAGTGCGCTGGATCAAGCTGCCATCGCCGCGAACGATCTCGAAGGGGTTGCGAGCGGCGAAGCGGGAGAAGCGCAGCCAATCGGCGTTGAATCCGAGTTGGAAGTCGTGGGTGCCGAGCCAATGGCGCTGCGGGACGAGCCAGGAGCCGACGAACTGCCAGCGATGGGCGGCGCGGCGCTGGCTCATGAAGTAGTTGCCGGAGGCGCCGACGGGATGGAGCACGTAGAGATCGTTGCCGAGCGGCGAGAAGGCGTCGTGCTCGAACTCGGCGGCGCCGCCCAATTGCAGGAGGCTGGAGGCGACGGAGATCTGATCGCGGGCGGAGAAGAAGTAGCGGCGAGCGCCGAAGTTGGTGGTCGTCGAGAGCGGCGTGAAGGCGCCGAGGCCGGCATGGGCCTCATTGTCGTAGTTATAGAGGAAGCTGGCTTCGAGGACTTGCCGCGGGGTGGCGTCCCACTGGGCGCGCAAAAGGTTGTCGGCCGCCCAGTCGTGGGAGATGTTCGCACCGCGCGGCAGCTCCTTCACCAGGCCGAGGGTGTGCTGGATGCCGAGGGCGTCGGAAAACCAGGCGTGGCCGCGGCGGATGGGGCCGGACAAGAGGAAGCGCGGATACCAGTTGGCGAAGTGCACGCCCTGGTAGAGTTCCGGGGCGGGAATGAAGTTGGTGGTATCGAAGCGCCAGGAGTCGTCGCCCATTTCGGTGCGCAGGGCGAGGGCGCCGGCGGCGGCGTGGGCGAACTGGGCGCCGGCGCGATCGGGCTCGAGGTCGGCGGCGCGCACGGCGTCAACGTTGAGGCCGGCGCTGAGGCTGCCGTCAATGGGGTCGCTGATGTCGAAGCCGTCGAGCGTGTACTCGGTGTCGCTTTCGCGGCCGCCGGCGACGTGCAGGCGGTGCTGACTGTCGGCGACGACGCCGGGCAGCATGGGGAGATAGCTGCGCAAGTCGTGGGAGGTAGGGGCGGGGATGTCGCGGATCTGCTGCGCGAGCAGGGTTTCGTGGCGGGTATTCTCGGCCGGCTCGACGGGATTGGCGGCGCTGAAGACGGAGACTTGCTGGTGGAGCTCGCGCTCGTGCACAAGCTTGTATGCGAGCGGCGGGGCGGCGGCGGCGACGGTGACGGCGGTCTCGAGGCGAAAGAAGCCAGGCTTCTCGACGGTCAACTGGTAGGCGCCCGGGGGGAGGGGCGGGGAGACAAAGCGGCCGGCGAGATCGGAGGCGGCGCGATAGGTTTCGCCGGCGGCGGAGCGCCAGGCGAGCGTGGCGTGAGCGACGGGGATGCCGGTCTCGTCGAGGATGCGTCCGCGGAGGCGGTAGGGCGGCGGGGCCGCCCTTACTCTGGACGCCGCTCCTATTGGTCGCGGCTGCGGCCCGGCTTCGACGGCCGGCAACGGAGGCCCGCTTCGCTGAGGGCCTCTCCGAGTTGCCGCGACTGGGGCTTGCGCGAAGGCGAGCGAAGCGACGAGTAGGATCGCGAGGTATAGTGCGCCAGCGCGGGGCACCTCCTTAGTGTACGTGGGCGTGGCGATAAGCGTCGCAGGGCTTCGTTGCCAGTCGCTCGGCCTCCTTTACGTACATTTGGGTACGCTCAGTCGGCCTCGCTCCCGGCGCACTGCGCTGCTCGCAGCATTT
>JBOGKX010000022.1:0-1383 GCA_050746125.1 Terriglobales bacterium | reverse complement strand
ACTTGCGGCAGCGGCCATTGCGCGGCCAGGGTTTGGTTGAACGCGGCGGCGCGGCGGTAGTCGCCCAGTTCGTAGGCGGCTTGACCGGCGAGAAACAGCGCTTGCGGATAATCGGGATCGTCGGCATGCACCTTGGGCAGCCACAGCAGCGCCGTCTTGTAGTCGTCGTTGTCGAAATACCAAAGTCCGGCATGGTAGATGGCGCGGCTGTAGTCAGGCTGAAGGCGCACCGCGGCCAAGAAATACTTAAGCTTCGCCGTCGGCTCGCCGGCCACCAAGCCGCGGATGTAGTTTTCGTAGGCGGGCAGCGCCACGCGCTGCTGCCGGGCCTCGATTTGCGCCGCCGTGAGCGTCGTGTCGGGATCCACTTGCCGCAGCACTTGCCAAGCCAGGCGCGCCTCGAGGGCTTCGAGATCGCGCAGGCGCCCCGGCGGCGCGCTGACGCGCACGAGGTGCTCGCCGCGCAAATTAATGAGCGTGGCGGAAAGCGTGAAGCGGCCCGCCGTGGCCGGCGCCGCGCTCGAAACGTCGGCAACGCCGTTCGCGGCCGGCGGCGGGAGCGCCGGCGGCCTGTAATTATAGGCGCCGGTGATCAGCCAGGAAGCATCCACGTCGTCGGCCACCGCGATCAGCGTTGCTTGGCTGAGCGTGGTCAGCAGCGGGATGCCCGTTTGGTCGAAAGCCTCGGCCCGCTCCTTGCGGTTGAGCACCGCCTGGCCATCGGCTAGCAGCGCATCGTGCACCGCCTCGGCCACACCTTCGCCGATCCAATCCAGATTTCCGTCGGTGGATTGATTGTCGAAGGGCAGCACCAGCAGCGGCGCGGCCAAGCTCGCCGTCGGTGCGGAAACGGACGTGGGCGCGGCGCCCGGCGGCCGGGGAGGCGGCGCGGCCGAGCCGCCCGCGCTCTGGCCCCAGGCCACTGCCGCCAGCAATAGCGCGACGAGAGGCGCTCGACTCGCGGCTGCCAGCGGCGCGCCGAGCCCGCGCCGGCGGCCGATTCGTCCGCTTGCGCGGTCACCCATGAGCCGAGTATACGAAAGTATCTGTTTGCGTCTTGCGCTTGCGTATAATCCCAGGCGGCGATGAGTTGCCGGAGGCGTTAATGAAGCCGCCGTTTTGGCTGCTGCTCGCAGCTTGTGTTTTGATCCTCTTCGCGATTTGGTCCGTGACCCGGCAGGGCAGCGGCCACGTGACGCTGGCCTGGCCGGTAGCGGGCTCCACGATCTACTTCAACGCCACCGCCGTCGGCGGGCGAGCGGTAGCCTGCCTGCTGGCCACGGCCGCGGCCGGCATCCTGTTCTTGGCCGGGCTGGTGAGCGGCTTGGTCGAACAGGCCGGTCATGGTGGGCGAGGAGCGGCGGAGGGCGCCGCGCCACAGCC
>JBOGKX010000021.1:0-3026 GCA_050746125.1 Terriglobales bacterium | reverse complement strand
CGCGGCGCCGGCGCAGCGGCGGGGGCGGCGGCGCTGGCGGCGGTGGCGGGCGTTTGCGTTTGTGTTTGCGCTACGATGCGCGGCGGCGGGGGCGGCATCGCCGGACGCGGAGCGGGCGGCGCCGGCTGGGCCGCGGCCACCGGCTGGGCATCGGGGTGGGCGACGGCGTAGGCGAGAGCGAAGTTGGGCTGCACGAAGGCGGCGATCCAAGCCGAGTTCGGAACGCGCGCCAGCGCGGCGCGCACGGCGGGCGTATCCGGCAGCGTCGTCTGATTCACTTGGTGCAAGCTGGCCAGCGGCTTCCAGGAACCAGCGGCGCCGAGACGAAAATAGGCCATGGCGGGCTGATTCGCGAGCACGTCGGGGATGAGGACATAAAGGTTCGAGTCGGAGCGCACGATCGTGCCCGGAACGACGCCGCCGAGGCGCGCCACCGTGGCGTGAGTTTTGACCTCTCCGGTGGAGTAGGCTTCGATCCACACGCGCGCCGAGACCTGCGCCCAGTAGCGCCGGCTCGGCGGCTGAACCCGGTAGTCGAAGGTGAAGGATCGCGGCGCGGCGGGGACCGATGCCGATGCCGGCGCAGCTTGGGCGCTGGCGGCCGGCGCGAGCCCCCACGCAAATAGGGACAGAAGAAACGCGAATGTGGAGAAGGAGCGCAATGGGGGCATGGTGCGAGTGGCGCCTTTTTGTCTTTATCGAGCCGAACAGGCGGTGGCCTTAGCCCATGACAGAGGCGAGGCGTGGCGCATTTGGTTCTAGAGCGTAGGGGTACGGGGACGGGTGCGCCAACTGTCCCGGCGGGCAAAGGACGCTGGTCCATTACTGGCCGCACGACCAGGCGTCCACGGAAAAAAAGTGTGGCTGCCGCGCGTGCTGTTCCGGCCGATGGCCGCCGACGATGTCGCGAGCGGCGTGGGCAGGGTTGCGGAAGGTCCACCGGTCAACGGCATCTTCGAGGTTGGAGGTCCGGAGCAGTTTCGCGTGGACGACCTGGTGCGGCGGCGCCTGGCCGCGCTGCAAGACTCGCGCGAAGTCGTCGCCGATCCTAACGCGGGTTATGCCGGAGCGAAACTCGGCGAGAAAACACTCCTTCCGTTCGGCCGGGCACGCTCGGCGCGCCTTTCAATGTATTGGCGAGCCGCGCGGCGAATCGTTCCTTGAACCGATTGACCAAAAATCGCGGCGGTGCTGCGAGCTTGTCACGCGGCGACCGAAAGCATAACCTGGTCCCGGCGTTCAGTAGAGTGTCCGGGAGCGGGCGGCGAGTCCCAGAGGCGGACAGATGGAGCCGAGAACCTTCCGCCCAACCGTCGCGCCGTCAAATACTTGCGTCATCCAGCTAACGGCGACGCAGTTGCATGGTGAGCTGCGGCCGAACTAGCGCATAGGGGACCAGGGATCCGTGCTCAGCGATCTGCGCTACGCCATTCGCATGTTGGCTAAGGCGCCCGGCTTTACCGCCGTGGCGCTGATCACGCTGGCCTTGGGCATCGGCGCCAACATCGCCGTCTTCACGCTCGTCAATGCCACTCTGTTGAGCCAGCTCCCAGTCGGCCATCCCGGCCAGTTGGCGTTACTCACGAATCCCGCGGCCGGCGGTGTCGGTTTCGGTTCTTCCGGCGGCCATCGCGCGCTGCTCGGCTATTCGGAGTACGAGGCCCTGCGGGACGACAACCGCGTCTTCACCGGCCTGCTCGCGGCCGAGAGCGGCACCGACCGCAGCTACGCGGATTGGAGCGCGCCCGGCACGTCCGGCTCCGCCGAAGCCGTGCGCACCAAGCTGGTCAGCAACAACTACTTTTCGGTCCTCGAAGTCCCGGCCTATCGCGGTCGCCTCTTCGACCCACGCGAGCCGTTGAATATCGGCGCCGAAGCGTTGGCGGTAATCACCTACGGCTACTGGCGGCAGCGCTTTGGCGGCGATCCGGCCGCGCTCGGCCGCACATTTCTCCTGAATGGGCGAGTCTTCACCGTGATCGGCGTCACGCCACCCGGCTTTTTCGGCGAGAACATCGGCGATGCGCCGCAGCTATTCCTGCCGCTCGCCATGACTCCGCAGGTGGATCCTGGCCTCGACCGCCTGCACGACCCGCCCGGCATCTCGCGCGTGATGTGGCTGCAGGTGATGGGGCGCTTGAAGCCCGGCGTGACCCTGGCTCAAGCGCAGGCCGCCAGCAATGTAATCTTCCTCCGCTCGGTGCAGCGGCAAGCTGGCGCCGCCACCGACGCCGCCACGCGACGCCAGTTGCTGGGTCAAAATCTCGTGCTCTCTTCCGCCGCCCGCGGCGCCTCGGGCGTGCGCGCGCAATTCGGCGATCCGTTGCTGGCTATCTTCGCGCTGGTCGGCTTGGTGCTGTTGCTGGCGATCGTCAACCTCGCGAGCCTCTTGCTGGCTCGCGCCACAACGCGACAGAAAGAGGTGGGCGTGCGCCTCGCGCTGGGCGCCGGCCGCGCCCGAATCATCCGCCAGTTCCTCGCGGAAAGCGTCGCCTTATCCATTGCCGGCGGCCTGGCCGGCATCGCCTTGGCCCTTTGGGGCGACCGTCTGCTGCTGCGCATGGTCAGCGCCGGCAACGGGCAGGTCACGCTGAATCTCTCTCCGGATGCGCGCGTGCTGGGGTTCGCCGCGCTCGTCTGCATTCTCACCGGAATCCTCTTCGGCTTGGCGCCGGCCTGGCGAATGGCTCGTATCGACCTCGGCGCCACCTTGCAGATCGCCGGCCGCGGCGGCTCGGGCCGCTCGCGCCATGTCCTCGGCGGCTGGATTCGCGGCGGCTTGCCCCTGAACAAGCTGCTGGTGATCGGTCAAGTTTCGCTCACGATCGTGCTGTTGGTCGGCGCCGGCTTGTTCGTGCGCAGCCTGCGGAAGCTGAGCCAGGTCCCGCTGGGGTTCAAGCCCCGCGGCCTGTTGCAGTTTCCCGTGGATTCCGCGGCAGCCGGCTACAAGGGCCAAGCCGCGGTGGTCTTTCTCGAGCACATGCTGCGGCAGTTGAGCGCGGTGCCCGGCGTGCGCGGCGCCGCGC
>JBOGKX010000020.1:0-3175 GCA_050746125.1 Terriglobales bacterium | reverse complement strand
CATCGCATCCTGGAGCTGTAGAAGGTTCCAAGGGTTGGGCTGTTCGCCCATTAAAGCGGTACGTGAGCTGGGTTCAGAACGTCGCGAGACAGTTCGGTCCCTATCTGATGTGGGCGTAGGAGATTTGAGGGGGCCTGTCCTTAGTACGAGAGGACCGGGATGGACGAACCTCTTGTGTTCCAGCTGTCGCGCCAGCGGCACGGCTGGGTAGCGAAGTTCGGTTGGGATAAACGCTGAAGGCATATAAGCGTGAAACCCTCCCCAAGATGAGATCTCCCAAACCCCAAGGGTTTTGAAGGCCACAGGAAGACCACCTGTTCGATAGGCTGGGTGTGTAAGCCCGGTAACGGGTTCAGCTTACCAGTACTAATCGGCCGTTCGGCTTGACCACAACTTCATGCGCGGCCCCCGCTCGGGCGGGCGGCCGGCGGTTTTTGCCAGCTTCCCCTTCCCGCTCATGGCGGCGAGGGGGTTCCACCCCGCAGTGAGGCCGAGGGCGAACCTGCCCCCCCTCACGCGGCGGCGCGAATGCGACTGCTTGCACGATTTCGGTTCTCCGCCCGCCGCGGATTCGGTTCCGCGCGGGAGAAGTTTCGGCGGCTATAGCGAGGGGGTTCCACCCGTTCCCATCCCGAACACGGAAGTTAAGCCCTTCAGCGCCGATGGTACTGCCTGGGTAACTGGGTGGGAGAGTAGGACGCCGCCGAATTAATCTTGAACGCCCGGAGGTGCGCATGCGCCCCCGGGCGTTTCTGTTTTCCGGCCGATCCAGCTAGCGAGGCGGTGACGCGGGGGCGCGGGAAAGCGCGATCGTCGCGTCGAGCGCCGCCGCCACCGCCTCTTGCGGGATGCCGGCGACGATTTCCACGTCGCCAATCGCCCGCGGCAACACGAAGTGCGGCACGCCGCCCCGCGTCTTCTTGTCCCGCGCCACGTGCGCCAAAATGGCCGTCGCATCCTCCTCGATCGCCGGCAGCGGCGCGGTCAGCGCCAGCACGGCCGCTTCGATGTTCTCGGCCGCCCCGCGCTCCAGCCGCCGCAAATCGGCCGCCAGCCGCGTGGCCGCGATCATTCCCCAGGCCACCGCCTCGCCATGCAAGAAGCGCCGGTAGTCGCCCGCGCGCTCCAGCGCATGCCCGAGCGTGTGCCCGAAGTTCAAGATGCGGCGCCGGTCGCTCTCCCGCTCGTCGGCCGCCACCACCTCGGCCTTGATGGCGGCACAAGCCGCGATCAAGCGCTCGAGCGGCTCGGCGTCGCGCCGCCGCAGCTCCGTCGCGCGAGCGGCCGCGAACTCGAACAGTTCGCGATCGGCGATTACGCCGTACTTGATCGCCTCCGCCAGCCCGGAGCGGTACTCGCGCCGCGGCAGCGTGCGCAGCAGCTCGGGATCGACGAGCACGGCCCGCGGCTGATGGAACGCGCCGAAGAGGTTTTTGCCCGCGCGCAAGTTGACGCCGGTCTTGCCGCCGATGGCGCTGTCGATCATCGCCACCAGCGTCGTGGGAATCTGCATCACGCCGACGCCGCGCATGAAAGAAGCGGCCACGAAGGCGGCCACATCGCCAACCACGCCGCCGCCCAGCGCCACCACCAAGCTGTCGCGATCGGCGCCGCCCGCCGCCATGCCTTCCGCCAGCGCCTCGGCGCTGGCCAGATTCTTGTGCCGCTCGCCGTCCCGCATCTCGAGCGCGATGAGGAGCACGCCGGCGTCGCGCAAGCTTCGCTCCGCCGCCTCGCCCCAATGGCGGCGAACGCGCGGGCTGCTGATCAGCGCCACCGGCGAATTCCCGCGCGCGAAGCGCCGCGCCACCGCGCCGGCGCGGGCCAGCGCGCCACGCTCGATTTCGACGTCGTAGGCTTGCGAAAGAGCTACCGTGATGGTGCGCATCGCGACGGTGCTTCATCATAACGCGCCTATACTCGAAGGTTATGCCCGGCCCCGAATTCATCGTCGTCGGCTCCGGCATCGCCGGATTGCGGGCGGCCGTCGAGTTGAGCGCCGGCCTGCGTCCCGGCGCCGTGGCGGTGGTCACCAAGGCCGGGCTCGACGACTCCGCGACGGCCTACGCGCAAGGCGGCATCGCCGCCGCCTTGGCGGAAGACGACACGGTGGCGCTGCACGAGGATGACACCTTGCGCGCCGGCGACGGCTTGTGCGAGCCGGCGGCGGTGCGCGCGCTGGTGCGCGAAGCGCCGGCGGCGATCGAGGAGCTGCTCGCCTGGGGCGCCGCCTTCGACGCGCGCCAGCCGGCGGCGGTGGCCCATTCGCTGGCCGATTTGGCCTTCACGCGCGAGGGCGCGCATAGCCGCTCCCGCGTGCTGCACGCCCGCGGCGACGCCACCGGCCGCGAAATTGCGCAGACCTTGCTGCGGCGCGCCCGCGCCCTGCCGCAGATCGAATTTCGCCCGCACTGCATCGCCTCGCGCCTGGTCCGCGACGCCGCCGGCCGCGTGCGCGGCGTCGAGTGCCGCCACGTCGCGAGCGGCGCCGCCGCCACGCTCGGCGCGCGCGCCGTCTTGCTGGCCACCGGCGGCTTGGGCCAAGTCTATGCCGGCACCACCAACCCCGCCGTCGCCACCGGCGATGGCATCGCCCTCGCCGCCGGCGCTTGGCTGGCGGATATGGAATTCGTGCAGTTCCATCCCACCGCGCTGGCGCTCGCCGGCGCGCCCTGCTTCCTGCTCTCCGAGGCGTTGCGCGGAGAGGGCGCGGTGGTGCGCAACGCCGCCGGCGAGCGCTTTTTGGCCAATTACGATCCGCGCGCCGAGCTGGCGCCGCGCGACGTCGTCGCCCGCGCCATCGAATTCGAGATCGAGCGCCTGACGCGCGCGCAGCCCGCCGCCGCGCCGGTCTGCTTTCTCGATGCCACCCATCTCGACCGCGGCGAGTTGGAGCGGCGCTTTCCGCATATCGTCGCTACCTTGCGCGGCTTCGGCCTCGATCTGCCCACGCAGCCGATTCCCATTCGTCCCGCCGCCCATTACGCCATGGGTGGCGTGGCCACCGATCTCGACGGGCGCAGCTCGCTGCCCGGCCTCTTCGCCGCCGGCGAGGTGGCCTGGACCGGCGTGCACGGCGCCAACCGCCTGGCCAGCAATTCGCTGCTCGAGGGTCTGGTCTTTGGCGCCCGCGCCGCTCGCGCCATGCGCGACGAAGCCGCGCCCGCCGGCGGCG
>JBOGKX010000019.1:0-4810 GCA_050746125.1 Terriglobales bacterium | reverse complement strand
GCCCTCGAGGGCTTTTCCGCGGCGCGACGACGGTGGCTGAGGCCGGCTATGGTGGCGCTGGTGCTGATCTTAATTGCGCCGCTGGTTCCCGTGGTGGTACCGATCCTGTCGATTCCTGCCTATTTGCGCTATCAGGCGCATTTGCCGTTCCCGTTGCCGCGGACCGAAAACGGTCACTATTCGTCGCCTTTGCCGCAGTTCTATGCCGATGAGTTGGGGTGGCGGGAGATGACGGCGGAGGCGGCACGCGCTTACGCCGCCCTGCCGGCAGCGGAGCGGGCCGATACCGCCCTCTTCGCCGGGAACTATGGGGAGGCCGGAGCCATTGATTTCTTCGGCCCGCGTTTGGGCCTGCCCGCGGCGATTTCGCCCCATCAGTCCTATTTCCTATGGGGACCGCGCGGATATAGCGGCGTCCGCATGATCGCGCTCAGCGGCGATCGCGCATACTGGTCCCGCCTTTACCGCCGGGTCACGCAAGTAGGGATGAAAGATCGTCCTTACGCGCTCGAGCATGGGCCGATTTGGCTATGCGAAGAGCCGCGCGGCTGGAACTTGCAAGATATCTGGCCACGATGGAAGGTTTGGGAATAGCTCGCCGGTTATGGCGCGACCGGCCGCATTCTTGGGGGCGAAGCTGTCGCAGTGGCCGGGGTCGTTGCCATTTTTGGCCGAGCCATGGAGTGGTGGGAGTTGTTTGGGTCTGCCCGGGGCGATTTCGCCGCATCGTAAATGTGTCTGGAACTTGCAGCGGACACGGGCGAAGTAGAAAGACTGGAACGGACCGGCGGGGTGCAGGGCATGGCGCTTGTTCCGGTGGTGGCGGACTTTTTCGAACGGGACAAGGAGGCGCGGCAGCCTCTGTGCCGGGAACATGGCCGCCGTCTCGAAAGCGGCGACATCCTGTTTTTTGCGCATTCGCCGCTGCCGATGGCGGCGGACGCCGTGGAATTTCTGCTGCGGCAAAAGCAGGCGGCCGGCAGCCATCACAAGAACATCGCCTACAAACCCGGCACCGACCGGCTGAGCGGCTATGGCGGCGAAAATGTGGAGCGCATGCGCGCTATTCTGCGCGATTTTTCCGCCGCCGCGCTGGCGTGCATACGCAAACTGCTGCCCTATGCCTTCGTGGCCGATTTTGCCAGTTTTCGCGGCATCGAGGAAAAGGGACGGCCAGCCAAACTGAAAGCTCGCAACGATCTCCTGCACGTGGATTCTTTTCCTACCCGGCCCACCCATGGCCGGCGCATCCTGCGGTTTTTCGTTAACCTCAACCCCTCCCAGCCCCGAGTGTGGAAGACCGGCTTGCCTTTTCCCGAGCTGGCGCGCCGCTACGCGGCGGCCTCCGGCCTGCTGGCACGGGCTCGCGCGGCGGACTGGCAAGAGCGGCTGGCGCAAGCGGGCTTGCCGCTTCATCCCCGGCCCGCCTATGACCGCTTCATGCTGCTGTTTCATCATTGGCTGAAGGCCAGCCCGGAGGTGCAAAACGCGCCGGAAAATACCATCTGGGAATTTCCCGCCGGATCGGCATGGCTCGGCCTTACCGACACCGTCAGCCATGCCGTTTTGAGCGGCCGATACGCCGTGGAGCAAACGGTGCTGGTCGAGCCGGCGACGCTGCTGCGGCCGGAACTGGCGCCCGCGGCGATTTTCGCCCGCCTGGCGGCCGGGCCGGCCGCGGCCCGCGCCGCCTAGTCCGGCCGGCGCCGTGGGAAAGCGGCGCTTGCTATGCTCTAGCCATGCCCGCCAGCGACTGGCCCGAAGGCGACCTGTTCGACCCGGACGAGGAACCCGACGAAGCGGTCGAGATCCGGCAGCAGCATCCCATTTCGCAGCGTCACGTGGATACGCGCGAGCGCGTCGAGGCAGCCCATTTCGAGCGGGAAGCCGAGGCCGAGCTGGCGGCCGGCATGTTGCGGGCCAACGGCATCGCCGCCGAGGTCGGCGCGCCCATGATTCCCGGCCTCAACTATTCACTGACGCTGTGGGTGCGGAAAAGCCAGGAAGCCTTGGCCCGGCAGCTTTTGCGTGAGGCCGAGGAAGGGGACTTTCGGGAATGAGCCGGCGGCATTGCTAGAATAGGGTTTTCCCTTTTCCATGATCGAGTTTCCCGTTCCCGAAGCCCTGACATTCGACGACGTTCTTCTTTTGCCCGCCTACTCCGAGATCCTGCCCGCCGAAGCCGAAACCTCCACCCAGGTCAGCCGCAATATCCGCCTGAACATTCCCGTGCTCTCGGCCGCCATGGACACGGTGACGGAGGCGCGCTTGGCCATCGCGCTGGCGCAGCAAGGCGGCATCGGCGTCATTCACCGCAACATGAGCGTCGAGCGCCAGGCGGAGGAAGTGGACCGGGTCAAGCGCTCGGAAAGCGGCATGATCGTCGCGCCCGTCACCGTCGATCCGGATCAAAAGATCGCCGACGCCCAGGAGGTGATGAAGAAGTACAAGATTTCGGGCGTTCCCGTCACCCGCAACGGCAAGCTGGTCGGCATTCTCACCAACCGCGACCTCCGCTTCGAGACGCGCCTGGGTCAGCGCATCGGCGACGTGATGACCAAGGAAAACTTGATCACCGTTCCGGTCGGCACCACGCTGGAAGAAGCCGAGCGCATTCTGCACCGCCATCGCGTGGAAAAGCTCTTGGTGGTGGACGACCACTACGCGCTGAAGGGGCTGATCACGGTCAAGGACATTCAAAAGAAACTCAAGTACCCGCTCGCCGCCAAGGACGCGCACGGCCGCCTGCGGGTGGCCGGCGCCATCGGCGCCACCGGCGATTTTCTGGAGCGGGCGCAGGCGCTGGCGCGGCAGAGCGTGGATCTGCTGGCCATCGACACGGCGCACGGCCACTCGCAGCGGGTGCTGGAGGCGGTGCGCCAGGTGAAGCGGGCGCTGCCGGAGATCGACGTGATCGCCGGCAACGTGGCCACGTACGAGGGCGCGCGCGCCCTGATCGAAGCCGGCGCCGACGGCGTGAAAGTGGGCATCGGCCCGGGCTCGATCTGTACGACGCGGGTGGTCACCGGCACCGGCGTGCCGCAAATCACCGCCATCGCCGAGGCGGCGCGCGCCGCGCGCGAAGCGGGAGAGAAAGATCGCGTGCCGATCATCTCCGACGGCGGGGTGAAGTATTCCGGTGATATCAGCAAGGCCATCGCCGCCGGCGCCGCGGCGGTGATGATCGGCAGCCTCTTGGCCGGCACCGACGAGAGCCCGGGCGAGACGATCCTTTATCAGGGCCGCTCGTTCAAAAGCTATCGCGGCATGGGCTCGCTCTCGGCCATGGAAGCCGGCTCGGCGGAGCGCTACGCACAAGGCATCGAGGAGGAATCCACCGCCACCATGGAGCGCAACCGTGTGGAGAAGCTGGTGCCGGAGGGGATCGAGGGGCGCGTGCCGCACAAGGGCCCGCTGGCGGCCATGGTCTATCAGTTGGTGGGCGGGCTGCGCGCCGGCATGGGCTACTGCGGCTGCCGCAGCATCGCCGAGATGCAACGGCAGGCGCGCTTCGTGCGCATTTCTTCGGCCGGGCTGCGCGAGAGCCATGTGCACGACGTCATCATCACCAAGGAAGCTCCCAACTATCGCGTCGAGTGACGTTTAGGCGGGGCGACCAGCGCCGCACGGCTCACGGCCCGTCGGCCATGGCCGGCGGCGAGCGGCCGCCCCCCCATTCGGGAATTTTCTTTTTCGCTTTTCTTTCGCCTGGAGGAAAATCGTGATACGATTCCCTCCTAGTCACGAGGTTTCCCGTCATGGCCGACGAACGTAGCCGCGCGATTGAAGCCGCGCTCGCGCAAATCGAAAAGCAATTCGGCAAGGGCTCGATCATGCGCCTGGGCGCCAAGGACGCCATCGTGCCGATCGCGGTGATCTCGACCGGCTCGCTGGCGCTGGACGCGGCGCTGGGCGTGGGCGGCATGCCGCGCGGGCGGGTGATCGAGATCTTCGGTCCGGAGTCGAGCGGCAAGACCACGCTGGCCCTGCAGGTGGTGGCGCACGCGCAAAAGCATGGCGGCATGGCGGCCTTCATCGACGCCGAGCACGCTCTCGACCCGGCCTACGCGAAGAAGCTGGGCGTGGCGGTGGACGACCTGCTGATCTCGCAGCCGGACTTCGGCGAACAGGCGCTGGAGATCGCCGAGGCGCTCGTGCGCTCGAGCGCGGTGGACGTGCTGGTGGTGGATTCGGTGGCGGCGCTGGTCCCCAAGGCCGAGCTGGATGGGGAGATGGGCGATTCCCACGTGGGCTTGCAGGCGCGGCTGATGTCGCAAGCGCTGCGCAAGCTCACCGGCATCGTTTCGAAGTCGCGCACCTGCCTGATCTTCATCAACCAGATTCGCGAGAAGATCGGCGTCATGTTCGGCAATCCGGAAACCACCACCGGGGGCCGGGCGCTGAAGTTTTATTCGAGCGTGCGCGTCGATATCCGCCGCATCGCCGCCATCAAGGATGGGGACGCCGTCATCGGCAACCGCACCCGCGCCAAGGTGGTGAAGAACAAGGTGGCGGCGCCGTTTCGCGAGGCCGAGTTCGACATCATGTATGGCGAGGGCATTTCGCTCGAAGGCGACATGATTGACTTGGGAGTGGAAAAAGGCGTGGTCGAGAAGAGCGGCTCGTGGCTGTCGTACCACGGCGACCGCATCGGCCAGGGGCGGGAAAACGCCAAGCAGTTCTTGCGCGACAACCCCGACGTCGCCTCCCAACTCGAGGGCGAGCTGCGCCAGGCGCTGGGCTTGGCGCGCGAGGCCGCTCCGGCCGCCGGCGAGGGCGCCGCGGCGCCGGCCGGCGCGAACGGCAAAGC
>JBOGKX010000018.1:0-1170 GCA_050746125.1 Terriglobales bacterium | reverse complement strand
CCGCCACCTAGAATAAGAATGCTCTTGATACGGTAGTCCATGATCGAGATGATAGATTATTCATTTAATCGAGACAAGTCTGGCCGCTGATGACACGAGTGCCGACTCGATGACCGGCGGGTTCGCCGGGCGGCCCCCACAGCCTTATACTCGGGCAGACGCCACGGCCCGGCACGTTTGGGAACACGATCAGGTACGCCGCCAGGGCGCAGGCGGGCTGTGGTGGATACCGCCGCGTCCGGTACACCCGGCGGGCCACTGCCCTTAACTTCCCGGTGTTATATGCGCTGATGTCTGGTTCCTGGGCCTGTGTTGCGTGTTGGTCACAATGCGGCAGGTCGGGCGTGTGATGCTGTGAATGCAACAAAGCCCCTGGTACGACGCGTGGTGTCAAGTCATCAACGTCGTGCCGAGGAGCTTTGTTGTCTGGCCATTTTGTCATGGTTCTTTCGCCTGCGCCCACTGTTCCCGCTGGTCAGGACCGAGATGAAGCGGGTCCGGCGGAGGCGGGAGCCCTGCTGGCGCAGGCTGCGGCCGGTCCCGGGTTCTGGGAGGACCTGCTCGGGGAACTGCGCCGTCAGGGCCTGATCGCGGAACTGCTCGCGGGCGGGGTGATCGCCAAGGCGGTGGCGCAGGCAGAGCACGGCCACAAGCTGGACCGGGCGCTGACCGCCGAGGTGACCGCGATGGCCGTCATCGTGGCTGCCCTGTTCCCGGACCAGGGCTATGACCTGGTCCTGGCCCGGACGTTCGCGATGCCGGGCCTGCCGGTGAAACCAGGCACGGTCACCCCGTCCGGGCCGGCGCTGTCCAAGGCCCGGGTCCTGCTGGGCGAGCAGGTGATGCGCCGCATCTTCGAGATCGATGCCGCCCGCGCCGACGCGGACCCGGGCACCGGCGCGGCCTGGCACGGGATGGAGAACACCGCGATCGACGGCACCACGATCGAGCTGTTCAGCAACGACGAGCTGGCAGAGGCGTTCGGGGTACCCACGGGCGGGACCAAGCCGAAGCTGCGCATCGCCGCGCACGTGCGCACCGGCTCCCGCCGCTGGATCGCCGCCGCGGTCGGCGGTTACCTGGACGGGGAGAACACCCTGGCCGATGAGCTGGAGCAATCGTTCACCGGCGGGATCCTCAACACCGCTGACCGGGGGTTCTTCTCCATGG
>JBOGKX010000017.1:0-16951 GCA_050746125.1 Terriglobales bacterium | reverse complement strand
CTGCCGCGCCGCGCCGCCCGCGCAAGCGTGCAGCCGCGCCTGCGCGGTCGCTAGATCGCGCAGTGCCCGATCGCGGCGCTCCCGCGTGGAAAGATGGTAAGCGAAAGGATCGGCGCTCAAAACCGCCGTCGCGGTTGCCAGCCGCTCCGCCACGGTCGCGTCCCGCGGCAGCCGCACCGCGGCCCGCGCCAGATAGCGGTGTGCCAGCCCGTAATTGCCCTGGCGATAGGCGGCCTCGCCGGCGCCGGCCAACGCCTCGCCATTGTCGGGGGAAAGGCGCAGCGCGGTGCGAAACTGCGTCAGCGCGTGCGCCGCATCGTTGGCGGCGAGGAAATCGCGGCCCGCGGCTACGTAGGCGGCGGCCAGGGGAGGCAGTTCCCGAATCTCGGCCAGCAATTCGGAGTCGGCCTCGTCGGGAGATTTGTTGGCGAGCAGATAACGGATCAGCTCGCGGCGCGCCTCCAGGCTCTTCTCGACGCCGTCCGCGGGCCAGATTCCGAAGATGGCGTTGTGATAATAGCGGATCACGTCATTGCCGCGATGATCGCGCGCCGCCAGCCGCGCGAGATTGATGTTGACGGGGCCTGATTGCGGCGCCATTTGCCAGAGCGCCAGGAAATAGGACTCCGCCTCGCCGGTGCGGTTTTGCGCAGCCAGCGCTTCAGCCAGCGCGAATTCGACGGAAGCATCGTCGGGGCGATAGCCGAGCGAGTTGCGAAACGCCTCGACCGCCGCCGCGGCGTGGCCGGCGCGCAAGTCGGTTTGCCCCTGCGCATACCAGTCCCGTCCGAGCGCGATCCGCTTGGCGCGATAGCGGCGGACGAAAAAGCTGGTGGCGGCAAAGCTTACGGCGATGATGGCGATGAGCGTCAACCAGGCGACGGGCTCGCGCCTCGCCATGCGGCCCAGCCGCGAGAAACGCCACTCACCGTGATGGCTGCCGCCTGCCTCCGGATCCGACATTCAAGACAAGATTAACCGAAGGGTCCCCTTGGATCCCATTTAGGGAGTGACGAGCAAATTGGCGGGCTCCGGCGCGGCAGGGTTCGGCGCGAAGCTAACGAGCCGCGCCAGGGCGCGGCGCGATCGGGGCCGGCCGTTGCTCTCGTATTGAGCCAAGCGGGCCAAGAGCACGATCGCCAACTCGAAATCGGCGTCGCGCGCCGGCTGCATCGCCATCTCGTTGCGCTCGAGGGCTTGAAAGTTGCGCCAGGCCGATTGCAAGGCGTCGAACAGGCCTGCGCGCAGCGGTCCCATGGGCCGCGTCTCGTAGATGATCCCGGCGCGCAAGGTCGTCAAAGTTTGAACCAGGCTGTTCAGGCACGCCAAGACGTCGGGATCGGCGACGGTGGGGTTCGAGCGCCAGTGTTGGGCGATGGCGGCGGAGAGGTGCGCCACCAGGGCCGGTTGCGTCGCCACAAAGCGTTCCGGAATCCGCACCTCGGGCGCGATGGGCTGCCAGCCGGGGTCGGCGGTAGCATCCGCGCGGTCATGGCGGCGGCTGGCGATCAAGTGCGGGCACGTTTCCGGGCAGTCCACCGTCACCTCGCGATAGGTGCCGCAACATGGCGCGCAGATCAACTGCCCCAAGGCGGGACACTGCCGCTTCGGCTTGCGCGTCTCGCAGAGTGGACAAGGCATTGGGAGATAATCGCTCGGCGCTTGCCGCGCGCGAGCGATAAGTTCGATCCTAGCATCCCGGCGCGGCGGAACTGGCGGCAGTGGGAGCGGGAAGCGGCGGGGCCATCAATTGCTTGAAATCCTGCCGCGTCAGCAATGGCTTGAAAGCGGGATCGGTGAATACGCGCTTCAGATGCTTGTAGTGCAGGTCGGAAGCTTGGTGCAGTTGGTGCATCGCGTCGTCTAAATCTCCGACCATGCAGTAGAGCCGCGCCAAGAAAAAATGGTACTCCGCCGGATCCCGCACGGAGCGGTCTTGGATGACGGACCCGCCGTGCATGGTCGGATCGAGCGCGGTGGGATCCAGGCGAAGGGCCTGGAGATAATCGCGGCGCGCGTTCTTCAGCTTCTTGCGCATGAACTCGGCGGTGCCGGCATTGACGAAGAAGGTCGCCTGAGTCGGCTTCAAATGAATGGCCTTCTTGTAGTACTTCAGCGACTTGCCAAAGTTCCCGCGCTCGAAATAGATGGTGCCAAGATTATTGTAAGGGTCGGCAAATCTTTTGTTGAGGTGGATGGCCTGTTTGTAGAAGTTCGTGGCGTCGTGCTGGTTGCCGAGCAACTGGTAGGAGACGCCCAGGCGATTGGCCAGGGTCGAATCGCGCGGCGAGGCCTGCAATCCCTGTTGCAGTAGGTCGACCGCGGCATAGTACCGCTTGCGCGCCATCAGAATATCGGCGCGCTCGGCCAGGCTCAGCTTAGGAGTCGCTGCGGCGACTGCGACCGCCGGGACGGCGGGGCTGCTCGCCGCGCTGACGGGAGGTCTGGCCGCCGGAGGCGGACCCTGCGACCAGCCTGCCAGCGTAAACGCCGCAAGCAAAACGGAACTGGCCACGACGCGCATGCTGTGCGCTCCCAAGCCCAGGAAGGTACTTCCGTCACATTTTAGCGCGGCTTGGAAGTCGGGAGAAGCCGCCCGAGCAGCTCGCGCCCGAAAAGGATTGGTAGCGCCAGCGGGATTCGAACCCGCGATCTTCGCCTTGAGAGGGCGACGTCCTGGGCCGCTAGACGATGGCGCCACGGAGCGAGGGCAGGCTCATTTCAGACTAGCATGCGCGAAGAGGGTGGTGTGCTCGTGAATTATGCGCCAGCCCGCGGGAAAGCGTCGCCAGACCAGAGTGAAAACGCCGCTCACCTCGCGCCCGTTGCGCCGCATATGAAAGTCGGCGTCCGATAGCGCCACGCCGGGCGCCAACACGGTGACGCGCAGGTGGTTGAAGCTGAGGCGCCCCATGGCATTACCGCTGGAATAGACGCGACGGTAGCGCTCGAGCAGCGTGTGCCAGCCGCGCACCTGGCCATCGGCGCCCACGAACGTGAGATCGGGCGAATGCCAATAGCCGTGCATGTAGGCCACCAGGTCACCGCGATTCCAAGCGCCAGCCTGCGCCTTGAGCACGCCGCGAATCGCCGCCTCGGCCGTCGTAGCCGCTTGCCTTGGCGCCTTGGCTTGAGGCAGCGCGACGGTCGCGAACCCCAGCGCGAGAACCGTGATCGCAAGTTTCACGCCCTTCAGCCTAATTCCGCGGCGGCCCCGGCACAAGCAAGGCCGCCGGCTTGCGGCCAAGGCTTACGGCGTAGAGATACCAGGCGGCATGGGGCAACCACTGCTCGCTCCAACGCCAGTCATCGTCGCGGCCGGTGACGGCATAGCCCTGGTTGAAGGCGATCGTATCGATGCCGCCGAAGCCGGCTGTGATGCCGTTGATGATCGCTCCCGGGGCGTTTGTGTATTTCCAAGAACGGAAGAACATGTAGGGCGGAAAGCCGTGCCCGCTGCCGTTGAGCATGCAAGCATCGAAGGGATTGCGGCCGAGAATCCACGACAACTGATTGACGGCGAACTCCTCGAGTTGCGCCTGGAAGGCCGAGTCGATCGCGTAAAGCGGCGCGGCCAGGCGCGCGGCCGCCGCCAGCGAGGCCAGGCGCGCGTTTTCGCCCTGCCACCAGGGCGACGCCTCAGTGTCGTGGGGGAAGAAAAACGCCGGGCGCACTTGTCCGTCGTGCAGGCGCACTAACTCGCGCGCATAGCCGAAGGGGTTGGCGCCTTCGGCGGTGATGGCGATCTGGAAGCGAAGCGAGCGGGCGACAGCGTTGCGGACCCGCCTCCGCTGCGCCGGCGAGGCGATGGCGTAATAGTTCAGGAGGCTGACCACCGGCAGGCCGGCGTCGGAGGGATGGAAAAACGGGCGCGAGCCGTCGTCCGCGCGCCAGGCGTTGTCGTATTTGCCGATGCGGATTTGCCGCGCCATGAGGCGGTCGGCGCGGCCATCGGCGGCGGCTAGATAACGCGGATCGCGCGTGGCGCGATACAGCTCGGTTGCGGCCATCAGGGCGCAGTAATCGTCGAGGATGTTGGGTTGGCCGTCATTAAGCAGCTCGCGATCGTGGGCGGCGAGAAAGGCGAAGGCGGCCGCGGCGTCCTGCAGATAGACAGTGCGGGCGATGTCGCCCTCGGCGGGCATCGTGCTGGCCAGGGCTAAAGCTGCAATGGCCATGCCGCCGCCGTCCCGGAAGCTGACCTCGTAGGCGTGGGCGCCCGCCGCTTGCCGTAAGACGCCGCCGGCATCGGTGGCTTTGGTGCGCACCTTGAGCAGCCAACCAGTGCTGCCGATGGAGCGATCTTGCGGCAGCTTATGGATGCCAGGGGCGGAAATGCTCTCGAAGAACGATCCGCCCGGCCGGTACATGCGGGCGATGAAGTCGGCGCCGAAGAGTCCCTCGGTGAGCAGCCGCCGCTGGTATTCGCTGAAATTGTCGTCGCCGCGCGCCTGCAGGGCGTTGTAGCTGGCCAGCAACGACCAGGCGACGAGCGGAACCTGCTGCGTGTTGAAGAAGGATGTCAAGCTGAGCTGCGAAAAATGAATCCCATAGTCGCCGGTGGCGTCGTACCAGCCGCCGTGGACGTCCACAAATCGGCCGGGGCGCTCGGGGTCCGCAAGATGGCGGTCGGCGCGATCGAGCAGGCCGGCCGCCCGCTGACCCTTGAAGTAATAGATCACGTTCGAGAGCGTATTGCGCTCCAGTACATCGTCTTCGATCTCGAACGGGCAGGACTGCGCCGGGCCCCGCGGGCCTTGCGTACGCAAGATGTATTGGCCGGGCCGGCGCCAGGAGGAAATATCGGCATACCAGAACGCCCAGTTGTCCCAGCTCCGCACCGAGCCGGCGGCTTCGAGCTGGCCGCGCATCACGACGCGTTCGGTGGCGGCGTCGATCAGCGCGAAGCCGCGTGGTTGTACGCTCTTCGGCGCTTCGACGATGGCCCATTTCGGCGCTGCCGGCTCATAGCCGACTTGATTCACCAAGACCCGCACCTGAGCCGCGCTCGGAAGTGCGCCGCCTAGCATCAGGCCAATGAACAAGAGTGATTTCGGGAAACTCATGGGGAGGCTATAGGTTTACCATGCTCGTGAAGCACCGCCACGCCATGAGAATGTTTTTCGCATCGCTTTTGCTGGCGCTGTTCGCCGCCGCGGCTCCGCCGTCGCCGCCGGCGGTGATCGCCTATATCTTTCCTCAGAACCGCGCCTTGGCGGCGAACGAGATCGCCGCCGGCAAACTGACGCGCATCAATTTCGCCTTCGCCGCTTTGGCCGGCGGCGTGATCGTCAATGGATCGGCATACGACGACCAGAATCTGGCGACGCTGGTCGGCCTTAAGCGCACGCATCCAGGCCTCACCGTCTTGGCGTCGGTCGGCGGCTGGTTGGGATCTGGAGGCTTCTCCGACATGGCGCTGACCCGGCAGCGCCGAGCGAAATTCATCGCCAGCGTCGCGCGCTATATTGAGCGGCACGATCTCGATGGGATAGACATCGATTGGGAATATCCGGCGCTGCCCAGCGCCACCAATCATTTTCGTCCCGCCGACAAGCAAAACTACACGCGCCTGCTGCGCGAGCTGCGCCGGCGTCTCGACCGTGAGCAAAAACGCCTGCACCGCCGGCTCTACTTGACGGTTGCCACCGGCGGCGCGCCCAAGTTCGTGACTCACACGCAAATGGGCGCGGTGGGGCGATACGTGGATACGGTCAACCTGATGGCTTACGACTACTACGAGCCCCAAGACGACCACGTCACTGGCAATCATGCTCCCCTCTATACCGATCCGCGCGATCCCAAGGGACTGTCGGCGGATCGCTCGGTGCGGGAATACTTGGCAGCAGGCGTGCCGGCGGCGAAGCTCGTTCTTGGCGTGCCGTTTTACGCCCATGCGTGGGGCGGAGTGCCGGACGTGCATCACGGCCTGTTTGAGCCCGGCCACGCCGTAAAAACCGCTTACGGACAATATGACGACGTCGCCGCGCTGTTGCGGCAAGGCTTCACTCGCTACTGGGATCGGGCCGCTGCCGTGCCCCACCTCTATAGCCCGAGTCAAAAGATCTTCGTTAGCTACGAAGACGCGGAATCGTTGGCCGGGAAATGCCGCTACGTGCTCGCGCACCATCTGGGAGGCGTCATGTTCTGGGCCTATGCCGATACGCCCACCGGCTTGTCGCTGCTCGACGCCGTCAACGCCGGGTTAAAGCCCGCGCGGCCGGCGATGGAGCCTGTCCACGTTCAAAAAAGCAATCGATAGCTTCGGCGGGAGAGAAGCGCTAGGCGCGGCCGGCGCCGTGACGGCCGGCGAGGGCGGCGGCGACTTGTGCGAGCAGCGGTTCGTTGAGCTTGAGATAGCGATCGGCCTCCGCGTGCAAGTTGCGTAGATTGGCGGGCGAGACGTCGTCCATGGCCGGCGAGGCGAGGGTTAGCGGAGGCTGCAAGCGGAAGAAGGCCCCGCCGAGCGGAGGCCGGAGCACTTCGCGCAATTCGTAATCGACGCCCTCGGAGACGCTATCCATCATCACCGGCACGATCTGCCGCGCCCATTGCAACTCGCCCCATTTCCGCGCCTTGCGCCCCGACAGTGCGTCGAAGCGGTCGCCGGTGCCTATGCTGACCAGATTGATCGCTTCGGCCTCGGGATATAGGCGGCGCGCCTCGGCGTAGGCGGCCATGGCGGGGTTGTTGGCGAAGACGCCGCCATCGACGAAGGCGTAAGCGACTCCCGCCTGGCTGGCCAGCAGGGGAGGAAAGTATGTGGGCGCGGCGGAAGTGGCGCGCGCCACTTGGCGCAACGGCCAATCGTAGCTGGGATCGGCGGCAATGCGGCTGCTCTTGAAGAAAAAGGGGCGCTGCGCCTGCAAGTCATAGCTGGCAATCAAAAGCGGCGTGAGCGCAGCCGCTAAACGCGCCGATCCGAAGAACTCCGCCAAGACCGCTTCCAACCCCCGGGGTGAGTACTTGGGCCGCACGTATTGGATTACGCCGGTATACCAATGGCGCGCAAAGATGCGCGGGCCTTCGCGAACGTAGAGGTTCACGAGTTCCTCGGGCCGGCAAGGCTGGCCATGGCGCACGGCGGCGCCGATGGCGCCGGCGATGATGCCGCCAGTTGAAGTCCCGGCAATCAAATGGAAAGCGCGGTGGGGAGGCGCGCCTACCTTGTCGGCGAGCGATTGTAAAATGCGAGCGGCTAAAATGCCGCGAATGCCGCCGCCGTCGAGCGCCAGGACGTTGATGGTGCCAGACCCAGACATGCACCTACCTTAGTAGGATTCCGAGCGGCTGGCGAGAGTTGATGCAATTGTCCGTCGGCGGACAGCAAATCCCGGATTCGCACGGCATAACGGGATTAAGCAACTGAAAATCAGTAACTTGTGATGGCTGTCGGCGTGCTCGGCAGAATAGCCTAATGGTGGCGGATTTGCGTTCGGCTTTGCGTTTATTGGCGAAGAACCCTGTCCTGGCGCTCACGGCGATTCTGTCGCTGGCACTCGGCATCGGCGCCAATGCGACGATTTTTACCTATGCGAACGCGCTGCTTTTGGGCAAGCCGCCGGTAGCGGCGCCGCACCGGCTCGTGGAGGTATGGATCTATTCGCGGCTGCCCGGCCTGCCATTCAACGGGTACCTGCCTGTCAGCTATCCCGAATATCAGGATATTTCGCGGCAAACACGTTCGTTGAACGGGCTGGCGATTTATTCGCCATTTCAGCCCGCAAATTGGCAGCGAGCAGGGGTGATTCGGCCGCTAGTGGGTCAAGTGGTCTCGACGAATTATTTTTCGGTGCTGGGCGTAAATCCGGTGCTGGGGCGCGGCTTTACGCGGGACGAGGGAATCATCGGGGCGCGTCCGGTGGTGGTGGTGAGCTACTCGCTTTGGCAGCGGGCTCTGGATGGCAAGCGCGCGGTTTTAGGCGAAACAATGCGCTTGAATGGGCACGACTTCACCATCGTCGGCGTGGCGCCGCGCGGCTTCAACGGACTTTTCGCGGGCATTTCTTCGTCTTTTTACGTGCCAACGTCGCAGGCCGACATCATGGGTTTGTATGGATCGCTCAACTCCCGCGGCAATCATAGTTGGTTAGCGGTGGGACGGTTGCGACCCGGTGTTGCGGGCTCCGCCGCGGAGGCTGATCTCGACCTGATCTTCCGCCGGATTACGGCTCAGTACCCGAAGGATGAGATCAAAGACGCCCTGGCGCGCACGACGCCGCTTGGTCTGGTGCCTTATGTGTTCCGACAGCCTGTGGCCGGCGTCATGGGACTGCTGGCGGTGATCGTGGGCCTCGTGCTGTTGATCGCCTGCGCCAACGCCGCCAATTTACTTTTCGTGCAGGCACAGGGGCGGCAGCGTGAACTCGCAATCCGCGGCGCTCTGGGCGCCGGCCGTTGGCGCCTGGCGCGGCAAGCGCTGACCGAGAGCGTAGTGCTCGCGCTGTTGGCCGGCGCCGCTGGGCTGTGGATTGCCAGTTGGCTGGCGCCCTTGATCCTCAAGCTGGCCCCGCCGAGCGTGCCGGTGCCGGCCGAGGTGACCTTCGGCGGGGCGGTGGTGCTGTTTACCTTTGCCATCGCTTTTCTGACGGGTCTGATCACCGGCCTGGCGCCTGCGATGCGCGGCACGCGGGCCGGGGTAATGCAAGCTTTGCGCGAGGGTACGCCGGGCGCCGGCCAAGCGCGCTCGCGGCTCCGCAGCGTGCTGGTCGCCGGCGAGGTAGCGGTCTGCATGTTCGTGCTGGCGGGCGCTGGGCTTTGCGTGCGCAGCCTGGCCCAAGCCCGCAAGATCAACCCCGGGTTCGACGCCGCTCATTTGCTGATCGCGCAGCAGATCGATCCGCAGAGCCTGGGCTACCGGGGCGAGCGCGCGGCTGCATTGCTGCACCAGGCCGAGCAACGTGCCCGCCAGTTGCCCGGCATCACTTCCGTCTCCTGGATCAACTATCCCCCGCTGCAAGGCAGCGAGTCCGACACCAGCATCGACATCCCCGGCTTGACGCCGCCACCCGGCCAAGACGGCTTCGACGTGCAGTATTTCCAGGTGGGGCCGCAGTACTTCGCCACGATGGGCACACGCCTACTCGCCGGCCGCGGATTCACGCCGCAAGACTTGGCGCAAGCCGGCCGGGTGGTGATCGTGAATGAAGCCTTCGCACAGCGCTTTTGGCCGAGACAAAATTCGATCGGCAAGGAAGTCGATCTACGTTCGCAAGGCAAGGCCGCGGTGATCGGCGTCGTCGAGACCGGCAAGTACCGGACCCTGGGTGAAGCGCCGCGGCCGGTGTTCTTTCGTCTGCAAAAGTTCGATACCGCGGCGACCTTGGTGGCGCGGACGGCGGGCGATCCGGAAGCGTTGCTCATGCCCCTGCGCCGCGCACTGACCGAGGTCGATCCTAACCTGCCTGGCGATTCCGTGCTGACCGGCGCGCAGTTCATGGCCGCGCCGCTGGTGGTTTCGCGGATCACGGCGGTGCTGCTGGCGAGTTTTGCCGGCCTTGCGCTGCTATTGGCGTTGGTCGGCCTCTATGGCGTGATCGCGTACTCGGTGGGCCAGCGGACGCGCGAGTTCGGCATCCGCGTGGCCATGGGCGCGCAGGCCGGCAGCATAGCGAAGTTGGTTGTCGGCCAGGGGCTTGGACTGGCTCTGGCAGGAGTCGTGGTGGGTTTGGGGGCCTCGCTTCTTTTGCTGCGCGGCCTGTCGGCCCTGCTCTACGGCGTGAGCCCTTCCGATCCGGTGACGCTTGCAGCTGTCGCCGTGCTGCTTTTGGCGTTGTCGGCCATGGCCAGTTATTGGCCGGCGCGCCGCGCCATGCGCGTTGACCCTTGGCGCGCCTTGCGCGAGGAATGAGCGACCGGCGGCGCCGGCGCGCACCTCCACGGCCTGCGCCCAGGCGGGCTTGTTGGAATCGGCGACCCTAGGTAGAATGGGTGGGTTAAGCCGGTGGCGCGGGCTAGTTTCGTCCCCGGCACACCGATATCGCCTTCCGTCGCCAAATGCGATTGCGTTTAGGCTTCGGCCGCGGCGGCAAGGCAGAGGGGGCCGCGGGAACGGCGACTAGAGGAATGCCCAAGGAGGCCGGGCGCGAGAACAGCCGGCCCCTCCCACGCCCTCTCAAAACGTTGAATTAGATTGAGATCGCAGGCTAGCGGAACTGCCGCGGGGGAGCGTGCCGCGCTCCAGCGCGGAACGGCGCCGATGGCCGCGGGAAGGCACTGCATCGAAGTCCCGATACGCGCATGCAGACGGTAATCGCACAACTGGTCGGATTGTTTCTCGCCAGCATTCCTACTATCGTAATTTTCCTGCTGCTGCACGCCTATTTGCGGCGCGTGCTGTATCGTCCCTTGCAGCGCGCTCTGGCGACGCGCCGCGAGCAGACTGAGGGCCAATTCGAAGCCGCGCGGCGCACGATTGCGCTGGCGGAAGAGAAATTGATGCAATACGAGTCCAGCCTGCGGGAAGCGCGCGGAGACATGTATCGCATTATCGAAGAGCGGCGCAAGGCTGCCTTGGCGGAACGCAATCGGCTCTTGGCGGAGGCGCGCCAGCGCGGGGAGGCGGCGCGGCAGGCGGCCGAGGCGCAACTTGCCGGCGACGTGAGCGAAGCGCGGCGGAAATTGGAACAGGGCGCGGCGGGGATGGCCGAGGCCGTCCTCGGGCTGGTGCTGCGCGCGGCGGGGGCGACCCAGCCCGGGGTGGGCGCATGAAGGCGCGCGGCAAGCCGCGGACAGCCACTTGGATCCTGAGTCTGTGTTTGCTTGTGACAGCGGGCGCGCCGGCGGCGCGCGCCCTAGCCCCCGCGTCCGCCGGCACGCCCGCTTCCCATGCGGCGGCCGCCCGAGCCGCGCAGGCCGCGCCGACACCGCAGACGGAAGAAGGCAGCAAACAAGGCCTCGATCCGAGCGAGATCAGTATTTGGTTGAAGCCTTTGGCCCGCCTGCTGCACGTCTCGACCGACTTGCTGTGGATGGTGGTGGTTTGGATCAACTTCGGCATCCTAGCGTACGTCCTCTATTACCTTCTCTGCCGACTCAAGGGATGGAAGCTAGGCGGGCAAATGCGGGAGCGAAACCAGTTCGTGCGGCGGAAGTTGGCGGAAGCGCGCGAGGCGAAAAGCGAGGCCGAGGAGCGGCTGCGCTCGATCGAGCGGCGGCTGGACAAGCTGCACGAGGAGGTGGCGCAACTGCGCGCCGAGGCGGCGCGGGAGGCAGAAGTGGAGTTTCAGCGGCTCAGCGCCGAATCCGCCGCCGAGGCGGACAAGATCGCGCGCACGGCCGCCCAGCACATTGACGCCGCTGGCAAGGCGGCGCGGCAAGAACTGCGGCGCTTCACCGCCGAACTTGCGCTCAATATGGCCGAGCGGCAACTGCGCCGGCAACTAACGCCCGAAATCGACCAACGCGTGGTACGGACCTCGCTCGAGGAAATTCGCGACGGACGTCCCCCGCGCCCCGCCGGTAACAAAGGAACCCATGTCGCTGATTGACGAGCGCTACGCGCGAGCACTGCTGGATCTCACCGCCGGCGGCGCGATCGGCAGCGACCAATTGCGGCACGAGCTGGAGCAGTGCGCGGCGCTGGTCGCCGAGTCGCGCGAGCTACGCGCCGTGCTGGCGAGTCCGGCGGTGGCGCGGGAACGCAAGCTGGCGGTGCTCGAGACGCTGGCCGGCCGGCTCGGACTCTCGCGGCTGACGCGCAACTTCCTGGCCGTGGCCACCGAGCGCGGCCGCGCCGCCAATGTGGCCGGCATCGCAGCCGCATTCGAGCGGCTGTGGCGGGAGCAAGCCGGCATTCGACGCGCGGAAATCGTTAGTGCCCGCCCGTTGAACGCCGAAGAGCGGGCAGCCGTCGAGCAGGCGCTGGCGGCGGCGACGGCGGCGCGCATCGAAGCCAGCTACCGCCAAGATCGGGAACTGATCGGCGGCTTCACGGCCCGCGTCGGCGATACCGTCTATGACGGCAGCCTGCGCGGCCGGCTGGACCGTCTGCGGCAACAATTGACCTCCTAGCGGAACGAACCACAATCCTATGCCCACGATTCGAGCCGACGAAATTTCGAATATCCTTCGCACCCAGATCGAGAACTACGATTCCACGCTGGCCGTGGATGAAGTCGGGACGGTGGTGTCGCTGGGCGACGGCATCGCCCGCATCTACGGACTCGACAAGGTGATGGCCGGCGAGCTGATCGAGTTTCCGCATGGCGTGAGCGGCATCGCCATGAACCTGGAGGAAGATCAGGTGGGCAGCGTGCTGCTCGGCGAATACACGGAAATCCGCGAAGGCGACCAGGTGAAGCGCACGCACCGCATCATGTCGGTGCCGGTGGGCGACGCGCTGATCGGGCGCGTGGTCAATTCCCTGGGCCAGCCGATCGACGGCCAAGGCGCCATCGCCACGGACGCCTTCAACCCGATCGAGCGCCTGGCGCCGGGCGTGCTGGACCGGCAGCCGGTGCGCGAGCCGATGCAGACGGGCCTGAAAGCCATCGACGGCATGATCCCCATCGGCCGCGGCCAGCGGGAATTGATCATCGGCGATCGGCAGACCGGCAAAACCGCGGTGGCGCTGGACACCATCATCAACTCCCGCGGCAAGGATCTGATTTGCATTTACGTGGCGATTGGACAGAAGCGCTCCACCGTGGCGCAAGTGATCGCCACGCTGGCCCGCTACGGAGCGATGGAGTACACGGTGGTGGTCGCCGCTACCGCCAGCGACCCGGCGCCGATGCAGTACCTGGCGCCGTACGCCGGCTGCTCTATCGGTGAATATTTCCGCGACAGCGGCCGGCACGCGCTGGTGATCTACGACGATCTTTCCAAGCATGCCGCCGAATACCGGGAGATTTCCCTTTTGCTACGGCGTCCGCCGGGACGCGAGGCCTACCCGGGCGACGTCTTCTACCTCCACTCCCGCCTGCTAGAGCGGGCGGCGAAGCTGAATCAGGAGTTGGGCGGCGGTTCGCTGACCGCCCTGCCCATCATCGAGACACAAGCCGGCGACGTTTCGGCTTATATCCCGACCAACGTCATCTCCATTACCGACGGCCAGATCTATCTGGAGAGCGATTTGTTCAATAGCGGCGTGCGGCCGGCGGTCAATGTCGGCCTGTCGGTGAGCCGCGTGGGCGGCAACGCGCAGATCAAGGCGATGAAGCAGGTGGCCGGGACGCTGCGGTTGGATCTGGCGCAGTTCCGCGACCTACAGGCTTTCGCGCAGTTCGGCAGCGACCTCGACAAGGCCACGCAGGCGCAGCTGAACCGCGGTCTGCGGCTGGTGGAGCTGCTCAAGCAGGACCAGTATTCGCCGCTGCCGGTGGAAAAGCAGGTCCTGGCGATTCTGGCCGGGACGAGCGGCTATTTCGACGATCTGGCGGTCGAGCAGGCGCGGCCATTCGAGGCCGCGATCTACGACTTCTTCGACTCCGCGCGGCCGGGCCTGCTGCGGAAGCTGGCGGAGAAGAAGGCCCTTGACGACGAACTGCGGGGCGAAATTCGCGCCGCGCTCGACGAAGCCAAGGCGCGCTTCTTGGCGGCGCAACCGGCGCCGGCGGGGACGCGCAGCTAGGGGCCGAACCGCGCGCCATGCCGAATCTACTCGACATTCGCCGCCGCATCCGTTCCGTGCGCAACATGCGGCAGATCACCAAGGCAATGAAAATGGTCTCGGCGGCCAAGCTGCGCCGCGCTCAGGAGCAAGCGCTGGCGGCGCGGCCCTACGCGCAGCGGCTGGAAGCGCTGCTGGCCAGCGTGGCCGCCCGGGTGGATGCGGGCGAGGTGCTGGCCGGGGCAGCGGGCGAGGGCGCCGAGCTCGCCGGCCGGTTGCTGATCCAGCGCGAAGAGCATCGCATCGCTTTGCTGGTGATCAGCGCCGACAGCGGCTTGGCCGGGGCCTTCAACGCCAACGCCTTCAAGGCGGCGGTGCAGTTCGCGCGCGAGCACCCGGGCGCTGAGATCGCCTGGGAAGCGATTGGGCGCAAGGCGCGCGACTATTACCGCCGCCGCGCGGTGCGGTTGAGCGGCGAGCACGTCGGCCTCTTTACCCGCCGCGCCGTCGATTATCAGGCGGCGCGCGGCATTGCCGCCGAACAGTTGCGCCGTTACGCCGAGGCCGAGGTGGATGCGGTCTATCTGATCGGCAACGAATTCAAGTCGGTATTGCATCAGCGGGTGGTGACGCGCCGGCTGCTGCCGGTGGCGGCGCCGGAGGCGGGCGAGGCCGCCGCCGGCGACGCCATTTTCGAGCCGCCGTCGCCCGAACTGCTGGCCGCCTTGCTGCCTCGCTACGTCGAGGCGCAGGTCTATCGCGCCCTGCTCGAGTCCTTCGCCGCCGAGCACGCCGCCCGCATGAATGCGATGGATACGGCCACGAAAAACGCCGGCGACCTGCTCGACGATTTGACCCTGAATATGAACCGCGTGCGACAAGCCGCCATTACCAAGGAGATCATCGAAGTCGTGAGCGGCGCCGCCGCCCAAACCGGCTGACGCCGCGCAAACGGAATCCAACGCCATGGCAACCCTGACTGCAAACGAGACGACCGGCAAAGTAATCGAAATCACCGGCCCGGTCGTCGTCTGCCAATTTCCCGAGCAGAGCCTGCCGCCGCTGAATCAGGCCCTGCGCATCATCAGCGAGGGCTTCGACGTTCCCGCGCCGATCGAAATCGTGGTCGAGGTCGAACAGCATCTGGGCGAAGGCCGTCTGAAGTGCGTTTCCATGCAGCCCACCGAGGGGTTGGTGCGCGGGATGAAGGCCATAGACACCGGCGGCCCGATCACCGTGCCGGTCGGCCCCGCCACCCTGGGACGGGTGATGAACGTGATCGGCCAGCCGGTGGACAAGCTCGGGCCTATCGAGACGAAGACGCGTTCCCCGATCCGGCGGCCGGCGCCGAGCCTCGAAGAGCAATCGACCGAATTGCAAATGTTCGAGACCGGCATCAAGGTCGTCGACCTGCTCGAGCCTTATCTGCGCGGCGGCAAAATCGGCCTCTTCGGCGGCGCCGGCGTGGGCAAGACCGTGATCATCATGGAGCTGATCAACAACATCGCCTCCAAGCACGGCGGCGTGTCGGTCTTCACCGGCGTGGGCGAGCGAACGCGCGAAGGCAACGATCTGTGGCTGGAAATGAGCGAAAGCGGTGTCATCGTGCCAGGCGACTCGTCCAAGAGCAAGGCGGCGCTGATTTACGGACAAATGACCGAGCCGCCGGGAGCGCGGCTGCGCGTCGGCCTCACCGGACTCACCGTGGCCGAGTATTTCCGCGACGTCGAGGGGCAGGACGTACTGCTCTTCATCGACAACATTTTCCGCTTCACGCAGGCGGGCTCGGAGGTTTCCGCGCTGCTCGGTCGCATGCCTTCCGCCGTCGGCTACCAGCCGAATTTGGCGACCGAGATGGGCGAGCTCGAGGAGCGCATCACGTCCACCAAGAAGGGTTCGATTACCTCCGTCCAGGCGGTCTATGTCCCCGCCGACGACTACACCGATCCCGCTCCGGCCACCACCTTCGCCCACCTGGACGCCACCAGCAACCTTTCGCGCCAGATCGCGGAGTTGGGGATCTATCCGGCGGTCGATCCGCTGGCCTCCTCGTCGCGCATCCTCGATCCGCGCATCATCGGCGAAGACCACTACGGGGTGGCGCGGCAGGTGAAGCAGATCTTGCAACGTTACAAGGATCTGCAAGATATCATTGCCATTTTGGGGATCGATGAACTGAGCGAAGAAGACCGGCTGACGGTGGCGCGGGCGCGAAAAATTCAGCGTTTCCTGTCGCAGCCCTTCTTCGTGGCGGAGCAGTTTACCGGCCTCAAGGGGCGCTACGTGAAGCTGGCCGACACCATTGCCGGTTTCAAGGAGATCGTGGAGGGCAAACTCGACGACATTCCCGAACAGGCGTTTTACATGCAGGGGACGATCGACGAGGTGAAACAGCGCGCCGCCGAGTTGGCCAAGGCGAGCTAGGAGCGGCGGCGATGGATACCTTCGAACTGGAAATCGCCACGCCGCAGCGCATGGTCTGGCGCGCGCCGGCTACGGAAGCGGAAATTCCTGGGTTCCGCGGCTACTTGGGCGCACTGCCCGGGCACGCGCCGTTGATCGGCGAGTTGGGCATCGGGGAAATGAGCTGGCGCGACGCTGAGGGGAAGATCCGGCGACTGGTGGTGGGCGGCGGCTTCATGGAAATTCAGCCGGATAAGGTCATGCTGCTGGCGGACAGCGCGGAATGGCCCGGCGAAATCGATCCGGCACGGGCGCAAGCGGCACTCGAACAGGCCGAGGAGCGCCAGCGCAGAAACGATCCCGAGGTCGATCATGTCGCCGCCACTCGCGCCGTGCTGCTGGCGCGAGCCCGGCTGGCTTCGCGCCAGCGGCATACGCAAGAGACCGTCCATCATTGATCTCGACCCTCAGTCGCCGGGCTGCGGCGCGGCTACTGTAGAATGAGCCAGTTTCGTTCATTGCCATGCGTGCTTGGCTCATTCCGGTAGCGGCCTATCTGCTCGGTTCGATCCCCTTCGGCTATCTGCTGGTGCGTTCGAAGACCGGAGGAGACGTGCGCGCCCAAGGCAGCGGCAACATCGGCGCCACGAACGTGATGCGCGTCGCGGGCCGGTCGCTGGGCTTGCTCACGCTGTTGCTCGACGGGGCGAAGGGTTTCGCCGCCGTCGCACTGGCCGACGTGCTTTCTTACCACAGCATTCAGCAGCCCTACGTCTTCATGGAGACCGGAACCAATTTGCCCGGCCACCATTTCGCCTGGATCGCCCTGGCGTTGGTTTTGGTCCTGGCGGGACATGCATTCACGCCATGGCTGCGCTTTCGCGGCGGCAAGGGCGTGGCGGCGGCGGCAGGGGCGTTTTTGGCCCTCTCGCCCAGCGCGCTGGGGTGGGCGGCGGTGATCTTTGTCGTCCTGCTGGCCGCAAGCCGCTACGTTTC
>JBOGKX010000016.1:0-10518 GCA_050746125.1 Terriglobales bacterium | reverse complement strand
CTTCCATGGGCGGCTTGCCAACGATGGTGGTGGCATAGATGGGAGCGGCGCGATGGGTGATACAGGTTAGGTGCAATACCGGATAGTCGTCGGCGAGCGAGTAGAAGCCGGTGTGGTCGCCGAAGGGCCCTTCGCGGCGGCGCTCGGCCAAATCCACGTAGCCTTCGAGCACGATTTCGGCCTCGGCGGGCACTTCGAGGTCCACCGTCTCGCACTTCACGAGCTCGACCGGTTTCTGACGCAGGAAGCCGGCCAGCATGAGCTCGTCGATGCCGGGCGGCGCCGGCAAGATCGCGCTGAACGTCGTCGCCGGGTCGGTGCCGATCGCCACTGCCACTTCGAGCCGTCCCGCAGCCGCAGCCGCGCTTGCGGCGGCCTCTTGCACGGCGGGAAGGCCGTGAGCGCGTCCCAGCGTTTCTTCGGCCGCCGCGCCGGCGTCCTCGCGCAGCCGCTCGCGCAAATGCTCGGCGCCGTGCTTATGGATCTGCCAATGCATGCCCAGCGTGCGACCGTCGAAGACCTGGAGCCGGTACATGCCGACGTTGCGCCGGCCGCTGCGCGGATCGCGGGTGAAGACGCAGGGCAGGGTGATGTAGCGCCCGCCATCCTCGGGCCAGCACTGCAAAATAGGGAACTCCAGCACCGAGAAGTCGTCGCGGCGCACGACTTCCCGCGCCGCGCCGTTTTTGACCGTGCGCGGAAAGAAAGCGCCCACTTCGGCCAGCAGCGGCAGCATTTTCAGCTTATCCAGCAGGCCCGGCGCCGGCTTGAGATCGAGAAACTTGCGGATGCGGGCCGCGACTTCATCGGCGTGGCCGACTTCCAGCGCCAGCTGCATGCGCCGCCGCGAGCCGAACTGATTAATCAGCAGCGGCTTGCCGGCATAGCCGCGGGGATTCTCGAAGAGCAGCGCCGGTCCGCCGCGCTTGCTGACGCGATCGGTGACTTCGGCGATCTCCAGAATCGGGTCCACGGGCGCGGCGATGCGCTTGAGCTCGCCCGCGCGCTCGAGCGCGGCGATGAAGTCCCGCAGATTGGAATAGGCCATCGGCCGTCTTACTCGTGACTATAATCGCGCAGCGCCGCCAATAGATTGCCGGCTTCGGGCGGCGCGCCCACCCTGCCGCCCAGGATCTGCTGCGCCGTTTCATTCCCGTAAAACGCCCGATTGGCGCCGTGATCTTGCTTGATCACGCCGCCCTTGAGGGTAATGCCGCCGAAGAGGCCGCGGCTGCGCGAATAGGCCAGCATCTCGGCGTGCATCAAGGCGTCGGTCTGCGCATCGGCGCTGCGCCCCACCGGGCCGGCGGTGGCCTCCATGTCGCCGCCCAGCGAAAACTTGTCTTTCAGCAGGTAATGCGCGCCCTCTTGATTCATGATCAGCAGCACCAGGTCGGATTCTTGCGCTCCGATCTGCAAGCCGAAGCTGCCGCCGCCGACGGTCAGAAACAAGGGCGCCGACCACCCCCGGCCATCGCGGCAGGAGACGACGCCGCGCCCGAAATTGCCGCCGAAACCCAGCCCGGCGCGCTTCATGCCGGGAATCACGATTACGCACTTTGCCCGGTGCAAAAGGCTGCGGGGAATGCCGCCGTCGGGCGCCGACATGATCTCGTGGAAGACCACCGCCGCGCGCTCGAGCCGAGCCGTTGGCTTTTCCGCCCGCGCCGGCGTCGCCGCCGCCGCCAGCACCACGGCCGCGCCGAGGGCGACCCCTGCCAGTGAGCGAATCGTCAATCCTGCCATTTCGGCCACCTCTGGGCTAACACTACCACCGTTCCAGGCATCGTACGGGGCGGAGCACGATGAAGCCCGCGCGCGCCCACCGCCCCTTCTCCGCGCTTTTGACCAGCGGGGAGGCTGGCGCCGCGGGCGTGCTCTCGTTGGCACTGGTCGGAGTGGTTGCCGCCAGCCGGTTGGGCGCGGTTTGGGCGGCGGGCGGGTGGCACGAGGGCGAGTCCGATTCCGCCCTGTTCGCGGTCGGCATCTGGCGCTGGAGCCATTGGGGGCCCCATGCCACCTTGCTGTACGACAGTCCGTTTTCGGCCGGATATTACTGGCTCGCCGGCGGCTGGGCGCAATGGCGCCACCTACCGCCGGCCGGCATCAGCCACTGGCTCGACCTGCTGAGCTTTGCGGCCGCCCTCGCCATGGCGCCGCTGGTTTTCGCGCTGGCGCGGCGCTTCGTATCGCCCGCCGCCGCGTTTTGGTCGAGCCTGCTTTTTCTGCTGACCCCCGGCGTATGGATGCTGAGCCTGGAGCCGCATCCGCAAGGGCTGGGGATGTTTTTGGCGCTGGCCGCTTTTTATTGCTGCCTGCGCGCCGTCGCCGAGCCGGCGCGCCGGCGCGTCGCCTTCCTGTCGCTGTTTGTCGCGGCGCTCGCGGCGGCGCTGCTGGTGCGCAGCGACGCGATTTTTCTTTACCCGGCGTTTTTGTGCGCGGCGTTCTTGCCACCCGGCGCCGATGCGCGGCTGTGCCGTCCGGGGCGAGGCGAGAGGGATCGTCTGCTGGAGCTAACGGTCGGGCTCGCCGCCGCCGCCGCGCTTTTCTTCCTGGCCCGCGCCGCCATCCTGGCCCAGCCGGCGCGGGCCAGCCAGGCGGACTCCTGGCGGCGCATCGCCGGCTTCATCGGCCGCATCAGCCCTCTTCGTCAAGTGCTACCCGTCATCACCGGCCTTGGCCCATTCGTCTGTCTTGTGGCCATCGCCGGGCTCGCGCTGTTATGGCGGCGGGCGCCGGGGCGCGCCTGGCCGCTCTGGATCGTCGTCTGGGCCGCGCCCGGCGCCGCCTTCTGGCTGCTGATCCGCGGCAACAACGCCCGGCACATGGCGATCTATTCACTGCCCTTGTTGTGGTTTGCTTGCGAGGGGTGGGCGCGATGGCGGCCGACGTGGCGGCGATCCTGGCTGGCGGTCGCCGTTCTCGGTGCGCTGGCGCTCGACTGTTTCCTCGTGCCCGCCTCCTCCGACGTGACCATCTACCCCTCCGGCAACGTGGTCGCCAGCTACCGCGATCTGGCCCACCGCGAAAGCGACATGCGCGCGCTGGCCGCCGCCATGATGGCGAGCGCGGGCGGATCGCGCGTTCCGATCGTGTATTTTGGCAGCTCGACCAGCCCCTATCTGCTGCTCTACGCGCTCGAAGCCAATCCGAGCGCAGTTCTGGCCCATGCCGGCACCATCACCACGTTGACCTGGCCACCGCGCGGCCGCCTGGTGTTCCACGAAGTATTTTCCAGCGATGACTTTCTCGGCGCGGCGCGGGGCGCGCGCGGGGCGCGCAGCCTCGAATACGACGCCCGCGGCCGCCGCCTGTGGTTTTTGGGCGAGGAGTGGCACTGGCTGCCGTGGCACCGGCGCTGGTATGCGGGCCGGGCGCCGCTTCACGCGGTGGTGCGAGGCGGCAAATAAAAGGTCTGCGTCACGTCGCCGGCGGGGCATACCGCCGTCCAACGCAGGGTTTGGCGGATGACCGGGTCCTGCTCTTCACCCGTCTCGCACTCCACGTCGTGGCGCAAGCAGCGGAAAATGCCGCGGCCGGTGTGGACGATTTCGCAGCCGCAGCGCGACGCCAGGATCTGGCGCGCCCGCTCGACGGCAGCCTGGATGGCCGGCTCGTCGGCGGTGGCGGGATCGAACTGCGCCAGATCGGAATCGAAGTCCTCGACGGTGAACACCGCTCCGACCGCCGGCACGCCCTCGAGTTGCCCCGGCAAGAGAAAATACGTTTGCAGCCCGGCGTGTGCCGCCGCTAGCCGAATCCTCTCCTGGCACTCCGCCACGGTCATGTTCCTATTGTCCACTGCGCGCCGTCGCGCCGCCAGCGCTCGGCGGGGCGCGCCTACTGGCCGCCGCTCTCGGTCATGCGGCGGAAGGTGAGGTTGATGCGCGGGCCGCAGGGGCGCCGCGCCTTGGGCAGGCGATGGCGCCACTCCCGCTGCATCCCCGCCGCCATCAGCAGCAAGCTGCCGTGCGCCAGCGTCATCGCGGTCGCCGGCTCGTTGCCGCGCCGCATCTGAAACTCCCGCGCGGCGCCCAGACTGAGCGAGGCGATGGGATGTTCGGGCGACATCTCCGGCTCGTCGTCGGCATGCCAGCCGACCGAATCGGCCTCGTTCTCGTACAAGTTCGCCAAGACCGAGTTGTAGGCGCAGCCGGCCGCGGCCTCGACCGCCGCCTTGAGCAGTTCGAGCGAGGGCGTCCAGGGGCTGGGCTCGTAACGCCGCCGCGAATAGGTGTAGGGGTGTGTCGCGATCCACGCCTCGAGCCGCGGTACCGGCACCTCGCGGCCGTACATGCGGCTCACGTGCCGCCGCCAGGGCAGTTCGGCGCGCAGCGCCTGAAAGGCGCGATCCGCCGCCACCGGGTCGAGAAAGCGCGGCCAGTAGCGGATGGGGGGCGGCGCCGGCGGCGCCGGTGGCGCGATGGCGGCTTTCATCAGTGAATGGTCCGCGTTTTGCGGTTCATGTAGTCGAGGAGCAAATATTGGCCGAGGGTGGCGGGGGTGGTGAAGTAGGCCTTGCCGCGGCAGGCCGCAGTCACCTGCTGCACGAAACGCACCAGGCCGAAATCGCTCGCCAGCATGAAGGTGTTGATCAGGATGCCGGCGCGCCGGCACTGGCTGACTTCCTCCATCGTCTTGCCCACCACCAGGGGATCGAGGCCGAAGGCGTTCTTGTAGATGCGGCCGTCGTCGAGCGTCACCGCCGAGGGCTTGCCGTCGGTGATCATCACGATCTGTTTCATGTCCTTGCGCTGCCGCAGCAAGAGCCGCTGCGCCAGCCGCAGTCCCTCGCGGGTGTTGGTGTAATAGGGGCCGACCTGCACCCGCGCCAACTGCGCCAGCGGCACCTCTTCGGCCGAGTCGTGAAACAGCACCAGTTGCAGCGAGTCGCCCGGGTACTGGGTGCGCAGCAGATGGGAGAGTGCGAGGGCTACGCGCTTGGCGGGCGTGAAGCGGTCCTCGCCGTAGAGGATCATCGAATGGCTGCAATCAAGCAGCACCACGGTCGCGCAGGAGGACTGGTATTCCGACTGATGGACCATCAAATCCTGACGCCGCAGGTCGAGAAAGGGCGCGCCGCCGCCCGCCGGCGCCGCCGGCAGGCGCTGCTCCCGGCGCAGGGCGCGGCCGATGGTTTCGCTGACGTCGAGGTTCAGCGTGTCGCCAAACTCATACTCGCGCGAGGCGCCGCTGGTCTCGATGCCCGTCGCCCATTCCCGCGTGTCGTGGCGGCCGAAGCTGGCTTTGCCCAGCCCGGCCAGCAAATCCCGCAAGGTTTTGAAGCCGAGAAAATCGAGCGCCTTGTCGGTGATCTCGAAGCGCACCGGCGGCATATCGCGGCCTGCGAGTCCGCCCCGGCCCGGCTGGGGATGGGCATCCGGCTGGTCCACGCGAATGTAGCCCTCCTGCTCCAGCCGCTCAGCGAGCCGGCGCAGCATGGCTTCGAGCTGCTCGGCGGTGGCTTGAGCGAGCGCCTCGCGCTGGGCCTCGTCGAGCGACTCCGCGAGCTCGGAGTTCTCGAGCGCCCGCCGGATCGCCTCCTCGAGCTCCTGAAGCGACTGCTCGTTCCACATCTCATAGCCGCTGGCCAGCAGATAGTCACCCAGCGCCGCCAGCAGCCGCTCGAGATCCAGGTCGGCGAACGGATCCCCCTCGTATTTTCCGTATCGCACTCTCCTCATGGCGTTTACCAGCGGCCCGCGATCCGAGCTAGTTCAACGGCCGCCGCCGCCCCAGATCCTCGCGGCGCGGCCCCGGCTCGGCTGCCGCCCGCGGCTTGGGCTCGGCGTGGAAGCCGAGTTCCTCGTTGCGTCCGATGCGCTTGTGGGCGTGCAGCCCCTCGAGAATGAACTCGCCCGCCGCCACCAACTCCGCGGGCGAAGCGCTCCCCGGCACGTCCAAGGCGGGAAAGTGTTCCTCCAGGCCTTGAATCTTGCGCAGCCGCGACCACGCCTCCTTGGCCGGGGTGTCTTCGGCCAGTTGCAGCGATCCACCCAGCTCGAACCACTGCACCACCGGCTGCAACTCCGGCAACTTGAAATAGCGGTCGAAGACTCGCCCGATGGCGGCGCGCACCAGCTCCCGCGCCACGTGGTCGGGGCCGCGCAGTTCGCCCTCGTACTCGAGTTCCAGCTTGCCGGTCAGGGCGGGCAGCGCCTGGTGCACGTCCAACACGCGCGCCACGATGTGCCCCTCGCCCCGCGCCAGCGCCCGCCGCTCGGCGTTCGAGACGGCGTTTTCCAGGCAGGAGATGGGGAGGCGCTGGCTCACCCCCGAGCGCTGATCCACGCGCTTGTCTTCGCGGGCGGCGAAAGCGATGGCCTCGACCACCTCGCGCAAGTAGGGAGGCACGATCAGCTTCGTGCCATTGCGGCCGATCCGCGCCTCCTGGGTGGTGATCGCCACCGCCTCTTCCAGCGTCGCCGGATAATGGGTGCGAATCTCGCTGCCGATGCGGTCCTTGAGCGGCGTCACGATCTTGCCCCGCGCCGTGTAGTCCTCGGGATTGGCGCTGAAGACCAGGGCCACGTCCACCGGCAGCCGCACCGGATAGCCCTTAATTTGCACGTCGCCTTCTTGCATGATGTTGAAGAGCCCGACTTGAATCTTGCCGGCCAGGTCCGGCAACTCGTTGAGGGCGAAGATGCCACGGTGCGCGCGCGGCAACAGCCCAAAATGGACCGTCAACTCATTTCCCAAATCCATGCCCCCGCGCGCCGCCTTGATCGGGTCGATATCGCCGATCAGGTCGGCGATGGTCACATCTGGAGTGGCCAATTTTTCCAGGTAACGCTCCTCCGGGCTTAGCCACTGGAGGGGCGTCTCGCCACCCGCCTCGGCCAGCAACTCGCGGCAACGACGGCAGAGCGGCGCCGCCGGGTTGTCGTGAATCTCGCAACCCGCTACCGCCGGCGACTCCGCATCGAGCAGGGCCGCTAGCTGGCGCAGGATTCGACTTTTGGCCTGGCCGCGCAGCCCGAGCAGAATGAAGTTGTGACGCGAGAGAATCGCGTTCACGATCTGCGGCACGACGGAATCGTCGTAGCCGATAATGCCCGGGAACACGGGACGGCCCCTGCGCAGCAGGGCGACCAGGTTCTCGCGCATTTCATCCTTTACGGTGCGTTCGGCGAGGCGGGAAAGCTCAAAACCAGGCGAGCGTTGCAGCTCGCCCCAGGTGCGGGCAGCGGCGGAATTCGACACGGCCGGGAGAAACCTCTAAGGATGATGGTAAACCCGGCGGGGAAGAGGAGTCAGGGATCTGGGATCAGGGATCAGCAGAAGACGAACGGGGCGTGCGTGCGCCGCGTCGCCTGGCTGCCCGTCGCGCCGCGTCGCTCGGGCTGGGTGCGCATTCCGAGGTTGCACTTCACCCCTATACCGCAACGCGCAAGCCTGGTATAGTGGTGCGCAGCTTTGGCAGTTCTTTCCGTAGTCCTTCCCCAGTAGCGTCCGCGGCTTCGAAAACCGGCACCGGTGTAGCTTGGGTTTCATGCACATAGGGCCCTAGCACCGGGACAGGTTGGTGACCTAGGCCCAAGCGATTGTGGTTTTTCGCTTGCTTCCCAGGTGCCCTCCGGCTACATTCGACTACGCGCCGCTTGCCGTTAGGAGAGGCCCAACGTGCTAAGGCTCAAGAAATTACAGATCGTCGGCTTCAAGTCGTTCAGCGACCGCACGGAACTAATTTTCCCCGGCCAGGGCATCATCGGCGTGGTCGGGCCCAACGGTTGCGGCAAGTCCAACCTGGCCGATGCAATTTGCTGGGTTTTGGGCGAGCAGTCGGCCAAATCGCTGCGCGGCCAGCGCATGGAAGACGTCATCTTCAGCGGCACCCGCGACCGCGCCGCGACCGGCTTGGCGGAGGTCAGCCTGACCCTGGTCAATCCGCAGGAATACGAGGGTGACGAGGAAGAAGAAACGCCACTGATCGAGGCTGCCGACGATTGGGAAGACCATCCGGGCGAAGGTCAACCGGCGGGGACCGAAGCGATCACCGCCGAGGCTAGCGCCGAGCCGGCCGCCGCCGGCGCGGGCGAGGCGGTGGTGCTGACCCTGCACAAGCGCCGCAAATTCACCCCCAGCAACCGCCGCGGCGAAATCGTCGTCACCCGCCGCCTTTACCGCAATGGCGATAGCGAATACCTGATGAATGGGCGGCCCTGCCGGCTGCGCGACATCCAAGACCTGTTCATGGGCACCGGGCTGGGCCCCGAGACCTACGCCATCATCGAGCAGGGCCGCATCGGCCAAATCCTCAGCTCGAAGCCCTACGACCGCCGCGCCATGATCGAGGAGGCGGCCGGCGTCACCAAATACAAGGCGCGCAAGAAGCTGGCCGAGGCCAAACTCGAAGCCGCCCGGCTCAATCTGAACCGCATCAACGACATTTTCGAGGAAGTCACGCGGCAGATGGGCTCGCTCAAGCGCCAGGCCGCGCGAGCGCGCCGCTACGGCGAGCTCAAGGCCGAGCTCGAGGGGCACCAGCGGCGCTTGCTGCTGGGCAAAGCGGCGCAAATGGCGGCCGAGCTCGAGCAGGTCGAAACCGCGCTCGGCGAGCTGGCCGCGGGCCTCGCCGACCGCCAGCGCGAGCTCGACGAGATCGAGGCGGCGCGCAGCCGCTGGTTCGGCGAGGTCAGCCAGCGGGAAAGCGAATTGCGCGAGCTGACGGAAAACCTCGGCCGCTGGTCCATGGAGCTCGACCGCGCGGAGCGCCAGATCGAGTTCAACCGCCAGCAGGCCGCCGATTTCGAGCGCCGCCAGCGCGCCCTGGGCGACGAAATGACCCGCCTCGAGGCCGAACAATCGGCTGCCGCCGCCGAAGCCGCCCGCGTGGCCGCCGAAGCCGACGAAGTCGCGGCTGCCGCCGCCCGCGCGCAGGGCGATTTCGAGCAGCGGCGCGAACAGGCGGAGGCGGACACCCGGCAGCGCGCCCATCTCGAGGAGCGCCTGCGGCAAACCCGCGCGCGCTTGCTCACGGACATGGGGCGTCTCGCCCAACTCGCCACCGATACCGCGCAAACCCGCACCCTGCTGGCCTCCCACGATCGCCAACTGGCGCGCATCGAACAGGAGCGGCAAGAGGCGGTAGCGGAGGGGGCGGCGCTGGGCGCCCGCCAAGGCCAGATGCAGTTGGCCTTCGCCGGCCGGCAAGGCGAAATGGAATCGGCCGTCGCCGCGCTGAGCGCGCTGGAAGCCAAGTGCGCGGAGCTGGAGCGCGAGCGCGAGACGGCCGGCCAGGAGCGCGAGGCGGCCAAGGACGAGCTGGCGCGGGTCGCCGCCCGCCGCCAATCGCTCGACGAGATCGTCGCCCATCACGGCTACAGCACCGAGGCGGTGCGCGCCCTATTCGAACTGAACGCGGGCGGCCCCTCCGTCGCGGCGGCCAGCGCCGCTCCCGGCTTTCACGCCATGGGCCTGCTCGCCGACTTCCTCGAAGTCGAGCCCGAGTTCGAGGGCGTGGTCGAGGAATTCCTGCGCGAAGAGTTGAACTTCGTCGTGGTCAAGACCTGGGACGACGCGGACGCCGGGGTCGGCTTGCTGCGCCGCGACGCGCAAGGCCGCGCCACGTTCCTGGTCCATCCCGAGGATGGTCAGTATCCGATGTTCCCGCCGCAGGAGGAAATGGCGGGAGCCGGCGGCGCGCCCCCGGCCTCCGCCGCCCCGGTTCCCCTGCGCAACTGCGTGCGCGTGCTCAACGGTTTCGGCCGTTCCTTGGAGCAGATTCTGCCCAAGCTGGGCAGCGGCTACATTCTTTCCGATCCGTTCCTGGCGCGCGACCTGGCGGCGCGCAATCCGCAGGCCTACTTTCTGACCGCTGCGGGCGAGTGTTTCCATAACCAGACGGTGACGGGCGGGGCGCGCAACGGCACCGGACCGCTCACCCTCAAGCGCGAACTGCGCGATCTGGCGCAACAAGAGTCCGACTTGCAGGCGGCCATCGAAAAGCTTGCAGCGCAACTCGGCTTGCTGGCGCGGGAGAGCGCGCTCGCCGCCGAGGAGCGCGGGCGGCTGACGGCGCAGCGGCACGAGTTGGAAAAAGAGCTGCTGACCGGGGGCGAAGCGCTCAAGCGCTTGGCCGAGGAGGCGCGCCGCGTGGACGAGCGCCTGCGGCTTTTCGCCTTGGAAGCCGAGCGGGGCCGCGCCGAGCGGCACGTGGCGGCGGAGCGGCTGGCCGATCTCGAGAACCTCAGCGCCGCCGCGGAAAGCGAGCGGGCCGCCGCCGAAACCGAGGAACGCGAAGTCACCGCCGCGCTGCGGAGCGCGCAAACGCAGCGCGAAGCCGCGGCGCAAGCCCTGGCCGACGCGCAGGCCGATCTGGCCCGCTGGGCGGAGCGCGCCCGCGCCGGCGAGGAGGCGCGCCGGCAGGGGCAGCGCGCCTTGGCCGATCTTGAGCGCCGCGCCGCGCAAGCGCGCCACGACCTGGAGCAATTGGCCGCGCAGCGCGCGCAGGTCGAGGTTTCGAGCCAAGAGCTCGCCGGCCAGCTGGCCACTTTGGCCCAGGCGCGCGCCGAC
>JBOGKX010000015.1:0-7262 GCA_050746125.1 Terriglobales bacterium | reverse complement strand
GCCTCGCGCCGCAAGAGCGCTTGCTTGCGCTCGGTTCCCCAGCGATAGCCGCCCAAGCCGCCAGCAGCAGCGACGACGCGATGGCAGGGGATGGCGAGGGCGATGGGATTGCGCGCGCAGGCACCGGCCACGGCGCGGGCGGCGCGCGGCTGGCGCAGCCGGCGCGCGATTTCGCCATAGGCACGGGTCCGACCGCGGGGAATGTGGCGCAGCTCCTCCCAGACGCGGCGTTCGAAGGCGGTACCGCGGATGTCGAGCGGCAGTTCCGAGCTAACGGCCGCGCCCGCCGCCAATTGGCGCGCGAGGCGCGCCCAGGGCGCTAGGCGGCGATCCTCGCGGCACAGCTCGGCAGAGGCGAAGCGCTCGGCCAGGCCGCGGGCCAGCGCGGCGGGGTCGCCGCCCAGGCGAATGTCGCAGACGCCGCGGGCGGTGGCGGCCAGCAAGATCCAGCCCAGCGGCGAGCGCGCCAAGGTGTAGCCGATGCGAGCGCCGGCGCCGCGGCGGGCAAAGGCGGCGGGGGTGAGGCCGTCGGGCGCGGCGGAGCGGGCATAGAGGCGGCTGGGCGAGCCATAGCCGGCGGCATACAGGGCGTCGGTCACGGAGCCGCTGCGCACCGCCTCGGCGGCGAAGCGCTGGCGGCGCCGCGCCGCTTGGAACTGGCGCGGCGTCAGCCCCAGTTCGCGGCGAAAGAGCCGGCAGAGCTGGAACACGCTCACGCCGGCGGCGGCAGCCACGGGGGCGAGCCGCAGGCGCTCATCCACGTGGGCCTCGAGAAAGCGGCAGGCGAGCAGCACGGCGCGGGTGGCGGGCGTGACGGCGGCGGGATGGCAGCGACGGCAGGCGCGATAACCGGCGCGCTCGGCGGCGGCAGAGCTGGAGAAGAACTCGACCGAGGCGCGGCGCGGACGGCGACTGGGACACGAGGGGCGGCAATAGACGCCGGTGGTGCGGACGGCGTAATACAAGCGACCATCCTGGCGGCGGTCGCGGGAAAGGACGGCGCGCCATTGCACGCCGCGATCAGGATGCAGGGCCGGTAGCGTCATGGCTCCAGGCTAAGACAGCGCCGCGCCGGGCGCTATCCGCTGCTTGACCGCAAAAGCGGCGCGGCGGCTAGCCGCGCAGGGCGCGCAGGTAGCGATAGCTGGCGCCGGCGGCGGCCATGGGCGGGCCGTCGCAGCGATCCTGCTCGACGAAAATATGGCGCGTGCCGGCTTGATGAACATGGGCGAAAACCCGCTTCCAGTCGATTTTGCCCTGGCCGGCGGGGGCGAAAGGATTGACGTTATTACGCGGGAACTGGCGCGGATTGACGTGCAAGCCGCGCTTCATGTCCTTGATGTGCAGCAGCGGATAGCGTCCGGCGTACCGCTGCATCAGCGCCACCGGGTCCTGGCCGGCGTAGGTGACCCAAAAAACATCCATCTCGAATTTCACCAGCGCGGGATCGGTGTGCGTCATCAGAATTTCGTAGCCAGTGGTCGCGCCGACGGGCCGGAACTCCTGCAAGTGATTGTGATAGCCGAAGGTCAGGCCGGCAGCCTGGCATTGCCGGCCGGCTTGATTGAACCCATCGGCAATGCGCCGCCAGCCGTCGGCGGTCGAGGCCGTGGCAAAGGGGCAAATCATGTAGCGCAGGCGCAAGGCTTGCGCGATGGCAATATTTTTTTGCCAGTCGGCGCCGGGGTGGGGCAGGCCAAAATGTCCGCTGACCGCCGCGAGGCCGGCGTGACGCAAATCGGCGTTTAGCTGCTGGGCCGGGAAGCGTGCCATGTCGATGAGCTCGACCTCGCGATAGCCGATTGCGGCGACTTGATCGAGGGTGCGCGCGGGATCGCGCGCATAGGCGTCGCGCACGGTGTAGATCTGCAAGCCGATGGGGCCAGGCCAAGCGAGCGGCGAGCGAGCGGCGAAAGCGAGCACCGGGCCGGCGGCCCAACCGGCCGCCAGCGCGCGGCCCGACTGAACCAGGAATGCACGGCGCGTAGGCATGGGTCACAGCATACTCTAAGTTGCCGTGACCCAGCGGCGACGGTGGCTCCGGCGTGGTTAGCCGGCAGGGATCCGCCCTGCGGAATTTCGCGGGTCTTCTCTCGGCGCTTCGCTGCGCTGCGCATTCCCGCTCGATCTGGGCTGGCTGGAGTTGCGGCGGTGGACTCGCGGGCTGCCGCCGGCGACGATGGCGATTAGTTTTGCAGCTGTTCGGCGAGAAAATGCTGCAATGTCTGCTGTTGCTCCGGGGCGATATCGAAGAAGTGCACGCCCAGCCGGTCGGCGGCGTCGCGGCGCACCACCTTGCCGCGGGCTTGGATCGGGCGCGAGAAGCGGGGCAAGCCAAACTCCAGGTGCATGCGCTCGCCCACGCCCAGCGGGCCATCGCCGTCGAGCAGCATGCCGCGCTCGCTGACGTTCACGGACTGGGCTTCAAAGAGCTGATCGCCTTGGCGACACTGTACCGTGGTCTGAAATGGCAGACGCACGTGCCAAATTTTGGCGCGGGTCATCAACACGCGCAGCACGACAAAGAGGCTGCGCAGGCGGTCGGCGCTGAGCGGCGTGCCGACCACGAAGTTGGCGCCAGCACTGAAGCCAATGCGCATCAGGGTGGCATCTTCGCGCTGCGTGGCCAGCACCACCGGGGTGGTGGCGTTGAGGCGGGAGCGGCGGATGCCGCGAATCAGGGCCAAGTCGTCGCCCTCGTCGCGCAAATCCACCAGGACGCCGTGCACTTTTTCCTGTTCCATGCGGGCGCGGCCTTCGGCGCGATTGAGGCAAGTGCCAACTTCGCAGCCGAGGGGCTCGAAGGTGGATTGTACTTGGCGAATGACAGCAGGATCAGAGCTAATAGTCAAAAGTTTCAGGGACATGGCAGGGACCGATGGGAAACCTTTAGGGTTCCGCAGCAGGGACTGAGGAACGGCTCCGATTCTAGAGACATAAGAATGGCGAGGCTACTGGCCGGCGGACCGGAATCGGGACCGTTTGGCGGGGGCTCTGCGAACTGTACGTTGCCGCAGCTGTCCCAGGGAGGCCAGGTAGTCGGCGAGGCCCACGCGCCCCTGACGCACGCTGACGCCTTCGTGCTGCAAACGCAGTGTTTGCTCCACTCCCTCCGCCCCCGAAAGAAGGATTCGTCCGCCGGCGCCCAGTACCCGATGCCAAGGCAGCCCGCGCGGCGCGGCGCGCAAGGCCCAAACTACTTGCCGCGCCGCGCCGGGGTAGCCGGCGGCGCGCGCCACCTGTCCGTATGTCGCTACGCGGCCGCGGGGAATGCTAAGGACAACCGCCTGGATTGCGGGAAACATTTTGGGCGGGCGTGGCGATAGGTTTCGCATGGCTGGGGGCCAGGGCTAGGGACTAGCAGAGGCTGGAGGCAAAGAACTTGCGACATCGAATGGCGCTCCGATGCGCTCGGCGGGCACGCGGGGCGCTAGCGGCTGGCCATGGCCAAGGCGAGATTGACCAGGGTGGGCAGGGCGGCGCCGGTGGGTCCTTTGGCGAGCCAGGGCTTGGCGTCGTCGAGCCAGGCGGTGCCGGCGATGTCGAGATGGATCCAGGGCGCCGAGTCGGCGAATTCGCGCAAGAACATCGCCGCCGTGATCGCCCCGCCGTAGCGGCCGCCGGTGTTGAGGATATCGCCGACGGTGCCGCGGATTTGCTCGAAGTACTCATCGTCGAGCGGCAAGCGCCACATCTTTTCGCCGGCCGATTGGCGCGCGCGCTCGAAATCGGCATAAAAGCTTTCGTCGTTGGCGAAGACGCCGGTATGGACCGCGCCGAGGGCAATCGCCACGGCGCCAGTGAGGGTGGCGACATCCACGAGATGGGTAGCGCCAAGTTGGCGGGCATAAGCCAGGCCGTCGGCGAGGACCAAGCGGCCCTCGGCATCGGTATTGAGCACCTCGATGCTCTTGCCCGACATGGCGATTTGTACGTCCCCGGGCTTTTGGGCGCGGCCGCCAGGCATGTTCTCGGTGGCGGGCACGATGGCGAGCACGTCGAGCTTGGGGCGCAGGGCGGCGATGGCTTGCATGGCGCCGAGCACGGCGGCGCCTCCGGCCATGTCGTACTTCATTTTTTCCATGCCGTCGGCGGGCTTGATGGAGATGCCGCCGGTATCGAAGGTAATTCCCTTCCCTACCAGCGCCAGCTTGCGGTTGGCGGCGCCGCCGCCGCGGTACTGGAGCACGATCATGACCGGCGGCTCGGCGCTGCCTTGCGCCACGCTCAGAAAAGCGCCCATCTTCAGTTCGCGGGCGCGGGCGGCGTCGATCAAATCGCACTCGAGGCCCGCCGCCTTGGCCATGGCTTGGGCGCGCTCGGCCAACAGGGTGGGGGTAAGGCGGTTGCTGGGCTCGTTGGCAAGCTCGCGAGCGAACTCCTGACCCTCGCCGATAGCGCGCGCGATCTCGGCGGCGCGGCTCAGTTCCTTCTCCAGCGTCTTGGCGGGAGGTGGAAAAACCGCCGCCACCTCCGCCATCCGCTTCTCGTCCCGCTCGCTCTTGTAGCGACCAGGCTCAAAATCGGCGGCCATGGCCCCGGTCACGATCGCCCCCAGCGCCGCTTCCGGCGCCATGTCGGCGGGGGCGATCACGGCGGCTTGCAGGATATTCCGGCTTTTCAGCGCGCGCGCCGCGGCGCCCGCCAGGCGGCGCAGCTCGAAGATGCCCACGGGCGCCTTGCCGGCGCCGACCAGCAGCAGACGCTTGGCCTTGATGCCGGCAGGCTTGAAGAGCAAAAGCGACTCATTGGCGCGGGCGGAAAACTCGCCGTTTTTGAGCAAGCCGGCGATGGCGCCGCCCAAGGCTTGGTCCACGTCCGCGGCCAAGCCGGCCAGTTTGGGCTCGCGCTCGGCGACGAAGACTACGAGGGCTTCAGTTTCAATTTCGGCGGGAAACGTAAAGATCTGTCGAATTTGCACCCTTTAGTCTAGCGCGGGCACTAGGCACCGGGCGCCGGCTAGGTCATGGCTCAAGGGCCGATCAGTTGCGCGTGTCGCCGGGGACGAGCTTGGGTTGGCCGGGCGGGGGCGCCACAAGCGGCGGCAACTCGCCGCCGCGGCGATAAAAGGCCGCGATGTCGCTGAAGCGGGTGGCCTGGCTCTGCCAATAGCGCAACTCGTCTTGGTATCGAATCAGAATGTTATCGAGAAAATAGGGGCGGTTCTCGGCCAGCCAGAGCGCCTGATAGCGGTTCATCAACTCGCTCGAGGCGTCGCGCAGGTCTTCGAGGAGGCCGTTGACGCCGTTAATGCGATTGAGAGTAGAGAAGATCTTACCGCGCTGCGGCGGCTGGGCGCTGGCGGCTTGCCGCGCTTGGTCGTAGAGCTGGCCGATGTACTCGGTGTAGAGCGCCTTCTGTCCGAGGAAATCGAAACGGCGGGCGGAAAAATCCGTCCAATCGAGCAACTCGGCGTTGCGGCGCGCCTCGCCGCGATGGGTGGCCAGGCTGGCGATCACGTCCTCGGCGAGCAAGCGCACTTGATGAGCGGCGGGGGCGGCCTTAGCATAGTAAGCCTGGCCGCGCGGCGAGAAGGGATCGAGCCACGTCGTCCAGTCTTCGCCGTCCGATCCAGTGGCCTGCTTCAGCAGATTGTGGATGGCGGCGAACTGGGCGATGTCGTGGCTGAACTCATGACCGTCGGCGCGGAAGAAGGCCCAGTCATAGGCATCGGCGAACTGCTGGTCATCCACGCTCGGCTGCCAGCTGGCGGCGGCGCCATAGGTCACGCCATACCAGCAGTAGTTGAACATGCTCTCGCCATCGTCCATCCAGGTGGTGTTGAGCACGCCGGTGGCGCCGAGCTTTAGGCCGTCGGCGGTGAACTGCTTGATGTTGGGCAAGGCCAAATTGTTGTCGGCGGCGATGCGGCTCCAATTGTTGACGCCCGGCGAGACCCAGGTTTCAAGGCCGGCGGCCCGGAACGGCTGAATATAGCGCACGAACGAGGGCTCGGGACTGTAGACCCACGGCAGCGCGATCATGTCGTGCGGCAACTGGCTCAGCAACTCGGGATGCTTCACGGCGATGTCGCCCCAGAACAGCACCTGCCGATGGTAGGGGCGCAATGCCGCGTCAATCTGCTTGAGGTAGTTGACGAAAACCTGTCCGCCGCCGAGTTGGTCGGCCAGCGCCTTGGTCTTGCCCTGGCCCAGCTCGTAGGTCTCGTCGGCGCCGATGTGCAAATAGGGCGACGGGAAGACGGCGGCCAGGTCGCCGAACATCTTTTCGATAAACTCCATCGAGCCGGGCACGGTGGGGGTGAGGACGCTGCCATAGGGCAGCTCCGCTATGTCCTGAAAGCGCTCGTACTGCAAGGCCAAGTGCAGGTGGCCAAAGGATTCCTGGTCGGGCACGATTTCGACGTGATAATTGCGGGCGTAGGCGACCAGCTCGCGCGCCTCGGCGGGGGTGATGGCGCCGCCGAAGGCGCCTACCAGGGGCAGCGATTGGTACTCGAAGGTGTTCTCGAAATAGAGCGAATAGACGTTGAGCTTGAACTCGGCCAGCAAGGCGACATCGCGCTTCATCGAAGCCAGCGTCGGCACCGCGCCGCGGCTAATATCGACGCTGATGCCGCGATGGGCGAAGGCGGGCCAATCGACAATGGAGACGGCCGGCGCCTCGGCACCGGCGGCGCGGCCGGCCGCCCCGGGCACGGGGTGGAAGAGCTGGCGCAGCGTCTGGACTCCGTAGAAGACGCCTTCTGCCGTGGCCGCCACCACGGTGGCGCGGCGTGGGGTGACGATTAGGGCGTAGCCCTGGTCGCGCGCTTCCGGCGGCAGCGTCAGAGCGGCGGAGCGAAGAGCGGCGCGGCCGGCGGCCGATTGGGCCCGCAACAGCACCACGCCGGCGCCCTTGTGTTGGGCGGCGACGCGCGCCGCTACGCCGTCAATGGCGGAGAGTTCGTTGGCGAGCGTTTGCGCGGCAAAGCGGTCGGCAGGGGCGCCGCCGGGGACGGCGATCACGGCGGCGCGGCGCAGCCGCAGCGCGCCAGGCTGCTGCGTCAACTGGCGAGGGTAAGGCACGAGGGGCAGCGGCGCCGCCAGCGCCACACCAAGCAGCGCCGCGCAAACACAAATAAGACGAAGGGGCTTGATCATCGCGAATTTTTCCTCGAACGGGTTAAGAGCGGCGGCGCAAATAGGCTGGGACGTCCAAATCTTCTTCCGCCGCGGCGGCCAGCACCGTGCCCGGCGCCGGCCCGGCCGCGACCTGCTCGCGCGGGGCGGCGGCGAAGGGGGCCGCGAGCGGCTCCGGCT
>JBOGKX010000014.1:0-7167 GCA_050746125.1 Terriglobales bacterium | reverse complement strand
GCAACCAGCCGCTTGGCCGCGGTGACGAAGTCATTGCCCGGGCCGACGATCTTGGCGACGGGCGCGATCGCGGCGGTGCCGTAGGCGAGGGCGGCGACGGCTTGCGCGCCGCCCATGGCGTAGAGTTCCGAGACGCCGGCGAGATGGGCGGCGGCCAGCACCGGCGCCGCCGGGGCCGGGCAGGCGACGACGATGCGCGGCACGCCGGCGACGCGGGCGGGGATGGCGGTCATCAGCAGCGTCGAAGGCAGCGGATAGCGGCCGCCCGGCACATAGCAGCCGACGCTCTCGAGCGGGCGCACGATCTGGCCGACGCGGAGGCCGGGGCGCGCGGCGCGCATCCAGGGGCGCGGCATCTGCCAGCGCGCCATGCGGGCGATGTTGGCGGCAGCCTCGCGCAGGGCGCGGCGCAGGCCGGCGGGAATGGCGCGCCAGGCTTCCGCCATGGCTTCGCTGGGCACGCGCGCGCCCGGCGCATAAGGCGAAGGCGCCGCCGGCGGAAAGCGCAGGCTCCAGGCGCGCAGCGCCGGATCGCCGCGCTTCCGCACGTCGGCGACGATGCGCGCCGCCGCGCGTTCGGCGGCGGCGTTGGCGCGAGCGTTTTCCGCCAGCAGGCGCTCGAGGGCCGCGTCGCCGCGCAAGATCTTAAGTAGTGGTTGAGCTTTTTCCGGCATGCGCTACATCACCACCTTGTTGAGCGGATACTCGACGATCCCCTGCGCGCGCGCCGCCTTGAGGCGCGGGATGATCTGCCGCACGCGGGCTTCCTCGATGACGGTGTTGACGGCCACCCAATCGGAGTCGCTGAGCGGCGCGACGGTGGGCCGCTTGAGGGCCTCGAGCACGGCCAGCACGGCGTCGAGATCGTCGCGGCGCACGTTGAGCATCAGGCCGACGCGGCCCTGCGCGGCGATGGCGCCGTCGAGCAGCAGAGCCAAGGTTTCGATGCGCTCGCGCCGCCAGGCGTCCTGCCAGGCGGCGGCGTTGGCGATCAACTGAGTGTGGGACTCGAGCACGGTCTCGACGATGCGGAGCTTGTTGGCGCGCAACGACGATCCGGTCTCGGTGACTTCGACGATAGCGTCGGCCAGGACCGGCGGCTTGACCTCGGTGGCGCCCCAGCTGAACTCCACCGTGGCGCGGACGCCGCGCTCGGCCAGATAGCGGCGAGTCACGCCGACCAGCTCGGTGGCGATCACTTTGCCATCCAAGTCGGCCGCCGACTGCACGGGTGAATCTTCCGGAACGGCTAGCACCCAGCGGACTTTGTTAAAGCTTTGCTTCGCATAGATGAGGTCGCTGACGGCGATCACTTGCGCTTCGTTTTCGAGCACCCAATCCTTGCCGGTCAGGCCGACGTCGAGCACGCCGTCTTGGACGTAGCGGGCCATCTCCTGGGCGCGAATCAGCATGCATTCGATCTCGGGATCGTCGATGGCGGGAAAGTACGAGCGCGAGGAGACGTAGATCTGGAAGCCGGCGCGCTGGAAGAGCTGCACGGTGGCGTCTTGCAGGCTGCCCTTGGGAATGCCGAGGCGAAGCTTCTTCATGCGAAGGCTCCGTCGCGCCAGGGGCGGAAAAAGCAACTGCGCTTGCCTTCGTGGCAGACCAGGCCGGGACCCTCGAGCTCGACCTCGACCAGCAGGGCGTCGGCGTCGCAGTCGGTGAAAGCTTGGCGCAGCCGCAGGCGGTTACCGCTGGTCTCGCCCTTCATCCAGAGCTTTTGCCGCGAGCGGCTGAAGAAGGTTACATAGCCGGTGGCGAGCGTCTGCTCCCAGGCGGCGCGATTCATGAATCCGAGCATGAGGACGTCGCCGCGGACGGCGTCGCGAACGATCGCCGGCAGCAGGCCGCCTTGCTTGTCGAAATCCAATTCCATGGGCGTTTTCCTCCGTAGCCTAACCCGTCGCCGGCGGCGCGCCCCAAAAAACAGAACGCCCGCCGTGAGTGCGGCGGGCGTCGGCATTTCCTATTGGAAATCTGGGTTAGCTTCCCGACCGCCGCCCGCGCGCACACGCGTGCACGTGATGGTGGTGGCGGTGATGGAAGCGCTGAATCATTGCGAAGTCACAGTGTAGCATGGCGCGCGCGGTTAGCGGAGGCGGAGAGTGATGGTGCCGAGGCGGCCGCTAAAATCATCGCGGACGATGAGGCGCCCGTAATACTCGCCGCTGCCGGGAATGACGAATTTGCCGGAAAAGGTGTAGCCGCGGGCGGCAACCTGGGCCGCCGCGGCGGGGGCGAGAACGCGATCGAAGTCCTGGCCGGCGGAGGCGACCACCTTGCCGGCGGCAGCGATGCTCACGGTGGCCGCGGTGAAGAAGTAGCGCTGTCCGCGCGGCGTCTTCTCCGAGTTGAGCGACGGCCCCCAAATCGTGGCGGTAAACGGCAGTTCCGCGCCTTGGCCAACGCGACGGGGCTTGCCGAGATAGAGCACGATCTCGACGCCGGTAGCGTCCATGAGCACGTGCGCCGCTTGCTGAAGATCCGATTCGCGCGCCTTGGGCGCGGCGGCTTGGGCCGCGGATTCGGTGGCGAACCCGCGGCGAAACAGCAGCTTCACGCCCTTGGGCGCGACCTTGACTTCGATCTTGTGGTAACCGGGCGCGGCGGGCGGGGCAACCGCGCTGAGCAGGTAATACGAACTCCACAACGATTCGGCGCGTAGGAGCAAGGCGCCGAGGTCGTTGTTGTTGGCCAAAACTTCTCCGCCGGTCGAGACGGCGGCGCCGGCCATTGCCAGCGAGGAATCGGCGGCCAGACTCTCGGCGTGATCGGCAAAGCCCGAGGTGGCATCTTCGCCAGGGGAGGAATGGCCCATCATCACTTCGAAGCTGGCGTGGCTGGCTTGCGAGCCGGCCCCGAGCAGGCCGGGATTACTGACGCCGCGCACGTCAACCGGGAACACGGAAACGTCGGCGGCGGCGAGAGCACGGTAGGCGGCGCCAACGTCGGCGGCCTGGACGCGCAACGATTCCGCGGCAGGGTCTTCCAGCACTTGCTGGTACATCAAGCTCGGGTTCAGGGGCGAGGCGTCGGAGGTCAGCCAGAGCACTTCTTTCCGGCCGGGAATACCGGAGAGGGAGCGGGCCAACTGCTCGAATTGAGCGAGCACGTAGCGGGCGCGCAGCAGACGATTCAGATTGGCTTCCACCCAGCGTTCGCGCGCCACGAAATATTCAATCGCGCCGTCGTTGGTTCCGGCCGGCTGGCCGGCTGCCACGGTGATGCCCGCCTGGGCGAGTTCCGCGGGCGCGAGCGGTTCGAGCGCCGCCGTACCGACGACCGCGGGCGGCGGCAGGCCAGGCGCCCCGCGGCCGGGCTTGGCGGCGAGAATCTCGCCGGCCGCGCGCGCCAGAGCGCTGGGGTCGCTGGTGAACGGCTGAAGCAACAGCAACGAGTCGGTCATGCCGTAAATGGCGACGGCGGTCTCGCCCTGTCGGCGCTGGCGAAGGAAGCGGACCAACTGCATGCGCATCCGCTGCCGCTCGGACGTGGTGGTGTTGAGGTAGTCGAGCAACAGCACGACGCGCGTTTGGCGCGCGCCGGCGCTGGCGGGAATGTTGACGAAGACGTTGGGCGGCAGCGCCGGGACGCGGCGGGTCGCGGCGGAGGAGGCTGCCGGCGGCGCGGCATTCACGGCCCTGAAGCTGCCGATGGCGACGGGTCGGCCATCAAAGAACAGTTGGACGGCGTCGCGCGTTAGCCCAAGGACCGGCTTGCCGGATTTGTTCAGCACCGAAACCGGCACCAAAACTTCCTGCACGGTAGCGCGGAAGGACGGTGTTTGGCCCAGCGCCGCCGAAGCCAGCAACGCAACACCGAGGCAAGCGCGCCGAGCCGCCATGGCTGACACGTTACGCTCGGGCCTATGGCTTGGCACGCGGACCCTAGTGGATTGCCTAAGGCTAGGCGCCGGCGAGGCGCGCGCGGGGAAAGGCGTTGGCCTTTCGTTGCGCGTTTTTGCGAATGGACTTGTTCAGATAGAGGGCTTGGTCGGCGTTCGGCAAGAGGCGGTCGAGCCGCTGGCCGGATTCCCAGTGGGCGTATCCCGCCGAACCTTCGACCAGCAATTCCCGGCCGTTATCGCAGGGAACCGAAAGCGGGAAGCAGGCGCGCACGTGCTCCAATTCGCGATCGGCGTGGTCCTCGGTGGCGTCGTCCACCAGCACGAGGAATTCGTCGCCGCCCAAGCGGAAGGCATGGTCGCGGGCGATGCGGCGCAGCGCCTGGGCCAGCGCCTGCAGGGCGCGATCGCCGGCGGCATGGCCGTGGCGATCGTTGATGAGCTTGAAGTCGTCGAGATCGACGGCGATGGCGGCCAGGCCGCGCCCGCCATTGCGCTGGCGGGCGGCGGCGGCGGCCAGGACCTCGTCGAGCACGCGGCGGTTGCCGAGGCCGGTGAGCGTGTCGGTGCGGGCCAGGGCGGCGGCGCGCGATTCGTACTGATCGACCAAGGCGCCGACGATGAACCAGACGGCGACCAATAGGGCCGCCCAGAGCAAGAAGGTCGAGCGCAAAAAGAAAGTGCTCAGCTCATGGGTGCGGCGGGCGACCAGGGCGGGACTCTGAAAGACGCAGACGGCCGCTTGCATGGCCGGCGACCAGTAGGCCGCCACCAGACGCCGTTGGCCGGTGGTGGGATCGGCGGCCCAGCCGCGCACGGAATCGCCGCGGTGCAGGGCTTGCGCCAAGGCCAGCTTTCGACCATTCACGAGCAGGACGGTGGCGCCGATGGGAGCGCCGACGTAGGCAGCGACGGGATCGGCCAGCACGACGCCGCCGCGATCCACCAACAAGGCGTAGGTGCCGGCGCCGAGGTCCAGGTGCTCAACCAGGCGCTGGGCATAGCGCCGCCCTTCCGGGCTGCGGACGGAGCCGCCAGGCGCCGTCTGTTGCAACACGCCGGCGACGGTGCCGGCGGTCGCCGCATCGCCGGCGAGAGATTGCTCGAGCAGCGCGCCGCGCATCAAACTCCAACTGCGCGAGGTGAGTTGCCACTCGCACAGGGCCGAAATGAGCAGCAGCGAGGCGACGATGGCGGCTTGCAGAACGCGCTTGTTCGCGAGCGCCGAGGACCACAACAACACGGATTCATTATCCTGGCCGCTCGGCCGGCGCTCGCGGCGGGATTCACGCCGCTGTCTACTGATCGGACGCCGTACCAAAGGACAGGCGCGGCGATGCCGCGAATTGCGGCCATGAAGGCCCCGCACGCGAAGACGAGCGCCTGCGCCTTGTGCGGACGGCCGGCACGCGCCGCCGCCACGGCCGCGACGGGCGGGGCGAAGCTGGCGTTTTGTTGCCGCGGCTGCGCCGAAGTGTACACGCTCTTCGCGCGGCGGGGCTGGAGCGCGGCGCTGGAGGCGGCGCCAGCCGCTCCACCGCCCCCGGAGGCCAAGCTCGAGAACGCGCGTTATCTGGTGCGCGGCTTGTGGTGCCCATCCTGCGCTTGGGGCCTGGAGCGCTACTTGCGCCGCTGCCCGGGCGTGGTTAGCGCCCGCGTCGATTACCTCGACGCACGCTGCGAGCTGCAAATCGCCGCCGGCGCCGGCGACGCGCGGCGCTGGATCGCGGCCCTGGGATTCGAGGCCGTCGCCGAGGGCGCCGCCTGGGATGCGAGCGGCGGCCTGGCGCTGCGCGCCGGCTTGGCCTTATTCATCGGCATGGGAGTGATGACGCTGAGCTGGTCGGGCTACGCGCCGGCGCTGTTGAGCGGCGGCAGCGCGGCGGCGGGGGGCCCGTTCGTCGATCTGGCGGCGGGCGCCGGAGCGGCGCTGATCGTCTTCGGCTGCGGCTGGCCCATCCTGCGCGGCGGCTGGCTCGGCTTGCGGCGCGGCGCGGCGACCATGGACACGCTGATCGCGGCGAGCGGCCTGGCGGCTTTCGGCCTGAGCGCCTTCGAATGGGCGCAGGCGCGGGTCGCTTACTTCGACGTGCCGGCCATGCTTTTCGCCTTTCTGCTCGCCGGACGCTGGCTCGAGCAGCGGGCGCGGTTGCGCGCGCAGCGCGACCTGGCGCGCTGGCAGCCGCCGCCGGCGCTGGCCTGGCGCGTGGCGCGCGGCCTGAGCTGCGAGCCGGTAGCGGCATCCGCGCTGGCCGCCGGCGATTGCATTTTGCTGCGTCCCGCCGACCGCGTGCCGGCCGACTGCCGGCTGGTGGCGGGAGCGGTGATGGCGGACGAATCGCTGCTGACCGGCGAGGCACGGCCGTTGCGGCGCGAGGCGGGCGCGACGCTCTTCGCCGGAGCGCTCATCACCGCCATCGTCGGACCGGAGCCGGCGAGGGCCGAAGTGCTGCGGCCGGCGGCGGATAGCCGGCTGGCGGAGATCGCGGCCCAGGTGGAGCGGACGCGGCGGGCGCGCTCCGGCTCGAGGCAATCGCGGCGCTTGGACCGCTGGGCGGCGTATTTCGTCCCGATCGTCGCCGGGCTGGCGCTGCTGACGCTCGCGCTCAATTACCGCTTTGGCGCCGGCGCGGCGGCGGCGTGGCTACGCGCCATCTCGGTCCTAATTTTGGCCTGCCCCTGCACGCTCGGTTTGGCCTTGCCGCTGGTCGAAGAGCGCGCCGTGGCGCTGGCGGCGCGGCGCGGCATTTTGATCCAGGATCTCGATGCCCTGCCCGCCTTACTGGCCTGTGACATGGTGGTGCTCGACAAGACCGGCACGGTCACCGCCGGCGCGGCTGCGGTAACCACGTTTGCCTGCGCGGCCGCCGGTAACCGAGTCGCGGCGGCGGCGGGAGCCGCCGGCGGCGCGGGGGATGCGACCGTGGCGCGGAGCGAGGAGAGCGGCGAGCAAGCGCTACTCGGCGCGGCGGCCGCGCTCGAAGCCGACACGCTGCATCCGCTGGGAGAGGCGATTCGCGACTTCAGCGCGCGCCGGCTGGCGGCGGGCGGGGGCGACGGCAGCGCGCGCTGGGCGAGCATCGAGACCGTGGCCGGGCAGGGTGTGCGCGGGCGCGCGGCGGAAGGAAGCGAGTGGCGCATCGGCCGCGCCGAATTCGCCGCGCCGCGCGGCCTGCCGCCGGAGCTCGCCCGCCTCGCCGCAAGCGCCCGCGCCGCCGGCGACAGAGTGGCGATTCTCGGCCGCGAGGGCGAGGCGCTGGCGCTTTTCGCGCTGAGGGATCGTGTGCGCGCCGGCGCTCGCGCCGCGATCCGCGGTTGGC
>JBOGKX010000013.1:0-15325 GCA_050746125.1 Terriglobales bacterium | reverse complement strand
GCGCCGGCCGCGCCGGTCGGCGGCGGCTCGCCCCCCTGTCGCCGGCGCGGCGCCGCCGTTGACGAGCGCGGTCGGGGCGGGGCCGCTACTGTCGTTCAGCACCGGAAACAGTACATAGGCGCGCCGCTCGAGCCCGGCGGCCAGTGCCTGTTCCGCCGCCTGATCGATGGTGTCGCGCTGGACCTCCAATTGGCAGTCGGGACAGACTGTGCGGCCGGCGCGGGCGTAGAGGAGCCGCAAGTAATCGTGGATTTCCGTCGCCGTGCCCACCGTAGAGCGGGGCGTGCGGCTGGCGTTTTTCTGGCGGATCGCGATGGCCGGAGCCAGGCCCTCGATCTGGTCCACCGCCGGCTTTTCCATGCGCTCCAGGAACTGGCGTGCATAGGCCGAGAGCGATTCCACGTAGCGGCGCTGTCCCTCGGCGTAGATCGTGTCAAAGGCCAGGCTACTTTTGCCCGAGCCGGAAACGCCGGTGACGACGGTGAGGGAGTTGAGAGGAATGCGGCAATCCAGCCCTTTCAGGTTGTGCACCCGCGCGCCGCGAACCTCGATGGCCTCGTCCTCCACGCCCCTCCACGGACCCCGGGCCACGCGCCGCCGCCACGTCGCAGCCGAATAGGGGTGCCGAAACCTCCAATTATATAGGGGCGCTTGTTAGGGGCGCTTGCAGGTCGCCGGCTGGCGCCGGCATCACGCGACCTTGGGCAAGCCGCTCTTTTCGCCGAGGCGGGAACGGCTGAGCCCTCGTTCGGCGGCCAATGCCGCCCACAGCCCGAAGCCGTATACAAGATGGGCGGCGAGGGACTTGAGGTGGATGCGCAGCGGGTATTCTCGTGGATGTTTAGCGTAGCCGAGCCAGTAGAGCGTCCACTCGTCGCCGATCGCCCAAAGCCCCGCGCCCAACGGCAATCCCCAACCGAAGTCCGCCGGCAGTGCGCGGCTGCGCCCCAAGCCCACCAAAGCGCCCCAGCCCGCTCCGTAACCCCAATGGACGATCTGACCGGCCGCGCGCCGCGTGGCGCGCGAGGGCGCGCGAATGCCGGTCTTGCGCAGCAGGTCGGCGGCAACTTTGGCGGTCGCGTCTTCGTCGCCGCTCGTCTGGCGCCCGGTCAATTTGGCATCGGCTCGCCAAAAGGCATCCATCGCCACGGTGCCCGCAACTCCCGCCGCGAGCCCAGCGAGCAGACCGGCGATCCAGGAACCGCGGGAAGACATCGATTTAGATAGATGCAATCCAGGGAAGGCGCGCTGCGCGAAGCGAGTGGCGCAAGGCGGCGCGAGCGGCGCCCGCCAATGAAGGCGAGCCGGCTAGCTGGCGATGAAACGCCGCAACTGGCCCCAAAATCCTTCGTCCCGCGATGGCGAAAAGCGAAGACGCGGCATGCCGTTGCGGGCAATGCTGATCTCAAGCGGCGACATGAGGTGATGGTGCTGACAATGGGGGCAATCGACCGGCACCAAGCCAAAACGCGGAGTCACTACCGTCGCTAAGTTCAGCGGCTGGCCGCAGCGTTCGCAAGCTGACGGATATGTACCTTTCACGGCTCACCACCCCCCAATGGAGGAATCCTTCCGGGGGGCTCTCACCTGCCTACTATCAACCTGATCGCAAGAAAAAAACAGAAAAAAACATGCCGAAAAGCAATTTTTTTGCGGCAATCGCAAGTCTCCCAGCTTGAGCACCCGCCAAAACCGGACCTTTCGGCCCATGTTGAACGTCGAACCTGGCCAAAAACCTGGTAGCGGCACAGGTCCCGCGCACTGACCCAGGGCATTTGTACTCATGCCAATAACTATTTAATTACAGAAGGCGGCACGCCTCGCCGGGCATAGAGCGCCAAGGCGCAAGAGTCGGCGGATTTCAGGTCGTAATTCTTGGGCCGGCAACCAGGCCCCGCTCCGCTCCTCCCAGGGCCGCTCCAAGCTGCCGCCAGCTAGAGGGCGGGAAAAGCGCCGGCACAGCGCACTAGACTGGAGACATGGGCAATGATCTTGCCGAGGCCAGCAGCAGCTACTTGCGCAGCGCGGCGCATCAACCCGTCGCCTGGCGGCGATGGAACGAGGCCAGCTTCGCTTTGGCGCGCCAGGAGAATAAGCCGATTTTGCTCGACGTGGGCGCGGTCTGGTGTCACTGGTGCCACGTGATGGATCGGGAAAGCTACGAAAACCCCGAAACGGCGGCGCTGATCAACCGCCATTTCGTACCCATCAAAGTGGATCGCGACGAGCGTCCGGACGTGGACAGCCGCTATCAACTGGCGGTCAGCGCGTTGACCGGGCAAGGCGGCTGGCCATTGACGGCGTTTCTCACCCCTGACGGCGAACCGTTTTTCGGCGGGACGTATTTTCCGCCCAGCGAAGGCTTCGGCCGGCCGAGCTTTCGACGCGTGCTGGATGCCATCGCCGAGGCCTACCGGCAGCAGCCAGGGCAGGTCAAGGAGAGCGCGCGGCGTGTCATGGAAGCGCTGAGCGGCATGGAGCAGCCGGCGGGAGAAGCAAGCGCGCCGCTGACGCCGGCGCTCCTCGACACCATCTACGACGCCGCGGTGCGGACCTTCGATTCGGTGCACGGCGGCTTCGGCCACGCACCGAAGTTCCCCCATCCCGCCGCCGTCGATTTGCTGCTCGATCGCTTTCGCCGCGGCAACGACATGGTGGCGGGCAATATCGCCTTTCTGACGCTCGACAAGATGGCACGGGGCGGGGTTTACGACCAGTTGGGGGGCGGATTTCACCGCTACAGCGTGGACGAACACTGGGGCGTGCCGCATTTCGAGAAGATGGCCTACGACAACTCGGAACTGCTCAAAAACTATGTCCACGCCGCGCAGGCCACCGGCAGCCGCTCTTATTTCGAGGTGGCGCTCGACATCATGCGCTGGGTGGACGAGTGGCTCTCCGATCGCGCCCGGGGCGGCTTTTACGCCAGCCAGGACGCCGATACTTCGCTTGACGACGACGGCGATTACTTCACCTGGACGCGCGAGGAAGCGCGCGCGGCGCTGGACGACGGCGACTTCGCGCTGGCCGCGGATTACTTCGATTTGGCCGAGCGCGGCCCGATGCATCACAATCCCGCCAAAAACGTCTTGGCGGCGCGCGAGAGCGTAGCGGAGTGGGCGCGGCGCCGCCGCTGGAGCGAAACGGAAGCGCGCGAAGCGTTGGCGCGGGTGAAACAGGCGCTATACGCCGCCCGCCTGCGCCGGCCCGCGCCTTTCGTCGATCGCACCGTTTACGCCGGCTGGAACGGGTTGTTCATCAGCGCCTATCTGGCGGCTTACAGCCTGCTGCCGCTGGCCGCCTCGGAGGCGGAGCGGCAGCGGCTCGAGCAGGGCCGCGACTTCGCGCTGCGCAGCCTCGACCGTCTGCTGGCCGAGATCACCCCCGGGCAAGGACTGCGCCACGCGCTATTTACCGCGCCCGCGGCCGATGCCCCGCCGCGCCGCATCGCGGAGCCGGTTTACACGCTGGAGGATCAGGTGTTCACCGCCCTGGCCGCGCTCGACGCGTTTGAAGAAACCGGGGCGCCCGGCTACTTCGAGGCGGGGCGCGAGTTGGCGGACATCTGCTTGCGCGACTATGCCGATCCCGCCGGCGGCTTCGCCGATATACCGCGCGCGCAGGGGGCGGCGCTGGGCGCCCTGTCGGCCACCCGCAAGCCGCTGCAAGACTCGCCCACGCCGTCGGGCAACGCCGCCGCGGCTTGGCTCTGCCTGCGTCTGCACGCGCTCACGGACGAGGTCCGCTGGCAAGAAGCGGCGCGGCAAACGCTCGAGTACTTCGCCGGCGCGGCCCTATCCTACGGCATCTTTGCCGGCACTTATGCCTTGGCCGCGCAAGTCTATTTCGGCGCCCCGCTGCAAGTGGTGGTGCTGGAGGGCGAAGACGGCGGCGTGGTCCAGTTGCTCGCCACCGCTCGCGCCGGCTACCGGCTGGGCAAGAGCGTGATCCGGCTGCCCGCCGGCGGCGACTCCACCCGGCTGCCGTCCGCCCTGGCGGCAATCGCCGCGCAGCGGCCAGCGGGCGCGGACCGCCGCGCGATGGCCTTGGTCTGCACGGGGCGGGTCTGTCAGCCACCGGCGCACGAGAGCGACGAACTGACTGGTCTGCTCGCGGCGCTCGAAACCAAGCCCTGACCGGCGCGCCGCGAGCCTAAGCGGCGAGCCAGAGCATCTCGGCACAGGGCCATTCGCCATCCACCCAGCGTTCGGCGCGGGCGAAGCCGGCCACGCCGGCCAGGGCTTGCAATTCTCTTTCGTCGTATTTGTAGGAAGATTCGGTCCAGATCGTGTCGCCGGCGCGCAGACGATCGTGAACGCCGGCGGCGGGGATCTCGATTTCCACCTCGCGGCGCGCGCACAGGTGCATTTCGACGCGATGCTGTTGCACGTCGTAACGCACCTGGTGCGCGAAGTCGCGGAGCGGGATTCGCCCGCCCAATTCGCGGTTGATGCGCGCCAGTAGATTCAAATTGAAGGCGGCGGTGACGCCGGCGGCATCGTCGTAGGCGGCCAACAAGCGCAAGGGGCGCCGTTCCAGATCGGCGCCCAGCAAGAGGGCGTCGCCGGCGCGCAAGCCGCGCCGCAGGGAAGACAGGAAAGCGGCGGCCTCGCCGCGATCGAAGTTGCCGATGCTGCTGCCGAGGAACAAAACGAGCAGCCGCTCGCCCGGCCGGCGGGCAGCCCGCACCGCCCTCATGCCGTCGTGAAAGTTGGATTCGACCAGGTGCACGTGATCGGCGATGCCGGCCAGTTCAGCCCGGCATCGCGCCAGGGCGGCGGAGGAGACATCGATGGCGAAGTACCGCACCGGCTCGCGCGCCGCCAAGGCGGCAAGCAGCCAGCGCGTCTTGCGGGCGCTGCCGCTGCCCAGTTCGGCGACGATTAGCGGCGAGGGCAAGCCGCCGATGATCGCGCGGGCATGGGTCCGCAACAGCCGCGCGTCGGCGCGCCCCAGTCCGTATTCAGGGGTGAGCGTAATCGCTTCGAACAGCGCCGAGCCCACCGCGTCGTAAAACAACTCCGGCGGCAGCGTGCGTTGCGGCCGCGCGGCGAAGCCGGCGCGCACCAACGCCGCGAACCGCGCCGCGCCGAGGCCATCGGCGGGTGCCGTGGGCGAATCAATTCTCAACGAGGCGGAATCCGGCATGGACGTAGGGGTAGTCGGGACGGAACCAATTGCGGAACGAGCGCCGCAGAAGCCGTGACGCGGTTTGCGGCGCGCCTCCCTTGATCACGTAGTGCTGGCCGTCGAAGAAATTGCGGGAGTAGCCAGGGTAAAAGGAATAGGGGGTGAAGCCGGGAAAAGGGCCAAAAGGCGTCGCCGTCCATTCCCAGCCGTTGCCCACCAATTGCGCGACGCCCCACGCGCTATCGCCGGCCGGTGTCGTTTCCACGCCGACCGGGTCCCAGCGTCGCCGATCGAAATTGCCGTGCTCGCGGCGCGGCGGCGCATCGCCCCAGGGAAAGCGGCGCTCGCCAGCGGGCGCGCCGTAGGCGGCGCGGTGGAACTGCGCCTCGGTAGGGAGCGCTTTCCCCCGCCACCGCGCATAGGCAGCCGCCTCGCGTTGCGTGACATAGACCGGCCAATCGAGGGGCAACGGCACCTCTCCGCCTATGACGCGCAATCGCCAGCCGTCGCGACGGCGGCGCCAAAAGCCGGGTGGCGGCGCGCCCTCGGCCACGAAGCGACTGTACTCTTCGTTGGTCACTTTATTGCGGCCGATCGCGAAAGCCGGCACGCGCTCTCGCTGCAAACCAAATTCGTTATCCCAGCCGAAACCGTCGCCGCGCCGGCGGCCGAGCGTGGCCACACCGGCGGGAATGGAAATTAACCGCTCGGCGGGAGCGGGACGAAGGATCGGGGTTTCCAATACGAAGCGCTTCTTTTGCGGCGGGAGCTGGTGAAGCAAGTAGGCCAGCGTCTCCAGATGCATCAGGCGATGCTCGAGGGCGGTGGCGAGCACCGCGACCGGCGCCTCGCGCCAGAGCGGCCGCAGGGCGCGACGCACGCGACGGCGATAAGCGGCGACGGCGGGAGGCCGCGGCCAATCGCGCGGCCGATCCGACGGCAGTTGTCCTATCGGGGGATCGATGCCGAAGGCGAACAAGCCATCGAGAGAGGCATCGATGGGCGCCGCTCCCAACGTGATTTTGCCGATCAGGTTCCAGTCGAAGGCTTCGAGATGCCCGAGGTAGAAGATCAGGCGGTGCCGTTCGGGGATGGGCCGATCGTAAAGCGCGGAGGGCACGAGGCGCCGGAACAAGCGATCGGAGGCGGCACAAGCAGCCTCGTATTCGAGTCGAAGCGGCGCTTGCGAAGGCGTGGCGACCGGCATCCAACTTTCTCCGCGGCCGAGCGGTTACGGTGGCCTGCTAGTGAGCGCCGCCCACGGCGGCGCTGACCTTGAAGGCGGCCGCGTCGGCCAACTCGCTGGCGGGAAGCCGCTCGCTGGGATCTTCCCAAATACGCGGCTGCGCGCCTTGGTCGCGATACCAAATACGGTCGTAGAGGTAGCGATCGCTGACCGAGCCGAGGGCCTCGTTGTACAGCAGCGGTGATCGAGCGGCATAGCGTAAGTCGCGCGTGAAGTCGCGCAAGGCGCACAAATCTTCCGCGCGGGCGGGCAACTCCCGATCCGCCGTCTTCAGAAATTTTTGAAAGCTGCGATCGATCAAGCGTGCCAGTTCGCCGTCAATCACGCGGCCCGGAGGCGCGAAAAAGACCGCTTGCCCCTGCTCGTCGCTGGTGATGCCCGCCGCACAACCATGTTTGATCGCGAAGAAACGATTGTCGCCCGCGGCGGCGATTTGGAAGCCTTGCTTCTCCAATTTCGGACGCAGCGCGGCGAAGCCGGTTGGTTGTGTTTTGGCCATTCCGTTCTTTTCCCCGCCGGCCGGCGCCCACACGCAACGGGAGCACCAGGTCCGCGAAGATATAATCATAGCAAGGAGGAGGTCGGCGCAACGCACCAGCCGGCCGCGATGAGTTGCCGGTCAGCGACATCACCTCACGTCACGCTACTTTGGGCCAGTCACTTTTGGAGCGCATCGGCAACACGCCGCTGCTCCGGCTGGAGCATATTGGCGCGCAGTTTCCGGGCGTCACCATCTTGGCCAAGGCGGAGTGGTTCAACCCCGGCGGCAGCGTCAAGGACCGTCCGGCGTGGAACATGGTGCGCGAAGCGGAGCGGCGCGGCCAGCTCAGACCCGAGCTGACTCTGCTCGACGCGACCAGCGGCAATACCGGCATCGCTCTAGCGATGATCGGGGCGGCACGCGGCTACCGGGTGCGGTTGTGCCTGCCCGATAACGTGAGCCCGGAACGCAAGCGCATTCTCGCCGCCTATCATGCCGACCTGGTGCTGACCGACGCCGGCGAGGGCACCGACGGCGCAATCCGCAAGGCGCGGGAATTGGCGGCGGCGGAGCCGAAGCGCTATTTTTACGTGGACCAGTATTCGAACCCGGACAACTGGCGCGCGCATTACCTTGGCACGGCGGAAGAAATCTGGCGCGAGACCGGCGGCGCGATCACCCACTTCGTCGCCGGCCTCGGGACGAGCGGCACGTTCGTGGGAACGACGCGACGCCTGCGCGAGCTCAATCCCGCCGTGCGCTGCATTTCGCTCCAGCCGGACTCGCCCTTCCATGGGCTCGAAGGATGGAAACACATGGCCAGCGCCTTGGTGCCGGCGATCTACGACCCCAGCTTGGCCGACGAAGATCTGCCCATTTCCACGGAAGCCGCCCACGAGATGGTCAAGCGCCTGGCGCGCGAGGAGGGCATCCTGGCCGGCGTCAGCTCGGGAGCGGCGGTGCTGGGAGCATGCCAGGTGGCGGGCCGCCTGCGCGAGCGAGGCGAGACGGCGGCGGTGATCGTGACGGTAATGCCCGACAACGCCGACAAGTACTTGAGCGAGCGCTTCTGGGATGCGGCCGCGGAGGGCGGCGGCAGCGCCCTATACTGAGGCCATGGCACTGCGCTTGCAAGCCGCGCATTTAGCGGCCATCTCCCGCCACGGCGAAGAGACCTACCCGCACGAGTGCTGCGGCATCTTGCTCGGGCATTTGCACGGCGATCTCCGCATCGTCACCGAGGCGGCGCGCATGCGCAACGCCAACAGCGCTTCGCCCCGCAATCGCTTCGACTTCGATCCCCAGGAGCACCTTGCGCTGCAGCGCACCGCGCGGGAGCGCGGCGTGGACGTAGTCGGCTTTTATCACTCCCATCCCGATCATCCCGCTCGCCCTTCGCAATACGACCTCGACCATGCCGCCTGGCCCGGCTATTCCTACGTGATCGTCAGCGTCGCCCAGGACCGCGCCGGAGAGATGAACTCATTCGAGTTGGCCGCCGATCGCAGCCATTTCATTCAAGAAGCGATAGAGACCGAACCGGGCGATGCCGCCGCGAGCCGAGCCGAGACGCCGGCGGCGGCCCCGCTCGGGAAGCGCTAAGGGCGGCTCCGCTCTGCGATAGCGCGCGGGTCATATCGACGCTGGGATGTATTCGCTATACTGACGGCACCGACGCCGCGGGCGGCGCCTGCTCCGGAAAGAGGAAACCAATGCCGAAATACGTGATCGAACGGGAGGTGCCCGGCGCGGGCCAACTCGCCCCGGGTCAGATCAAGGCCATAGCCCAGAAATCGTGCGCGGTGCTGCGCAATTTGGGACCCGAGATTCAGTGGCTGCACAGCTACGTCACCGGCGACAAAATCTACTGCGTTTACATCGCTCCGGACGAGAAGATGATTCGCGAGCACGCCTCCCAAGGCGGCTTCCCGGCCAACTCGATCGCCGAAGTCAAAACCATCATCGACCCCGTCACCTCGGAATAGAAGGGCGCGGCAGGGCATCGGGCACGACCGCGGCGGGGCGGCTCGACGAGCGGGGCCTCTCCACCGTGGTTCGCCCGCGATTTTCCCGAGTGGCGGCGAAGCGGGTGATAATACATCTGGAGCCTAATCTAGGCACCGTGAATCTAATGGTCGGAGGAAATTCACTCTATATGCCGGTTAAGGTGTTCATCCCAACGCCCTTGCGCTCCTTCGTGGACAAGCAGACGGCGGTGGAGGTGGATGGCCGGGACATCAGCGAGGTGCTCAATCGGCTTGTGTCAGCGCACCCGCAACTTAAACCCCAGCTTTTCACCTCGGAAGGCAAACTGCGCAGCTTCGTCAACGTGTATCTGAACGACGAGGACATTCGTTATACTGGCCACGAGCGGACGCCCGTGAAGGCCTCGGATACAGTCTCGATCGTGCCCTCGATTGCCGGCGGCGCTCCCAGCGCGTTCGGCCGCGAGGTTGCTTCCCTGTCGCCCAGCCGCCCGGCTGGAGCGCGATGTTGATCGCCCTTCCCCGGTAGTTTTCGCTTCGGTTGTTCTTCCGTTCCAGAAAGCGTTAGATCGCAGCTCCGTGGGGGCTGGACATCGCATATTCATGAGGCGCCGCGAGCGGCGCCAAGGAGCTGGCCATGGCCGTTACCATCGCAACCGCACCGGTCGTCCTGAGCAACGACGAAATTTTGCGTTATAGCCGTCACCTGATCATTCCCGAAGTGGGCATGGAAGGGCAGCGCAAGTTGAAGGCGGCGCGGGTGCTGACCATCGGCGCCGGGGGTCTAGGGGCGCCGGTGGCGCTTTACTTGGCGGCGGCAGGGGTAGGGACGTTGGGGGTGGTGGATTTCGACGTCGTGGATTTCACCAACTTGCAACGACAGGTGATCCACGGCACCGCCGACGTGGGGCGCTCCAAGCTGCAATCGGCGCGGGAAACCATCAACTCCATCAACCCCAACGTCAACGTCGTCGGCTACGAAACCAAGCTGAGCAGCGAAAACGCGCTGGAGATCTTCAAGGACTTCGACCTGGTGGTGGATGGAACCGACAATTTCCCTACCCGCTATCTCGTCAACGACGCTTGCGTGCTCACCGGCATTCCCAACGTCTATGCCAGCATCTACCGATTCGAGGGGCAAGCGTCCGTGCTGGGGCTCCCGGACGGCCCATGCTATCGCTGCTGGTACCCGGAACCGCCGCCGCCGGGACTGGTGCCCAGTTGCGCCGAGGGCGGGGTGCTGGGCGTGCTGCCCGGCATCATGGGAACGATTCAGGCCATGGAAGCGGTCAAGCTGATCTTGGGCATCGGCGAGCCGCTGAAAAATCGCGTGCTGCTGTTCGACGCCTTGCAGTTGAAGTTCCGAGAGCTTAAGCTGCGAAAAAACCCCGATTGCCCAATCTGCGGGTCGCATCGCACCATCGACCGGCTGATCGACTATCAGGAGTTTTGCGGACTACGCGGCGTGGAGAAGGCGCCGGCCGCCAGCGAGACAGAGGCCATGGAACAGATCAGCCCCCGCGAACTAAAGGACGAAATAGACCGTGGCGAGGATGTCTTCATCCTTGACGTGCGCGAGCCACACGAGTTCGATATTTGCCGCATCCCCGGCTCGACGCTGATCCCGCTGGGCCAACTGCCGCAACGATTGAGCGAACTCGACCCGGCGAAGAACATCGTCGCCCATTGCAAGATGGGCGGCCGCTCGGCAAAGGCGGTGGCCTTCTTGGAGAAGAACGGCTTTCCGCGCGTACGCAATCTGGCCGGAGGCATTCTCGCCTGGTCGGACCAGGTGGATCCAAACGTGCCCAAATACTAAGCTCGACGGCGCGCCCATGCCCGGCGCGGTCGCACCCTGCTAGCTCTCGACCGAGGGCATCAACACCGGCCCGCGGTGGGCATCCTCGGTCGCGCGCGTGCGACATGTCCGCAAGAAATCGTCGAACAGCTCAAAGACGGCTTGCCGAATCGCGGCGCTCTCAATCTGCCGTGCTTCGTCCGATGGCAGCGCCCTGCGGCAGGCCAAACGAATCGCTTCCAGCCCTAAATCGTTCATGAACAGTGCCCTTGGTAGATTTGCAAACGGCTTGCAGTGTGCCACGCGCCAACCGGCTGCGACAGTCCCCGAACGGGGGGGCGGCGCCATTGCCTAGATGCCGCCCCTGCGGACAGGTCGGCGCAGACCTTCCCATCGTCGAATTTAACCAGCGCGATTCGGGACGAGCCAGCCGAAGAACACACCGCGCGGCTCGTCGTCTTGCGGCTCATCGTTTTTAGGTACGCGCGGAAAAAGATTGCTCCGGCGGCGCCGACATCCGCCGCAACGATGTCAGTCCGGCGCACCAGGGGCGGTGGTGCACGAGCCAGCCGCGGTGGACAGCGATAAATTCGCGATTTTCGTCGAAGCTGGCGGCGAGGAACTCCTCGAGAGCGGAGATCACGCCGCGATGATTGTCCCAGCCCAAATTCCAACTGCCATCGCGCCGCCAATAGGGCCGCCGCAGGTTGGTGTCGTGAAACAGGGCCAGGCCGCACGGCGCCAGCATGGGCAGCCAGGCGTCGATCTCGCGGCGGGTGTGCTCGCGCTCATGGCTGGTATCGACGAAAAGCAGGCCGATCTCCGGCTCGATTTGGCGAGCGCGGCACCAAGCGGGAAACAGGGGCGCAAAGGCGACATCGTCGGCTTGGATAAAGTTCCAGCCGGAAAATGCCGAGGCGCCGGAACAGTCGGAGAGATCGATGCTGACCAGCCGTGCGCCCAGCAGTGCGGCGGCGCGCTCGAAGACGTAGGTGCTTTCGCCGCCCCGCACCCCCAACTCGACGATGAGGCGCGGCGCTTGAGCCAGCGCCTGCCAAAAAAGCGGGACAAGATGTTCATTGATATCGCTGCGGCGAACGGCGTGCGCGGCGATCTCGTCGAAGGGTGCGAAGCCGGTGGGGCGGTGCGGCGCGGGGCGGCGGGCGAGGACGTTGTGCAGCCCGACCCGCCATTTGAGGGGAAGCCAGCCGGCAGCCATGAGGGCTAGAGTACATGGTCCCGCGAAGAGCGACGAATGGCTCCGCTGAACGGGGATCAGCGGAGGGTCCCGCCGCTTGGGACCCAGGATTGGCGGGATTCAGCCGCTTTCGCCGGCTGCCGGCGAACCACCCGTTTGATCAACGGTTCGAAATCAAGCCGTAAGATCGAGCGGAGGGTAGAGGCGGTCGATGTCGCCGGTAATCAGGCGGGCGCCGCGGTTATAACTCAAGTAGGCCCAGGCCCATTCGAAGGTGACGGCGAAGCGATTGCGGAAGCCGACTAAATACAGGATGTGAACGAAGAGCCAGGTCCACCAGGCGAACAGGCCGGAGAGATGCAGGGGACCGATCTCGGCCACGGCGGCGGCGCGGCCAATGGTAGCCAGCATGCCTTTATCGAAATAGCGGAAGGGGCGCAGCGGCCGGCCGGCCACGGTGCGGCGGATATTATCGGCGGCATGACGCCCTTCCTGGATCGCTGTCGGCGCAAGGCCGGGCATCTGCCGCCCGGTCTTGTCATGGCAGGAGGCGAGATCGCCGATCACGTAAACCTCGGGATAACCCGGCAGGGTCAGATCGACATTGACGGGCACGCGGCCGTGACGGTCGAGCGGCACGCCCAAGGTGCGGCCGAGCGGGGAGGGGGCGACGCCGGCGGCCCACAGCGTGGTGCCGGCAGCGATGGTGTCGCCATCCAGGCGAACTCCCCCGCTGTCCATGCCGACCACCGGGCGGCCCACATGCACCGCGACGCCCTTTTCCTCGAGTTCACGCTGTGCCTTGGCGGAGAGATCGGGGGGGAAATCGGGCAGAATGCGCGGTCCCGACTCGACCAAAATCACTTGCGCCTCGCGCGAGTCAATGCTGCGAAAGTCGCGCACCATCACCTCGCGGGCGATTTCGGCGATAGCCCCCGCCAACTCGACCCCGGTTGGACCCCCGCCGACGATGACGAAGGTCAGCAGCCGGGCGCGGCGCTCGCGATCTTGCTCGCGTTCAGCCTTCTCGAAGGCCAGCAGGATGCGGCGGCGGATCTCGAGGGCGTCCTCGAGCGATTTCAGGCTGGGCGCGACCGCGGCCCACTCGTCATGACCGAAATAATTGTGCGTCGAGCCGGGAGCCAGGATCAGATAGTCGTAGGCGAGCTCGCCGTCGCGCAAGCGAAGCTTCTGCCGTTCCAGGTCCACGCCGGTTGCTTCCGCCAGCAGCACGTTGATGTTGGCGTGGCCGCGAAAGATGGCGCGGATGGGATAAGCGATGTCGCCCGGCGAAAGCACCGCCGTGGCGATCTGGTAAAGGAGCGGCTGGAAGAGATGGTGGTTGCGGCGGTCCACCAATGTCACCTCCACGGGCGCGTGGCGCAGTTGCCGGGCGGCATAGAGTCCGGCAAAGCCGGCGCCGACGATCACCACCCGCGGCCGGCTGCGCGTCGTGGGCATGCGCCGGGGCCCGGTTTCGGTTTGCGAGGCGGTCGGGTTCTGGGGGGCGGCATCGGCGACGGCTGGCGACATAGGAGGCCTCCCTCATTATTTTTGCGCCGATTGGCAGCCAGCGACAGACGTCTCAGGTTTGAGATTGTTTCAGGGCCTCGCCAAGTTGCCGCGATCAGAAAATCTGGAAAAGCAGCCACAGGACCCCGGCGGCGTAGGCGCCGGCCACCAGATCGTCGAGTAAGATGCCCCAGCCGGCCGGAGCGCGTTCCGCCTGGCGCGCGGGCGGTGGTTTAAGCACGTCGAAGATACGAAACAGGACAAAGCCGGCTAGCGTCGCCCACCAACCGCCGGCGGCGATGAAAAGGAAAGCGAGCGACTGGCCGGCAATTTCGTCGATGACGACGTTGCGAGGATCGGCGGTGGCCAACAGCCGTTCCGCCGTGGTTGCGGCGAAACCGCCTGCTAGCAGTAGGACGGCGGCCGTGGCCGCCACCGGCCAGCCCCGCCCGCGCGACCAACCGGCCACCGTCAGGCCGTGCCAAACCAACGCGGTGGCCAACGACGCCCAGGTCGCGGGCACCCAGGGAATGAAGCCTAGGGGACCGCCGACGGCGAATAAATAGGCCAGACGCCGCGGCCAGGGCGCGGGCGGAAGAGCCACCGGCACGCGCCAGGTGTGGCGGGCGGAGCGAGGCAGGGCGGGTTGAGCCGGAGACGACGGCAAGGTTAGGGCTTGCGGCGCAGGGCGGGTGCGCGGCGCACCGGCACCAGCGCCTCGCTGGAACTCTCGCTCCAGGGCGCGCGGCTGAGAATTTCGCGCTGCACGTATTCGACGAAGGCTTGCATTTGGCTCTGCATGCTGGCCTCGCGCTCTTGCATGGCGCGCGCCATCTCTTCCATGCGCTGGCGCAAGTCGAGGACCACCTCGACTCCGGCCAAATTGACACCCATGTCGCGAGTCAGGGCCAGGATCATCTCCAGCCGCTTCAAGTCCTCTTCGGTATAGAGGCGGGTATTGCCCTCGGTGCGCGAGGGCTTGAGCAGGCCCTCGCGCTCATAGAGGCGCAGAGTCTGAGGATGGACTCCGTACTGCTCCGCCACGGCGGAAATCATGTATGCGGCGCGACCCTTCTTCTTCATGACTATTTGGCCGCCTGCGCCAGAATTTCCTTGCGCACGTCCTGGGCCTGCAGGCGCTCGAACTCGCGCAAGAGCTCCCGGCCACGCTCATTGAGCCCGGTCGGCACCACCACGTTGACCTCGACGAACTCGTCGCCGCGCACCCCTTCGTGCTGGGCGGAGGGCACCCCGCGCTCGCGCAGCCGGATCTTTTGCCCGTTTTGCGTGCCGGCGGGCAGCTTGACGAAGGTGCGGCCGTCGATGGTGGGGACGGCGATATTGGCGCCGAGCGCCGCCTCCGCCACCGTCACCGGTACCCGCACATGAATGTCGTCGCCCTGGCGGGCGAAGATCGGATGCGGACGAATGGCGATCACCAGATAGAGGTCGCCGACGCCGTCCGTGCCCCAGTTGCCCTTTTGCGCCACGCGCAGCCGCGCTCCCTCGCGCGTGCCCGGCTTGATGCGCATCTCGAGCGGCTCCTCGGCGGTAATGCGCGCTGCGCCGTGGCAGCGAGGGCAGACACTGCCGGCCTTGCCGCTGCCGCCGCAACTGGCGCAACGCACGTTGAATTTCATGCCGCCCGCCGAACGCTCCACCTGTCCCCGGCCGCCGCACTCCGGGCAAACGCCGCGGCCGCCGCCCAGGCCGGAGCCGTTGCACTGCGGGCATTTCACCTGGCGGGCGATGGTCAGGTGGACGACGGTGCCGCGAATCGCCTCCCAGAAGCCGATCTGAACCTGGTATTCGAGGTCGCTGGCCGGCACTTCCGCCTCGCCCTGGCGGTTCAAGAGGCTGGAAAAAATATCGCGAAAGCTCGAGGCGCGGCGGCCGCCGCCGGCGCCGGCGCTTCCCAGGTCGGAAAAGTCGAAACCGCCGAAATCGAAACCCGGCGGCGGCGCGGTGCGCGCAC
>JBOGKX010000012.1:0-95603 GCA_050746125.1 Terriglobales bacterium | reverse complement strand
GTGCGCGCACCGGCCGAACCGGCGCCGGCCGAACCGGCGCCCGGCGGCGGCGCGCCGGTAAAGGCGCCGGCGCCCTGCTGAAACGCTTGATCCGAATAGAAGCCGACGCGGTCGTAGAACTCGCGTTTCTTGGCGTCGCCCAAGACGTCATAGGCCTCTTGCACTTCCTTGAAGCGCTCTTCGGCGGCTTTGTTGTTGGGGTTGACGTCGGGATGCAGCTTGCGCGCCAAGCGGCGATAGGCTTTGCGAACCTCGTCGGCGGTGGCCTGCCGTTTAACGCCTAGGATCGCGTAATAGTCTTTCGTCGCCGTCGCCATGGCACAACAGGGACCAGGGAGCCGAGATCAGTGCCCAGTCGCAGCGCTGAATTGCCGCGCCCGCCTAGCCCCGATCCCCGATCCCTGCTTCCTATTTCTTCTCCTGATCCACGTCCACGTATTCCGCATCAATGACGTCGCCGGGCTTGGACTCGCCGTTCCCTCCCTCGGGGGGCGGGGGCGGCGTGCCGCCGGCGGCAGCGGCGCCGGGCTGCGCCTGGCTGGCCTGCCGGTACATGGCCTCGGCCAACTTGTGGGTGGCGGCGGTGAGCCGCTCGCGAGCGGCATTCATGGCCGCCGCGTCGCTGCCCTCGAGCGCCTTACGGCTCTCGGCCAAGGCGTCCTCGATGGCCTTGGCATCCTCGGCGGAAATCTTCTCGCGATTCTCCTTGAGCAGCTTGTCGGTGTTGTAAACCATGCTGTCGAGCTGGTTGCGGGCCTCGACTTCCTCGCGCTTGCGCTTGTCCTCCTCGGCATGGCTCTCGGCGTCCTTGGTCATGCGCTCGACCTCTTCCTTGGAGAGGCCGCTCGAGGCGGTAATGGTGATCTTCTGCTCCTTGCTGGTGCCCAGGTCCTTGGCGCTGACGTTGACGATGCCGTTGGCGTCAATGTCGAAGGTCACCTCGATTTGCGGCACGCCACGCGGCGCGGGAGGCAAACCCACCAAGTGGAATTTGCCCAGCGTGCGGTTCTGCCCCGCCATGGAACGCTCGCCTTGCAATACGTGCACCTCGACCGAAGTTTGGTTATCGGCGGCGGTGGAGAAGATTTCGCTCTTGCGCGTGGGGATGGTGGTGTTGCGCTCGATCAGCTTGGTGAAGACGCCGCCCATGGTCTCGATGCCGAGAGAAAGCGGGGTGACGTCGAGCAGCAGCAGGTCCTTGACCTCGCCGGCCAGCACGCCGGCCTGAACCGCCGCGCCGACGGCCACCACTTCATCGGGGTTGACGCTGCGGTTCGGTTCCTTGCCGAACAGCTCGCGCACGATCTGCTGCACGCGCGGAATCCGGGTGCTGCCGCCGACCAAGACCACTTCGTGGATCTTGTCGGCGCTCACGCCGGCGTCATTGAGCGCCTGTTTGCAGGGGCCGACGGAACGCTGCAAGATCTCCTCCGCCATGCGCTCGAACTGGGCCCGGGTCAGCTTCTTGAGCAGGTGCTTGGGGCCGCTGGCGTCGGCGGTGATGAAAGGCAAATTGATCTCGGTTTCCATGGTCGAGCTGAGCTCGATCTTGGCCTTCTCGGCCGCGTCCTTGAGGCGCTGCAGCGCCATCTCATTGCCGCGCGAGCGCAGGTCGATGCCCTCTTCCTTCTTGAACTCCTCGACTAGCCAGTCCACAAGCCGCTGGTCGATGTTGTCGCCGCCCAGGTGCGTGTCGCCGTTGGTGGATTTGACCTCGACCACGCCTTCGCCGACTTCCAGAATGGAGATGTCGAACGTGCCGCCGCCGAAGTCGTACACGGCGATGGTTTGCTCTTTCTTCTTGTCGAGCCCGTAGGCCAGCGCCGCCGCCGTCGGCTCGTTGACGATGCGCTTGACGTCGAGGCCGGCGATTTTGCCGGCATCCTTGGTGGCTTGCCGCTGCGCGTCGTTGAAGTAGGCGGGCACGGTGATGACCGCCTCGGTCACCTTTTCGCCCAGGTAGTCCTCGGCGGCCTGCCTGAGCTTTTGCAAAATGAAGGCCGAAATCTCGGGCGGAGTGTATTTCTTGCCGCCGGCGAGCACCATGACGTGATCGCCTTGCTGCTCGACCTTGTAGGGCACCATCTTCATCTCTTCGGTCACTTCATCGAAGCGGCGGCCCATGAAGCGCTTGATCGAATAGACCGTGTTCTCGGGATTGGTGATCGCCTGGCGCTTGGCCACCTGGCCCACGAGACGCTCGCCGGTCTTGGTAAATGCCACTACGGACGGAGTAGTCCGCCCCCCCTCGGAATTGGCAAGCACCTTGGGTTCGCCGTTTTCCATGACTGCCACCACACTGTTGGTGGTGCCGAGATCGATGCCGATGATTTTGCCCATGTTATGGCTCCGTAAAAATTGCCAAATCCAGGCTACGATGTGAGCGTGGTTTTGTCAAGGTTCTCCTTAGCCGTTCTTTGTCAAACTCGGCGGCGACGATTCGGTACGAATTTTTGCCAAAATCGCATAGAATCACAAACGTGAAATTTTACAAGCCAAGGGAGGCGGCTGCGGAACTGGGCGTCTCCTATCCCACGCTCAAGCAATGGCTCTATCAGCACAAGTTGGCAGCAAACAAGACGCCGGGCGGCCATTACCGTATTGCCGCGAGCGAGATCGAGCGGCTGCGCGCCGACAGCGGTCCAGCGCGCCCGGGAGCGCGCATCAGCGGGCGCAACCAACTGCGCGGCACGGTGGTGGCGGTGCGGCGGGAGGGCTTGCTGGCCGCGGTAACGCTGGCCATCGGCGATCAACAGATCAAGGCGGTGATCACGGCTGAAGCCGCCGACGAATTAGGCCTCGCGCCAGGCATGGCGGCGACGGCGCTGATCAAGGCCACGGAAGTCATGGTGATGCGGTGAGCCGGCACAGGGCGAGGAGCGCAGCGCGGCAGCGGGGCTGCGTGGTGGCCGCGATCGGGCTGCTTTTGACCTGCGGGCTGGGGACGGAGGCGCAGCAGGTGGTCGAGGCGCGAGCGGCCACGCTGGCAATGCCCTTCGATCAATTGGCGCGGCAACTGCCGGGCTGGCGTTTCGAGCCGGAAACGGGCGGCAGCCGCTTCTTGCTGCGGCAGTTGCTCGATCTCGGCCCGCGCATGGACTTATTGGCGCTCGCCGATGCCAGCCTCTTCGCCGGCGCCCACGGGCGGCGGGCGCCGCGCTGGTGGCTGGAATTTGCCGGCAACGAACTGGTCATTGCCTATACGCCGCGGTCGCGCGCGGCGGGCGAGATCAATGCCGGCAATTGGATGGATATTCTTCTACGCCCCGACGTCGCCTTCGGCTACGCCGATCCCGCTCTGGATCCGGAGGGCTATAACACATTGCGGGCCTGGCAACGGGCGGCCCGCTATTACCACCGTCCGGACCTGGCGGCGCGCCTCAAGGCGGCGGTGCCGGCGGCGAACCGGCGTCCGCAGTCGGTGGCGCTGCTGGCCCTGCTCGAAGCCGGACAACTCGACTACGCCTGGGAATACCGCTCGGTGGCCGAGCAACACGGGCTACGGTACGTGCGCTTGCCGGCCGCGATCAACATGGCGGCGGAGATCGTCTATGGCATTACGGTTCCGGCGACGGCGGCGAACGTGAATGGAGCGCTGGCATTTTTGCGCCTGCTGGCATCGCCGCGCGGCGCGGCGGCCCTCGCTGCCGCCGACCAGCCGCCGCGCACGCCGCCCTGCGTCGCCGGCCAACCGGGGGCGGCGCCGCCAGCGCTGGCAAGTTGGCTCGCGAGTTTGCCCCGCTGTCAGAGCTAACCATGGCCGCCTCCGCCTCCGCCCCCGGTTCCTCGGGCGCCCCGGTGCACGCCAGCGCGCTGGCGGCCTGGCTAATATTTCCCGCCGCGCTGCTGATGGTGTATCTGGCAGCGCCGATCCTGCGGCTCTTTGCCGCCTCGGCCGGCGGCTTGCCGACGGTGCTCGCCGACCCCGAGGTGCGCGCCTCGCTAGCGCTGACCTTCGCGACCGCCGGCACGGCGACCGTGATCGGCTTGCTGCTGGCCGTGCCGCTCGGCTACGTGCTGGCGCGCGGGCGTTTTCGCGGCCAGGGGCTGTTGCGAGCGCTGCTCGATCTGCCGCTGGTGATTCCGCACCCGGTGGTGGGCATCGCGCTGCTGCTGCTATTTGCGCGCCAAGCGGCCGCCGGCAAGCTGCTGGCCGCGCTCCATTTGCATTTTGTGGGCACGGCGACGGGCATTACCGGCGCGATGCTGTTCATTGCATGTCCCTATCTGGTGCATGCTTGCCGCGACGGCTTTCGCGGCGTTGATCCGCAGCTCGAGGGGCTGGCGCGCAGCCTGGGCTACGGTCCGGGCGGCGCGTTTTGGCGGGTCAGCCTGCCGCTGGCGCGCGGCTCGATCGTCAGCGGGGCCATTCTGATGCTGGCACGAGCCATCAGCGAATTCGGCTCGCTGGTGATCCTTGCCTACAACCCGCGCGTGATCTCGATCTTGATCTACGACCGTTTCGCGACCTACGGGTTGAAAGAGACCCTGCCCTTAGCCGGCCTGGTCCTGGTATTCGGCTTCATCGCCATCTGGGCCATCGCCGCTCTGGCCGACCGCCAGCGCCCCGGTAGGTGACGCATAAAGACCCCGGCGGCAGCGTGGGATCATGACAGGCCGGAATCGTTAGCGGTGGGCCTTGCGCCGCTTCTTCGCTGGCTTCCGCAGCTTCGGAGCGGGTGTGTGCGGCGTGCTCAGCGCCGCATGAACCAGGTTCTGGAACCGCTCGAAGTCCGTCTTGCCGGGGATGGCGATGGCCGGATTCGGCTTCCTCATGGGTGCGGCGAAATCGCTTTGGACATCTGCCTCTGAACGGATTCCAGGGCCGGTAATACGATCAATTTGTAATCCTCCGGAGTCGGATATTTCCCATGGTAGCGCGCGTTCATCGAGAACGTCTTCAGTTCTGAAAAATCGTTATAGATCCCCTTGGTTTCCGCAAACATCGCTAGCCCGCTATCGCGCGTTCGATGATCAACAGAATGGATCTGCTGCTTGGCGAAGAAAGCTTCTACCCAGTGGATGGCCTCATAAAACGCCACAGTCGCGCCCCAGCCGCGCGCAGGTCCGTTCGCGGGATTGAGTCCAACCAGAAAATGCCCATTATCCCGTGCAATCTGCACGTGCTTGTCTGTCGGAGGCACCGGTGCTGCTATTTCCTATCGAAAACAACCGGAATTCCAGCCGCGACACTGTCAACATCGTCGTTCGCGTCCAAGCGAATGACGTAAAAGTCGAGCAAAAATCCGCGCAAATCGTCTAAAAGGCCAAGTTGAGTGTCGTATATTTGGCGGCGAGACTCGGCAGTCCACTTGTCGGTAAGTGTCCAGACGTGATAGACCTCACCGGAGCGGCCAATGAGGACGCGCCTCACCTGCGGCACGTTGCCAAGCGCTTCTACGATGAGGTCAACCATGTGGCGAGCTGCCGGAAACAGACTAGGAAACGTCGGCGGCAGGGAATCCCAATTGGTTCCCTGCAGCTTGAGGTCGACCTGCGGCAGGTCTTGATTGCGCTGACCGATAATGCATATTGGCATTTCGACCAGAATCGGATCTGGAGTTTGGCTGAACATGCGTTACTCCTTTTTCCGTAGGTGCTCGGGCGCGACAGCCGAGAGAATTTGCGCCGCCTGGATAGCGTAGAGCGGGTCGCCGTTAGGAAGGTAGGCACCTTCGACGCGCGACACTTCGGTGAGAACCGCCTTTACTTTGAGGGTCGTCCCATCCTCCAGCAAGTAGATGCTGAAGCTCTCCTTTTCGGGCTCGAATTCGACGACGACGCTGTCGTAATCCTTGCCATCCGGCAGGCGAACTTTTCGATGGGCAGCCATATCGCTATTGTATCGGCCTTTCTTATCCTAGACGTTAGGCGTGCGCCGAAGGCGCTGTCAACCGATCTCTGTTCCCCCGACGCCGGTCGGTAAACGCCTGCCTCGACTCTGACGGGGCCGATTAAAAAGCTTCCGTTTCCCCCTCCTTCCCGGTCAGCTTTTCGTAGGTGAGGCGCTTCCCGCTGATTTGCCCCATGGCGATCTGGAACCGCTCGGCATCGGTGATCCCGCGGTCGCCGTCCTTGCGGATGTTGTAACGGATTCCCTGTTCGTCCAGGTAGCGGAACAGATGGAACGGTTCCACGGATACGTAGGTGCCCCCGAGGCCGCGCTTGACCAGGCTCCAGAAATTCTCCAGACCCTTGGCATAGATCTGGCCGTCTACGTAGGACACAGCGTGGTCGATGACGTTGTAGGCGTAATCCTTGCCCAGCCCGAAGTAGCCAGAGTTCTCATCGGTGTAAAGTTCGGATCCGCGGTGCACGTTGGCCTTCACGACCAAGTCCAGGATCTCGGCGGTGCGGTCGGCGATGACGCGGGTGCGGATCTCGCCGCCCCGCTTCAATACGGCCATCACGGTGGTCTTGCCCGCGCCGCCCGGCTTGATGCCAGCGGCCTTGCGCTTGACAGCTGGCCCTCGCTTTACTTTTTCATATAATGTAAAGCATGCCCGTGGCGAAATTGTCCTCGAAGAACCAAATCGTCATCCCGGCCGCCGCGCGGCGGGCGCTGGGTCTCAAACCCGGCGATCTCGTCCAGTTCGTACTGCGCGGAAACCGCGCCCTAGTCCTGAAGCGTCCCGACGATCTCGTCGCGGCGCTGCGCGGCCTGGGCAAAGGCCTCTACGGCCGCAATTACGTGAAACGGGAACGGCGCGCGTGGGACTAGTCGAATGGCGAGCGCGGCTGCTCCGCCATCGCCTCCTGGCGCTCGACACGAACGTGCTGATCTACCATCTCGAAAGCGACCGGCGCTTTGGCGCGTTGGCCAACGCCGCGCTCGAACTCATCGCCAGCGGCAAAACGGCAGGAGTTACCTCGAGCATTACCATGACCGAACTGCTCATCCCGGCTTACCGTGCCGGCGACGAGCCGCGGGTCGATGCCATCTTTGCGGCCGCGACCATGCTCCCCGGACTCCGTTGGCTGGCACCCGACCTCGACATCGCCGACCGCGCCGCGCGCCTCCGTGCCCAGTGGCGGCTGCGGACGCCCGACGCCCTGCAAGCTGCCACCGCCGAGGCCGCCGGCGCCACCGCGATCGTGACCAACGATTCCGCCTTCGCCCGACTCCCCGGCCTCGAGGCCCTCATCCTCGGCCGCTGGCTACGCTAGCTTGCGAGAGGCCCGAATGTGGCCGATTCTCTATGCCGCCAGGCAAGCACTACGCTCCGGCATCGCAACGAGCGCAGGGGGAGATGCGCGAGGTAAAAATGGCATGAATGAAGAGCGAGGTCCCAATCGATGCCGCGGGCCGCATTGTCATCCCCAAGCCGATCCGCCGGGCCCTCCACCTGGCCGCCGGCTTTTGGGTAATTCACGCCGATCGCCCAATTTCTCGCGCCGAGGCCGCCGCCGCGCACTGCCTGGCGCTTCGGGACCAGTCTCCGCCTCAAGATCTCCGCGGCGCCGGTGACCGCCCAGGCGCTGTAGCTAGTCCAGGCAACCACCTCCACCGAAAGTGGCATCGTAGCCACTGTGGGCGAGGTGTGCCAACTCGTACCGGTCGTGCCGTGGCGCCAATTTTCGAGTCCCCCGACAGCGCGACGCCGGCGCAAAAACACACCGCCGTGTCTTAACGGTCGGCGATCGCCAAGTTCCCTGTTTTCTTGACCCCACCCCCGCGCTTGGGGGGACGAAATGGGCCTGGACGCCGCCAAAATGAGACAAATTTTTGCGCCGTCCCCGGGGCCCGCTCCCCGGCCGCGATTCGAGGCGCCAGCGCGGCTGCGGAGCAGCGTTTTACGTTCCAGAGCAATCTAGACTTTCTTGTACAGATTTGCCAGGATAGGGGGTGGAGACACTATGCCGACGCCGGTAAGCAACGTCGAAGACCTCACGCTTCAGGAGTACAAGTACGGCTTCGTCACCGACATCGAAGCCGAAACTGTTCCCCGCGGCCTGAACGAAAACATCATCCGCCGCATTTCGACGATCAAGCATGAGCCGGAATTCATGCTGGAATGGCGCCTGCGCGCCTACCGGCAGTGGCTGAAGATGGCCGAGCCGACGTGGGCCAACGTCCACTACCCGGCGATCGACTACCAGGACATGATCTACTACGCCGCCCCCAAGCTGAAGAATGACGGCCCGAAGAGCTTGGAGGAAGTGGATCCCGAGCTGCTCGCCACCTACGAGAAGCTGGGCGTACCGCTGGCGGAACGCGAGATTTTGGCGGGCGTGGCGGTGGACGCGGTCTTCGACAGCGTTTCGGTGGCGACCACGTTCAAGAAAAAGCTGGGCGAGTTGGGCATCATCTTCTGCTCGTTTTCCGACGCGGTGCGCGAGCATCCGGACCTGGTGGCGAAGTACCTGGGATCCGTGGTGCCCTATACCGACAACTATTTCGCCACGCTGAATTCGGCGGTATTTAGCGACGGCTCGTTCTGTTACGTGCCGAAAGGCGTGCGCTGCCCGATGGAGCTTTCGACGTATTTCCGCATCAACAGCCAGGACACCGGCCAGTTCGAGCGCACCCTGATCATCGCCGACGAGGGAGCGTACGTGAGCTATTTGGAGGGCTGCACGGCGCCGAAGCGCGACACCAACCAACTGCACGCGGCGGTGGTGGAGCTCGTGGCGCTCGATCACGCGACGATCAAGTATTCGACGGTGCAGAACTGGTATCCGGGGGACAAGGACGGCCAGGGCGGCATTTACAATTTCGTTACCAAGCGGGGCAAGTGCCTGGGCGCGCATTCGAAGATTTCGTGGACGCAGGTCGAGACCGGCTCGGCGATCACCTGGAAGTATCCCAGCTGCATCCTGCAAGGCGACCACTCGGTAGGCGAGTTCTACTCGGTGGCGGTGACCAAGAACCGGCAGCAGGCCGACACTGGCACCAAGATGCTGCACTTGGGCAAGAACACGCGCAGCACCATCGTCTCGAAGGGCATTTCCGCCGGCTTCGGGCAAAACACCTACCGCGGCGCGGTGCGGATCCACAAGAACGCCGACCAGGCACGCAATTATTCGCAATGCGATTCGCTCCTGATCGGCGACAAGTGCGGCGCCCACACGTTCCCGGTGCTCGAGGTGAAGAACAACACCGCGACGATCGAGCACGAGGCCTCGACCTCGCGCATCGGCGAGGATCAGTTGTTCTACTGCCGGCAGCGCGGGCTGGCGATGGAAGACGCGGTGTCGATGATCGTCAACGGCTTCTGCAAGGAGGTGTTTCGCGAGCTGCCGATGGAGTTCGCGGTGGAGGCGCAGAAGCTGCTGAGCGTAAGCCTGGAAGGCAGCGTCGGCTAGCCGCGGCGAGAGACCAACATGCTTGAGATCGAGAACCTACACGCCCGCATCGCCAAATCGGCCGACGGGCGGGAAATATTGCGTGGTGTCGAGCTGCGCGTGGGCGCGGGCGAGGTGCACGCCATCATGGGGCCGAACGGCTCGGGCAAGAGCACGCTGGCCGGGGTACTGGCCGGGCGCGACAGCTACGAGGTCACGGCCGGGGCGGCGTGCTTTTTGGGCCGGAATCTACTCGAGCTAGCGCCCGAGGAGCGGGCGCGCGAGGGCTTGTTCCTGGCGTTTCAGTACCCGGTCGAGATTCCGGGGGTCAGCAACCTGTATTTCCTGCGGGCGGCGCTCAACGCCATCCGCAAGCATCGCGGCCTGGAAGAACTCGACGCCGCCGACTTTCTGCGCCTGTCGCGGGACAAGATGAAGCTGCTCGAGATGGATTCGGCCTTGAGCCAGCGCTCGGTGAACGAAGGCTTTTCGGGCGGCGAAAAGAAGCGCAACGAAATTTTCCAGATGGCGGTGCTGGAACCGAAGCTGGCGATTCTGGACGAAACCGACTCGGGCCTGGACATCGACGCACTGAAGACGGTGGCGGCTGGTGTGAACGCGATGCGGCATCCGGAGCGCTCGGCCATCGTGGTAACGCACTACCAGCGGCTGCTGAACTACATCGTTCCCGACTTCGTGCACGTGCTCTACAACGGGCGCATCGTGCGCTCGGGGGGCAAGGAGTTGGCGCTGGAACTGGAAGACAAGGGCTACGGCTGGCTGGAAGAAACAGTGGGAGCGGGAGTTTAGAGCAACGATGAGCGCGACAGCAACTCCAGTGATCGAGGGCGCGTACCGAGCCCGCTTCGAGGCACTGGCCCGCGCACAGCGGGGGCCGGGCTGGCTGGCCACGGCGCGCCGCACCGCGTTCGAGCGCTTTCTAGCGCTCGGCTTCCCCACCACGAAGCACGAAGAATGGCGGCATACGAACACGGCGCCGATCGCGCGCGGCAGCTACATCGCCGCGCCGGAACTCGACGCGGCGGCGGAGAGCGCGGTCGAGCGCTTTCTAGCGGCCTCGCCTTTTGGCGAACTGGGCGGGGCGCGGTTGGTTTTCGTGGACGGCCGTTACGTGGCGCGTTTTTCGACGCCGACGGCGCTGGGCAGCGGCGTGCGCGCGGGCAGCCTGGCGGAGGCGCTGACCGCCGGCGACGGCATAACCGAGTACCTGACGCATGAGGCGGGGTGGGATGAGCTTGCCTTCGTGGCCATGAACACCGCGTTGCTCGAAGATGGCGCGGTCATCGAGATCGGCCGCGGGCAGGCGCCGGCGGCGCCGGTGCACGTTTTGCATTTGGCGACGGCCGCGGCCACTACCTACGTCCAGCCGCGAATCCTGATCGTGGCCGGCCGCGACAGCCAGGCCATGGTGATTGAAGGCTACGCCAGCCTGGGGCCGGCGGCGGCTTTCACCAACGTTGTCACCGAGATCGTGGCGGAAGAGAACGCCGCGCTCGAGCACGTGCGGCTGCAACAGGAGAATCCGGCCTCGTACCATGTCTCCTCCACCTTCGCCCGGGTGGGACGCTCGGCGCGCGCGGCTTTGCATGCCCTGACTTTCGGCGGCGCCTTGACCCGCAACGACGTGACGGCGGTGCTGGACGGAGAGGGAGCCGAGGTGCTGCTCAACGGCCTCTATCTCGCCGCCGGCCGCCAGCATATCGACAACCACACGGTGCTCGACCATGCCCAGCCGCTGGGCACCAGCAGGGAGTACTACAAAGGCATCTTGGACGGGCAGGCGACCACGGCTTTTCGCGGCCGCATCGTGGTGCGCGCGGACGCGCAGCACACCGACGCGATCCAAAGCGACAAGAATCTTTTGCTCTCGCCCGATGCCGTGGCCAGCGCCGACCCGCAGTTGGAGATCCGCGCCGACGACGTGCGCTGCACCCACGGCGCCACCTTCGGGCAGATCGACGCCGAGGCGCTGTTCTACCTGCAATCCCGCGGCATTGGCGCCGAGCCGGCACGGCGGCTGCTGACCTTCGCATTCGCCAGCGATATCTTGGCGCGGTTGAAGAGCGAGGAATTGCGCCGCCGGCTGGAGCGGGAGCTATTCCACCGCTGGACCGGCCTGGAAGGAGATGGCGAGGCCTGAGATGCGCCCCTTGGCCGAAAACGCCCCCGCCGCCGCCGCTTTCGACGTGGAAGCGGTGCGCGCCGAGTTTCCGGGCTTGGCGCAACGGGTGAATGGGCATCCGCTGGTCTATCTCGACAGCGCCGCCACGGCGCAGAAGCCGCGCGCGGTGCTGGCGGCGCTGGAGCGGTACTATCGCGAAGACTGCGCGAACATCCATCGCAGCGCCCACCAGCTGAGCGAGCGGGCGACCGCGGCCTACGAGGGGGCGCGGCGGCGCGTGCGGGACTTCATCGGCGCGGGCAGCGAGAGCGAGATCGTCTTCACCCGCGGCACCACGGACTCGATCAATCTGGTCGCCGCCAGCTATGGTCAGCGGTTGCGGGCCGGCGACGAAGTGCTGATTACCGGACTCGAGCACCACTCCAACATCGTTCCCTGGCAACTGCTCTGCGAGCGGAGCGGGGCACGGCTGGTGGTCGCGCCGATTGACGATCGCGGTGAGGTGCCGCTGGACGAGTTCGAGCGCCGCCTGAGCCCACGCACCAAGATCGTCGCCGCCGCCCATATTTCGAATGCGCTGGGCACGATCAACCCGGTGGCCGAGTTTGCTCGCCGCGCCCACGAGCGGGGCGCGGTGCTGGTGGTGGACGGAGCGCAGTCGGCGCCGCATCTGCCGATCGACGTGCGCGAATTGGGCTGCGACTTCTTCGCTTTCAGCGGGCACAAGCTTTTCGGACCTACCGGCATCGGCGTGCTCTACGGCCGCGCCGAGCTGCTGGACGCCATGCCGCCCTACCAGGGCGGCGGCGACATGATCCGCTCGGTGACGTTCGAGAAGACTACCTACAACGATCTCCCCTATAAGTTCGAGGCCGGCACGCCGCACGTTGCCGGAGCCATTGGGCTGGGGGCGGCGGTCGAGTACCTGACGGCGTTGGATATGGCCGCGGTGGCCACCTACGAGCACGAACTGACCGAGTACGGGCTGGCGGTTTTCCGCCGCCTGCGCGGGGTGCGGCTGATCGGCCCGACGCGGCGCCGCGCCGGCGTCTTCAGTTTCGTGGTCGAGGGCGTGCATCCTCACGACGCCGGCACCGTGCTCGACGCCGCCGGCATCGCGGTGCGCGCCGGCCATCATTGCGCGCAGCCGGTGATGGAGCGCTTCGGCGTGCCCGCCACTACCCGCGCCTCGCTGGCTCTTTACAACACGCGGGCGGAGATCGACGCCCTGGCCGAGGGGATCGGCCGGGTGCAAGCAATGTTTCGGGTGTAAGCGTCATGGCGGAACTCGAGGGGCTTTATCAAGAGCTGATCCTGGACCACGCCAAGCGGCCGCGCAACTTCGGCGCGCTGGCGGGCGCCAACCGCCGCGCCGAGGGCTTCAATCGGCTTTGCGGCGACCGGCTGACGCTGTGGGTGCGCCTGGAGGACAACGTGGTGCGCGACCTGCGCTTCGAGGGTTCGGGCTGCGCCATCTCCACCGCTTCGGCTTCGCTGTTGACCGAGGCGCTGAAGGGCAAGACGGCAGCCGAGGCGGAGGAATTGTTCCGCCGCTTTCACGCCCTGGTGACGGGCGACTTCACCGCCGCCGGCGATCCCGACGAACTGGGCAAACTGGCGGCCTTCAGCGGCGTTTCGGAGTTTCCCGTGCGCGTCAAATGCGCCAGCCTGGCTTGGCACACTTTCGCCGCCGCCCTGCACGGCGCCGACGCGCCGGTTTCGACGGAGTAGCACCATGGACGACGAACTGCTGGCGCAGGCGAACGAAAAGGATGCCCGCGCCGCCGAATTGGAGGATTTAGGCGGGCCGGAGCGGCTGACCGAGGCCAAGCGCCTGCGCGAGGACGCGGTGCGGCTCAAAGCCGAGTGGCGCGCCCGCCAGCCGGAGATCGCCGGGCTGGAAGAGCTCGTGATCGAGACGCTGCGCACCTGCTTCGATCCGGAAATTCCGGTCAACATTTACGATCTCGGCCTGATCTACGAGGTCAAGGCGCAGCCCGACGGCGTAGTGGACCTACGCATGACGCTGACCTCGCCCAACTGTCCAGTGGCCGGCTATCTGCCGGGAGAGGTGGAAGGGAAGGTGCGCGGCATCCCTGGGGTCAGCGACGTAAATTTCGAATTGGTTTGGGACCCGCCCTGGAACACGGGCATGATGTCGGAGGAGGCCAAGCTGCAGCTTGGCATGCTATGAAGTTCAGCTCCCAGGAAGAATACGGCTTGCGCTGCCTGCTGCGCCTGGGCATGCAGCCGCCCAGCGCCAGCCTGACCATCCCCGAAATTAGCCGCCTGGAGGGCATCTCGCCGCATTACGTGGCGAAGCTGCTGCGCGTGCTGCGCCGTGGGCAATTGGCGCGCAGCGCGCGCGGACAGGCCGGCGGCTACGTGCTGGCCCGGCCGGCGGACCAGATCGTGGTGGCCGAGGCGCTGGCGGTGCTGGGCGGGCGGCTCTTCGACCCGGAGTTTTGCGAGCGCCATGCCGGCGAGGAACTGGTTTGCACGCACTCGATCGATTGCTCGCTGCGCTCGCTCTGGCGCACCGTGCAGTCGGCCGTGGACCGGGTGCTGACGCGCACCACTTTGCACGATCTGCTCGGCCACGAGCAGGAGGTTGGCGACCTCACGAACCGCTTGGTGCAAGTGCCGATGAGCACCCAGCCCGGCGCCCCCCCGCGGGGCTGATGCGGCGGAGCATTCGCGCACCGGGGCTCGCTTGCCACGAGTCCTAGGGTTCAGTATCGTGAAAGGTTGCCTCGTCTTCGTCTGCGCCGCTCCCATGGCGGCCTGCTCGGCAACCCTTAAATGGCCCAAGCTGAAATTCCCATCTTAAACCCGAGGCCTGCCGTCCCGACCATGCGTCGCGACGCATGGTGGCTGCAGCCCACGGTGGTTTTCCTCGGCCTCGGAGCCTTCATCGTATATGCCACCTGGGCGGCGTTCCAAGGCGTCAACTACGCCTGGGGCCCTTACCTTTCGCCGCTCTATTCGCCGCTGGTTTTCGGCCCGCATAGCTGGTTCGGACCGCAGCCGGCGTGGTGGCCGGGCTGGCTGGTGTTCTCGCCAGCGCTGGTGATCCTCTGGGCGCCGGGCGGCTTTCGTGTCACCTGCTACTACTATCGCGGCGCCTACTACAAGGCGTTTTGGGCCGATCCGCCCAATTGCACGGTGCGGGAACCACGCAAGACGTATTGGGGCGAGCGGCGGTTTCCGCTCATCTGGCAGAACATCCACCGCTACTTCATGTACCTGGCCCTACTTTTCCTCGTGGACCTTTTCTACGATTTCGTGCGCTCGCTGCGCTGGCCGGATGTGGCTCATCCCGGCCACGTTGTGTGGGGCTTGGGGCTGGGATCGCTGGTGCTATTCGTCAACTGGGCGTTGCTGACCGGCTACACGCTGGGCTGCCATTCCTTGCGCCACTTGCTGGCCGGCGGCCGCGACCATCTTTCCGCCATGCCCACGCGCGCCAAATTGTACGACTGCGCCAGCTGTCTGAATCGCCGGCACATGATGTGGGCTTGGATGAGTTTGTTCTGGGTGGCTTTCGCCGATTTCTACGTGCGCATTTGCGCCATGGGGCTGATCCGCGACTGGAGGATCTTCTAATGGCGCAAGCGGAGACGCATTCCTACGACGTGCTGGTGGTGGGGGCCGGAGGCGCCGGCTTGCGCGCGGCCATCGCCGCCGCCGCCCAGGGGGCCCGCGTGGGCTTAATTTGCAAGTCGCTGCTAGGCAAAGCGCACACGGTGATGGCCGAAGGCGGCGCGGCGGCGGCGCTAGGCAACGTGGACGACCGCGACAACTGGCGCGTGCACTTTTCCGACACCATGCGCGGCGGCGCCTATTTGAACAACTGGCGCATGGCCGAGCTGCATGCCAAGGAAGCTCCGGCGCGGGTGCGCGAGCTGGAGGCTTGGGGAGCGCTTTTCGATCGCACCGCCGACGGCCGCATCCTGCAACGCAACTTCGGCGGCCACCGGTATCCCCGCCTGGCCCACGTGGGCGATCGCACGGGGCTGGAGATGATCCGCACGCTGCAAGACCGCGGCATCCAGCAAGACATCGTCGCGCACATGGAGTGCACCCTGATCACCCTGCTGCGCTCCGGCGGGCGGGTGGTCGGCGCCTTCGGGTACGAACGCGAGAAGGGAGGCTTTTTGCTCTTTCGCGCCGGGGCGGTGGTGCTCGCGACGGGCGGCATCGGCCGCGCCTACAAGATCACCAGCAACAGTTGGGAATACACCGGCGACGGCTTGGGGCTGGCGTACCGCGCCGGGGCGGAACTCATGGATATGGAGTTCGTGCAGTTCCATCCCACGGGCATGGTGTGGCCGCCCAGCGTGCGCGGCTTGCTGGTCACTGAAGGGGTGCGGGGCGAAGGGGGCGTACTGAAAAACAGCGAGGGGCGGCGCTTCATGTTCGACAATATTCCGCCGCTCTATCAAAACCAGACCGCCGACAGCCCGGATGAAGGCTGGCGCTACACCCAGGGCGATAAGGACGCGCGCCGCCCGCCGGAGCTGCTGACCCGCGATCACGTGGCGCGCATGATCGTGCGCGAGGTCAAGGCGGGGCGAGGCAGCCCGCATAGCGGCGTATTTCTCGACATCAGTTGGATCAAGGAAAAGCTTCCCAACTCGGGCGAGCACATTAAGCGCAAGCTGCCCAGCATGTATCACCAATTCAAACAACTGGCCGACGTCGATATCACTGCGCAGCCGATGGAGATCGGGCCGACCATGCATTACATGATGGGAGGCATCCGCGTGGACGCCGAGTCGCAGATGTCCACGGTGCCGGGGCTGTTCGCCGCCGGCGAGTGCGCGGCCGGCCTCCATGGCGCCAACCGGCTGGGCGGCAACTCGCTCAGCGACTTGCTGGTCTTCGGCAAGCGCGCCGGCGACGCCGCAGCGCGTTTCGCCGCCAGCGCTGGCGCCAACGCGCCGGCTGGCGACCTCGCGGCGCAGGCCGAGCAGGCGGCGCAAGAGGCGCTGGCCCCCTTCGCCCGCAGTGGCGGGGAGGGGCCGTTCCAGGTGCAACAGGCATTGCAGGAGCTGATGCAGAGCGACGCGGGCATCGTGCGCACCGAGAGCGAGCTGCAAAACGCGCGGCAAGCGATCGCCGCACTGCGGCGCCGCGCCGCGAACGTGGCCGTCAACGGCAATCGCGCCTATAACCCGGGCTGGCACACCGCCCTGGACTTGCACAACCTGCTGATCGTGGCCGAGGCGGTGGCGACGGCGGCGGAGGCGCGCAAGGAGAGCCGCGGCGCGCACTTTCGCGACGATTATCCCAGCAAGGACGACAGCCAAGGACTCTACAACAGCATCATCGCCCAAGGCTCCGACGGCAAGATGCAATTTCGCCGCGAGCCGCGGCGGGAGATCCCGGCCGAGTTGCGGCAGATCATCGAGGAGATGAAGTAGATGGCTAACGCGGTCTTCCGCATTTGGCGCGGCGATGCCCAGCAGGGCGGCTTTCAGGAGTTCCGCACGGCCGTGGGCGAAGGCATGGTGGTGCTCGACGCCGTGCATCAAATTCAAGCCGAGCAGGCCAACGACTTGGCGGTGCGCTGGAACTGCAAGGCGGGCAAATGCGGCTCTTGCTCGGCCGAAATCAACGGCCAGCCCAAGCTGATGTGCATGACGCGGCTGAGCTCTCTGCCGCTCGAGCAGCCGATAACGATCGAGCCGCTGCGCACCTTTCCGCTGGTGCGCGACCTGGTGACGGATCTTTCGTGGAATTACGAGGTGAAGAAGCGCATCAAGCCCTTCAAGCCGCGTTCCCCCGACGCGCCCGACGGCACCTGGCGCATGGACCAAAGAGACGTGGATCGGGTGCAAGAGTTCCGCAAGTGCATCGAGTGTTATCTGTGCCAAGACGTCTGCCACGTATTGCGCGAGCACGAAATGTACCGCCAGTACATTGGTCCGCGTTTCTACGTTCACGTAGCGGCGCTGGAAATGCACCCCCTCGACGTCGAGAATCGGACGGCCGATCTGCGCGGCCCCGGCGGATTGGGATACTGCAACATCACCAAATGCTGTACCAAGGTCTGCCCGGAAGGCATCAAGATCACCGACAACGCGATCATCCCCTTGAAAGAGCGGGTGGTGGACGAGTTCTACGATCCGCTGCAGCGTCTATTTCGGGTGTTCCGGCCGCGGCCGAAATCCGCACCCCGCAACCCATCGCCGGAGCCGGAGCCGGAGCCGGCGCTTCCCCGCTCCGACGGCAACTCCGATTGACGGCGCCTCTCGACCGCGCGCCGGCGGCGATGCGCTGGCGGGACCAACTTCGCCACCCGCGGGCAAGTCATTGGCAGGCGAATGTGCCATGATCGGGGGCAGCATGGCGCCCACGAACGAATCATGTCCGACCTAGTGACCGTCATCGTCGAAGGTAAGAGCCTGGCCGCCGTGGACGCCGATTTGCGCGACGCCGCCGCGCGGCACCGGGTCGCAATCTTCGGCTGCTTGGATCTGCGGCAAGCGCTGGTCGAGCACGGCGTGGCCTTCGGATTTCCCTGCCGCGTCTACGAGTTGAGCAGCCCGGGCCTCGCCGCCGAGGCCGTTTCCCGCAACTTATCCCTAGCCGGCGTGCTTCCCTGCCGGGTCTGCCTATACGAATGGCAAGGACAGGTTTATCTTGCCATGGTCAAGCCGACGGCGTTGCTGGCTCACTTTGACGGGGGCGATTTGGAACCGGTGCTGCGCCAGCTGGAGCGGGAATTGGGGGAAGTAATAGACGAAGCGGCGGCCTAGGTTAGGGCTTGGCGGGGATCCAGTAGATTTCCTCGTAAATTGCCTGTTTGTCGAAGCCGGCCCGCTTCAAGATATCCTTGGCGTTGGCGATCATGCCGGGATGGCCGCAGAGATAAGCGGTGGTGATCCCGGCGCCGAACCCTTCCTGGTCCGCGTATTTCCGCAGCAAGTCCTCGGCGCGGCCGCGCTCGCCTCCCCATTGCGAATCTTCCCAAGGGCGAGAGATGGAAAAGACCGCCTGCAAGTCAGGCAGTGTTTGCGCCAATTCCAAGGCTTCGGCGCGATAACCGAACTCCCAGGATCGGCTCGCCGCCGCCAACAGCAGGCCGCGATGCCCAGGTGGGCGCTGGCTGGGATCGGCCGCGAAGGTGCGCAACATGCTCATGAACGGCGCCAGGCCGGTAACCGTACAAACCATCAGATGCCGGCCGCGGCCGCTCTTGCGGTCCCATTGAAACAGCCCTTTGGCGGCTTTGCGCACCCAGATCGGGTCGCCAGGCTGGAGGCGATGCAGGCGCGGCGTCAACTCCCCCTGCGGGACCAACTCGAAGAAGAATTCCAACTCTTTTTCGAGGGGGCTCGAAACGATCGAGTAGGGCCGCTCGTGCACGCCTTCTTCATCCTCCAGCGCCAAAGTGGCGTACTGTCCGGGCCGGAAGGGAAAGGGCGCCGGCAAGCGGAGGCGCGCGGTCCACAAATCGTCGCTCAGATCGCGACGTGCGGTGATTTCACCACGCCAGTATTTGCCGAGGTCAAGCATGGGAATGCCAATGAGCGATTGTATAGGCCGGCAGCGGAGCGGCGGGACCGAATTGAACTTGCGCCGAACCGGTTGGGGCGTTCTGCGGTTCGGTCTCGACCTTGAGATAACCAAGGCCCACTCCCGCCGGCCTTCTCCTGATCACGCCGCGGACAGCATCCGCTTGCAAACTGACCCGAGGTACAGGCGGGCATACAGAAGGGCGGTGACATCCCGCAGGGAACGGCAGCGATCCAGCACCGGGCGGGAGATTTTAGAGCCCCAGCCATGTCTCGGCGGGGCTTCCGCCCATGACTTTTTGGTAACTGCACCGGCACCTCACAAACGGTTTTGGGCGACATTTTGCTTGATTCGGGATGGACGAGGGTGGTTTAATTGTCGGCGAAGTATTGTGTGACTTCTGCCCGTTTGATCACGAGGAGGTAGGTGAATGAAAGTTTCCCGTTCGCTGCTCGCATCGGTTTTGGTGGGCTTAATGGCTTGCCTTCCCTTGCTGGGAACCGACGGCGCGATGCTGAGCCCAATGGCGGGGACGGTCGATGTCAATGGCCAGCCCATCGTTGCGGGTTCAGCGATCGTGACCGGTGACTCGGTTGTCGTAAGCCAGGATGGAAGTGCTCGCATGGTGCTTCCTGGTGGTTCGCTGATTGCGGCCGCCAAGACGCATTTCGCGTTCGAGCGCAAAGCCGATGTCAACCAGGTACGCCTGAGCTACGGCATGGTGAAGGTTTCCGGCAGTTTGCCAGTGGCCCTCCACACCGCGACCGTGGTTCCCACGTCTTCCAACGCCCGCTTTGCGGTGACGGCGCTTAATGGACCCGTTTATGTCCAGGCGATTGCCGGCAGCGTGAAAGTGGAAGGATTGAGCAAGACTTACACTGTTAACGCCGGCGAGGCGATCCGCTTCCAGGATCAAGGCACTCCGGCCCCGGCCGTTGGATCTAGCGGCACGACCGTTCCGCTGCCGGTAACGATCGGCGTGGCGGCAGCCGCCGCAGTAGTCACTGGGATCATCGTGCATCAGGTGACCAAGTGCGACAACTGCGTTCCCAGCCCGGCCCAGTAAACCATGCGTAAATAGCAAAGTTTGAGGCCATTCCGCCTTGTGCGGAATGGCCTCTTTTCTTTTCCACCCGATCCCGCCAGCTATTTTTGCGGCTTGCGCCGGTGCGGGGCCGAGCCATTGGCCTTGGGCTTGCGCGGGCGCTTTTTGCGTCCGCCGCCGGCCTCGGCCATGACCGCCTCCGTCAAACTGAGCGGCGGTTCTTCGCCGCCCGGCTCACCATGAATGCCCTTGTAGTACCCGAGAATGCGAATCTGCGAGTCCTCCGGATCCTCGCCGCGGGGCACGGCAGGCCGCTCGGAAACTGCATCACCGTCGCCTACCGCCGCGTCGGGCGCGGCCACACTGCCCAGACCGAGAGGTTCGTCCTCGCCAGCGCTTGTCTCGCCGTCCCCCGGCGCTACGTCACCGGGGTTGCCATCAGCGGCGAGAGGCGCGGGTGCGCCCGCCCCCGGTTGGCTGGGCGGCGGCGGACCGGGAATAAAGACGCGCAGCGCGCCGCGGCGATCGCGCTGCAGGCGCAGCAAGTTGCGCGACTGGCCGGCACGCAAGAGTTCGACCAGGGAGGCGAAGCCATGCCGCTGCTCATCGAAGCCGGGCTGCTCGTTGCGCAAAAGTTGCTTTACGTTGCGCAGATACAACGGCCGGGGATTGGTGCCGCGCAAAGGATCTAGCACGCGGGCCAACAGCTCCACGGCTTCATCCGGAGGCCGCGTGGCAATCGGCGCCTCGCGTGCTTCGCCATTGCCGTTGTCGAATGCGGGTTTGACGCCCACTTCGGCGGCATTTTCCTCCCTTGCCTCGGCGACAGCCTCGCCGCCCGATTCGCCGTTGCCGGCGACGGGCAAATCATTCGTTTCCAGGCCCTCGACTAGCGGCTCGCGCTCGAGCGGCTCGACGACCACGCTGTTGCCCTGCTGGCGCACGGCGATCAATTGCGCGTCAGCCATTTTTTGCACGAAATTGCGGAACGAGCTGCTGCCGAAGTCGCGCTCGTTGAAGGTGGAATCCAACTGGATCAGGGTGCTCTTCAGCAGGCCCAATTGCGCCTGCACTTCGCGATCGGCCAGCACCTTGAGGGCGCGGTAGATCAAGGGCACGGCGCGCTGCAAGGGGAAGATTTCACGCCGCCGCGCCAGCTCCGAGTCGCGCCGGCGATCGGTCGTCACCGATTCGATCAGATTCTCGTAGCCGATGAACTCGCGGCAATTGCGCTGCAAGACGCTGCTCGTGAAGGAACGGCCTCCCACCACGAAAACCGCCTTGTTGTATTGCTTCAGCTTCTCGACCAGGGCGATGAAATCGCTATCGCCGCCGACGATGACGAAGGCGTTGATGTGGGAATGGTTGATAGCCATCTCCAGCGCGTCGAGAGCCAGGTTGATATCGGCGCCGTTTTTGTCGCCGCGCGGAGTCAAGTCGCGCTGCACCATAAGCACGGCATTTTGGGTGAGCGTGCGAGTCAATTCCCCGGCGCGCTTCCAATTTCCATAGGCCACCTTGGTGACCACTTCGCCGCGTTCCTTGAGCGCTTCCAGCACCAAGGCGAGATCGAAGTCTCGGCCGAGGGTGCTGCGCACCCCGATTTGAATGTTGTCGAAGTCTATGAAAACAGCAATTTTAAGTTTTTCTTCGTTCACGGAATGGGCCTACCGCTCCCTCCAGGCCGTCGAGTCGAAGCCGCTCCCCTGGCCTCAGGCGAGGCCAGATGCGAGGCAAAGTTGAGGGCGAACGGCCGAATAGCTGGTCCCAAAGGCGGGACTCCGCGGATAAAGCGGTTTGTTTCAAGTCGCGCGGGGCGGAGCAAGCGGGACCACAAGGCCGCGCTTCAATAGCAGCGCTTCCGCCACGAGCCAGATTTAGACTATCACATCCCTGTCGCCGCAGGAAGGGGCTGCCGAGATTTTCAAGGCAGCAAAGTACTACTCCGTTTCCCTGCTGGTCGCGCGCCTCCGCGTCGGGCCGGGCCCTCGGCGCGGCCACCTCGGTCAGGGTTGCGGACTGCCCACCACCTCGCGGCTCGCGCCGGCGGGCGCCAGCGCGGGCACGGAAAGCGCCATCACTCCGTCCTTGCGAATCAATTCGTTCAAGGCGGCGAGATCCTTGTTTTGCAAGGTCCGCCAAGTGGACAACTGGGCCTGGAGTTGGCCGTTCAACTCGGTGAAGACGGCATAAGACTGCGCCGTCGGCGCCATATCGGCACTCTCGACGGTAGCGAGCAAATTGTCGAGCTTGTCGTCCAGGCGAATGGGATAGTTGAGTGCGTCCTCACCGCTTTTCGAATTCAGTTGCGCAACTGCGGCCACGACCTTGCCCAGCTTGCCATCCAGGGTTTTGGCGGCGGCCAGCGCGGCGCCGGCGCGATGGTCGCTGCCGATGCGCTGATCCAATTCCGCCAACTGCTTTTGCAGTCCTCGCATTTGATTGACGGCATCATGCGCTTCGCCCACGGCGCGGTTGATGCGTTGTGCCAAGTCAAACTGCTTTTCGTAATCGGCTTGGGTGGTGGAGAGGCGCGGATCGGCTTTCAGCACGATAGGCTGCGTGAAGGCCTGCGCGCCCACGATCAGCCGCACTTGATAGTCGCCGGGAGCGGCACGCACGCCGCTCGGAGAGCCCCAGTGGGCCTCGCCGGGAATCAAGTGAGGCGCGGGATAGCGCAGATCCCACACGAAGCGGTTCAGGCCGGCCTTGGCCTGCAGCGCCGCCGCGGGCCGGCGGCGGAAGCCGCCCGGGGCGCCGGCGGCGGGCCTGGACGTGCTCGTGTATTGGCGCACTAGAGTCCCGTGCGCGTCGAGGATCTCCAGCGTGATCGGTTTCTGCGGAGCCTGCGCTAGCCAATAGTCCACGATGGCGCCGCCGGGAGGGTTAGCGCCGACGCCGGGCCTGGCGAAGCCGAATCCGCCACGCGCGCGGTAGGCGACGGCGGGCTGATAAAGATGGACGGCGGCGGCGGCAAAGCCGTCTTGGTACTGACGCAGCGGGGTGATATCGTCCAGCGCCCAAAAGGCGCGACCATGGGTGGCGGCGATCAGCGTCGTGCCGTGCACCGCCAGATCTCGCACCGGCGTCGTGGGCAGCCCCAATTGCAGCGACTGCCAATGTCCGCCGTCATCGAGCGAGTAGTAGACGCCTTGCTCGGTGCCGGCGTAAAGCAAACCGCGACGCAGCGGATCCTCGCGCACGACGTGGACGTAAATGTCGGCGGGCAAGCCGGTAACGATCGGCGTCCAACTGCGGCCGTAGTCGGCGGTCTTGTAGATGTAGGGATGGAAGTCGTCCAGCTTTTCGCCGTTCGCCGCCACGTAAGCGGCACCGGGATCGAAATGCGAGGGCTCGATCATGCTGATCTTGGTCCACTCCGGCATCTGGCGGGGCGTGACGTCGGTCCACTGGCCGCCGTCCTCGCGGCTGAGGTGGAGCAGGCCGTCGTCGCTGCCCACCCATAGCTCGCCCTGGCGGAGCGGCGACTCGGCGATGGCGAAGATGGTGTCGTAGTACTCCACGCTGGTGTTGTCTTGCGTGATCGGCCCGCCCGACGATTGCTGCTTGCGCTTGTCATTGCGGGTGAGATCGGGGCTGATGATCTTCCAACTGCCGCCGCCATCCACACTTTTGAACAGAACCTCGCCGCCGAAATAGAGCGCGTGCGGAGCGAAGTTTGAAACCAGGATGGGCGCGGTCCACTGGAAGCGATGCTTCAGCCCGGCGGCGCCCGCGCCCATGGGATTATCCGGCCACGGATCGATGTCGCGCTCCTGTTCGGTGCGGCGATCGTAACGGGTCAACAGGCCGTCATACGAGCCGGCGTAAACAATGTCGGGATCGGCCGGATCGGGCACCACGAAGCCGCTCTCGCCGCCGCCCACGTCATACCAATCCGAGTCGGTGATTCCGCCGTGGTCGGTGCTGCTGGCGATGGCGACGGTGCTGTTGTCCTGCTGCGCTCCGTAGACGAAAAAGCGGAAGCGATTGTCGGTAGCGACATGGTAGAACTCGGCGGTGGGCTGGTTGTCCTCGGTGGTCCAGCTCTGGCCGCCGTTTTGGGTGATGGTGGCGCCGCCGTCGTTACCGTTGATCATGCGCTGCGGGTCTGTGGGATCGATCCAGAGCCCATGGTTGTCCCCGTGCGGCGCGCGCAGCGGCTGAAATTTCTGGCCGGCATCGGTGGAGCGGAGCAAGTTAGTGTTGAGCACGTACACGGTATCCACGCTTTTGGGATCGGCAAAAACGTGGGTGAAATACCAGGCGCGCTGCGTCAGCTCATGGCCGCCGTTGGCGAGCCGCCAACTGTCGCCCCCGTCGCTGGAAACGTACAGACCGCCGTTTTTGGCCTCGATCAGGGCGTAAACGCGGTCGCCATCGGCGCCGGAAACGGCCACGCCGATGCGGCCCAATACGCCTTCCGGCAAGCCATTGCCTTCGAGATGCTTCCAGGTGGTCCCGCCGTCGGTCGATTTGTAGAGACCGCTGCCCGGACCGCCGCTGTCCAAGCCCCAGGGATATCGCTGCGCTTGCCATAGCGCCGCGAAGACGATGTTCGAGTTGTGGGGATCGAAGGAGAGGTCGATAGCGCCGGTGTGATCGTCCTTGAAGAGCACCTTTTGCCAGGTCTTGCCGCCGTCGAGCGTGCGAAACACGCCGCGCTCGGCATTGGGACCAAAAGCATGCCCGAGAGCGGCGACGAAGACGCGATCGGGATCGTGCGGATCGACGATGAGCCGGCCGATATGCTGCGTATCGTCCAGGCCCAGGTGCTGCCAGGTCTTGCCGCCATCCAGCGACTTCCAGACGCCGTCGCCATACGAAATGTCACCGCGAATGCAGGCCTCGCCGGTGCCGACGTAAATCACGTTGGGGTTCGAGGGGGCCACGGCGATAGCGCCGATCGAGGAGACCGCCTCGTGTTGAAATAGGGGCTTCCAATTCAGGCCGCCGTCCGTGGTTTTCCAGACACCGCCGGCCACCGCGCCGAAATAGAAGACCAACGGATTGCCAGCCACGCCGGTGACGGCCAGCACGCGACCGCCCCGGTAGGGCCCGATCAACCGCCAGTGTAGGCCGCCAAAAGGGGCCGGCGGCGGATTGAGCGCAGGCATCACCGCGGGCGCCACCACCAACGCCATAGCAACAAGAGAAGCAACGATAAGTTGACGGATGAGTCCGCGGGCCATCGTCAATCCTCCAAACGCGCGAGAGTATTTCATCACTTTTCCGTCTCCGCGGCCAGCCGGAAGTTGCAGCCTGCGCCGACGGGGCGCGTTTAGCGAGCTGGCTCGCGGCGCCCGCGGACGCCAGGCAGCGGGGGGCGGCGCGCGGGCCGCAAGACGAGGCGCAGCAGCAGCGGCCCGATCAAAGTGGTCAGCACCGCCATGCCAATGCCGATGTCGTAGTAAGAGGTCGGAATGGCCGCGATGCGCAGACTTTCGCCCGCGACCACGATGCCGACCTCGCCGCGGGGGATCATTCCCAATCCAATCAACAACGCGCTGCGGCGGCCCAGCGGCAGCGCGGTCAGGCCGCAGGCGACCAGCTTGGTCACGATGGCGATGCCGGTGATCGCCGCCAGGAGAATTAGGACATGGCGATGGCCGAGGGTGGGCAAGGAGACGCGCAGACCGATATCGGCGAGGAAAAACGGCACCACGAAGCTGCTAACCGCAGAGGCTTGGCTGCGCACCGTCTCCGCCACCTCCGGCTGTTCGCTGACGAACATGCCCGCCAGCAGCGCGCCGATAATGGCAGCCATGCCGATGTAGGCGGACATGGCCGAAAAACCCAGCAGCACGACGAGCGCTGTCGACCAAATCGGCGCCCGCGCGCGCAGATTGCGCAGGCGCCGGCTGACGCGCGGAAAGGCCGTGCGCCGCAAGATCAAGACCAGCACTACGAACACGACCACGAAGGCGACGGTTAGGAACAGGTTGGCCAGGCGCACGGTCGGGGCAGCGAAGCTGGTAAGGGCCGATAGCGCCAACAGGCCCAAGATGTCGTCAATCACCGCGGCGCCGAGAATGACCCGACCAAACGTGGCGTGGGTGGCGCCGAAGTCCTCGAGGATCTTGGCGGTGATGCCGATGCTGGTGGCCACCAGCAGCGTGCCTACGAAGCGCGAAGTGATGGGGTTTTCACCCATGGCGGCGGCAAACCACCAGCCGATGGCCAAAGGGGTGAGGACGCCAAAAAACGCCACCGCGAAGCTGAGATAGCCGTATTCGAGGATTTCTTCGGGGCGGGTCTCGAGGCCGGTCTCGAAGAGCAGAAAGATCACTCCGATCTCGGCCATGAAGTCCAGCACCGACGACGGCGCGACCCAATGCAAAACGCTGGGCCCGACCAGAAATCCGAAGATGATTTGTCCCACTAACGGTGGCTGTCCAAGGCGTTCGAAGATCTCCTCGCCGACTTTGGCCGCGGCGAAGACGACGAAGAGGCTGAACAGCGCTTGCAAGCTCTCTTGGGGCATGACGGCCGCCTTTTAAGATAGCGTGGCGGCCGCGCTGCCGGAGACCCAATCGCGGCGGGCTATGTCCTCTGCCCGGCATGGACGCGCGGCGCCGGGCGCGCCGCGGGGGGCCGGCGCGGCGGCCCTATCATAAAGTGGTGCGAATCGTGTCTCTACTTCCCACCGGCACGGAAATTCTCCTGGCGTTGGGCGCCGGCGACGAATTGGTCGGCATCTCGCAAGACAATCTGCACATCGCGGCGGTTCGCCACCTGCCCGTCGTCAGCCAGCTGACCTACGAGGACACCGCGATGACGAGCGAGGAAATCGATCGCCTAGTCACGCGAACTTATGCCGCTGGTGGCAGCATCTATCGGCTGGACGAGGCCCGGTTGCGCGCCCTGCGGCCCGATCTGCTCATCGCTCAGGATCTCTGCGAGGTCTGCGCCGTCACCCCCAACGATTTCCAAGCCCTATTGACGCGCCTCGACCCCCAGCCGCGCGTGCTCAGCCTGTGCGCCGGCACACTTTCCAGCGCGTTCGAGGACATGAGGCGCGTGGCCTGGGAGGTGCAGCGTACTGGCGCCTGCGAAAGACTGCTGGCCCGCTTGACCGGCCAGATCGACGCCGTTGCGGCCCAGGTCGCGGGTGCAAAAGCGCGCCGCGTCTTTTGCCTGGAATGGCCCCGGCCGCTCTTTAATTCCGGCCATTGGACGCCGGAATTGGCGGCTCTCGCCGGCGGCCGTGACGACTTGGCCGCCGCCGGCGCGAAGTCGCGGCCCATCGCATGGGACCGGCTGCGAGACTACGACCCCGAAATCATCGTCGCCATGGTCTGCGGGTTCGAGCGCGAGCGCGCCTCGCGCGAACTGGCCACGGTTTGGGACTATCCCGGATTCGACCGGATGCGCGCCGTGCGCGAGAACAACGTTTGGGTCGTGGACGGCCCCCGCTATTTCAGCCAAGCGGGACCGGGAATGGTGGATGGGCTAACGATTCTGGCGAAGATCTTTCACCCCGATCGAATGGGCGCGCCGCTCCCCAGCGAAGCGGTGCGCTTGCCGCCGCCGGCGCGCTTGCCGGCGGCGCTCTAACCGCTATAATCTCGTAATCCTCATGCCTGTTCCAGATCCGCTCGCCGCCGTGGCCGCCATCTGCGCTCGACCGGCGGCCGGCGAGAACCTATCGGAGGCTGTGTCGGCCCTGGCCGAAGCTTTTCGGGTCGGCGCCCAGGAAGTTGCCGTGTTGCGTTTGGAGCAAGAGGTGCTCGCCTTTGTGGCTCCCGCGCGGCTGCGGACGCTGGGCACGATTCCGCTTTCGGCCGCGAACTCCTCGGTCGCCGCGCGCACCGCAAAGACCGGGCGCCCGGATTTGAACAATCGCTTTGCCTCCACTCCCCACGCCAGGGCTTTTGAAGGCATCAAGCTCGGCGACGCCAAATTGCCAATTCAAAAGTTGATGAGCGCGCCGATCGGCCGCGCGGGCCGGATCCTCGGCGTGGTGCAAGTGAGCCGCAAGGCTAACTCGCCGGACGACGTGGCGGACTTCACGCGAGAGGATTTGGCGCTCTTGACACGCGCCGGCGAAATGCTTGCTAATTTGCTGGAGCCGTGATGAAGGCATTCATCATTGGAGTAATCGTCGGGATTTTGTTAGTGCCCATCGGCGCGTACCTGATGGCGCGTGCCGGTCGCATACCCGTGGCGACCGCATCCTCGCCCCTGCCCATGGAAACCCTGCTCGCCAAGACGGCACTGCAAGCCCGCTTAAGGCGAGAAGCGCCGAAGCGGGCCAGAGTCGCGGCCGACCCGGCCGATCTTGCGCTGGGCGCGTCGGTGTACAAGACGGACTGCGCGCAATGCCACGGCTTGCCCGGACAGCCGCAGCCGGCTGCCGCCAAGGGCATGTTCCCCACCCCGCCGCAACTGCTCAGCGCGGCGGGCATGGTTACCGACGATCCCGTCGGCGTTACTTACTGGAAAGTCAAAAACGGCATCCGGCTCTCCGGCATGCCCGCCTTCCAGGGCACGCTCAGCGAGCAACAACTGTGGCAGGTCAGTCAATTGCTGGCTCATGCCGACAAGCTGCCCGCCGACATTGCCGCCAAGCTGCAATAGCGGAAGCGTGGAAAGCCTAGCGATGAAGAAGAGTATCGGCAACAATCTCCTCCCCAAGGCGATGACCTTGGCCGCTGGGCTGGAGCTGATCCACGACGCCGGCTACGAGGGGGTCGAGTATTGGGTCGAGCGCGAGGGAGCGCTCACGCCGCGCACCAGCGATGCCCAGGCGCGGGCGCTGCGAGCGATGACCCACGATCATGGCCTGCAAGTGTCGAATGTCTCCACCGCCCTGCACTGGGAAGCGCCTTTTTCTTCGCGGGATCCCGCCGTGCGCGCGCAGGCCCTGGCCATCGCCCGCCGTCAGCTTGAGCTGGCGCAAATCTTCGGCTGCGACGAAATTCTGGTGGTGGCCGGCCTGGTGACTCCGGAAGTTACCTACGACGAGTGCTATCAGCGCTGCCTGGAAGTCCTGCCGCCGCTCGGCCCGGAGGCGCGGCGAGCCGGGGTGGTGATCGGCATCGAAAACTGCAACGCAGAGCAGCGGTTCATGATGGGACCGCGGGAAATGCGCCTGTTCATCGACGCCCTGGGCGCCGGCTTCGGCTCGCACCTGGACGTCGGCAACATTCACGACACAGGATTTCCGGAGCAATGGGTCGAGGAGATGGGACCGCGCATCGCCCGCATGCACGTGAAAGACACCTTGCGCGGGCGCGGGCGCGGCGGCGGCTCGGTCTATACCAACATCTTCTTGGGCGACAACAACTGGCCGGCAATCATGCGCGCCCTGCGCAAGGTAGGTTATGACGGCTTCCTAGTCGCCGAAATGGAAGTGCCCTACCGCTACTGTCCCGATCAGCAGTTTTACGACACCGCCGCGGCCTTGCGGCGACTGATCGGCATGGCGGAGGAGTAACGGCCATGCAAATCGCGCGCCGGAGAATCTGTCAATGGGGCGGCCTGGCGCTGGCGGGCGCGGCGCTAGCGCCGTCGTGGCCGGCGGCCCGCCGGGGCTGGGCGTGCTGGCTCGACGGCGGGGACGATCCGCGCGGCAACCGGCGCGGCTGGGGCAGCCTGGGGCTGGTTCCGCTTCGGGCCGCCGATTTGTGCAAAAAGGACGAGCCGCCTTGGCTGGCGATTCCCGCCGAAGCGCGCTTGGATGGCGCGCTGGCCACCCGGCTAGCGCTGCGCCTTAAGCGGCGCGGCGGCGCCCTCCTTTGGGAAGCGCCGGCGCTGGCCGGCGGACCTGGCATGGAGGTATGGCAAGAACTGGCCGACTGCGCCACGTTGCCGCTGAGAAATCTCTTTAGCGTGGCCGACGCCAGTCCATACTTGCGCATGCGGCACCGCGGCCGGAGTTGGTGGCTGCGGCATGACAGCGAAGCGCTCGGCATGACGCCGGCGGCGAGCGGGGCGGGCGAGCCGGTGCTGACCGGCGACGACGGCATCGTTTACGGATGGGCGCGAAATTGGGGCAAGGGCCGTGTCGCCTGCCTGGGCACGCGCCTGGGCGCGCCGGCGGCACGGGGCGAGGCGGCCAGCGGTGAATTCGTGCGCCTTTTTCTCGCCCGCGCCTGATCGCGATCACGCCAGCACCGCACCCCCGTTGGCGCTCAGCACGGAACCGGTCATAAAGTTCGCGCCCGGCGTGCAGAGAAACAGGATGCAACTGGCGATCTCCTCCGGGCGACCCGGCCGGCCGAGCGGAATGGCGGCGAAGACCCGCTGGCGATGGCGGCGGAACGCGGGCCGCGCCATATCGGTATCCACCCAGCCCGGCGCCACGCAGTTGACCAACACTCCATCGCGCGCCACCTCCGGCGCCAAGCCGCGCATGAAGGCGATCACGCCGCCTTTGGCCGCGCCGTAATGGGTGTGCCAGGACTCGCCGCGCTGCCCGGCGGTGGAGGAGACCAAGATGATGCGGCCACGGGGCGACGCAGACGGCGACGGCTGCCGTTTGAACTGCCGCAGCGCGGCGCGGGCCAGCGCATAGGAGCTATCGAGATTTTCCGCCAGCATGGCGCGCCAGGCGCGCGAGTCGAGCTTTTCCAAGGGCAGGTCGGCGGCGTTCCAGACGCCGGAATTGGCGATGGCGATATCCACGCGGCCAAAGTGCCGCACCGCATGCGCCACCAGGCGCTCGGCCGAGGCTGGGCGCGCCGCATCGGCCCGCAGCGCCCGCACGCGCCCTGGCGTGCCAGCGGCGTGGGTGGCCGCCGCGAGAGAAGCTTCGGCGGCGGCGCGATCGCGGCGATAGCTGAATGCCACCCGTGCTCCCGCCGCCGCGAGCAGCCGCACGCTGGCGGCGCCGATGCCGCGCGAGCCGCCGGTGAGCACCACGACTTGGTCTTGGAGATCGATCGAGATCATGCCAGAGGAGATTTTTGCCGCCCCACGGGGGCAGCCTGCGTGAATTCTACGTCCCGAGTGCATCGCCGGGCAGCAAGCGCGCACCACGAGCGAAATCGGCCCCGCCCACGGCGGCGCGACCCGCCAATTGCACCTCCTCGAGCGCCAGCGCTTCTTGGCCGCCGGCGGCTTGCAATTGTCCGCCGATCAGCGCCAGCTGCCCGGGCCGGGCCGCCGCGCAAGTGGCGGGGACCGGCCGCAGCCGCTTCAATTGCAGGCGCTGGCCGCGGAAGGAGGTGTGCAGGCCGGGCCATGGTTGAAAGCCGCGCCAGCGGTTGTAGATCTCTCGCGCTGGCAAGTTCCAGTCCACGCGGCCGTCCTCCTTGACGAGCGGCGGAGCCAGCGTCGCTTGCGCCGGGTCCTGCGGCCGAGGCTCAACGGCGTTGCGCTCTAGCGCCAGCAAAGTCTCGAGCAGCAAATCGGCGGCCAGTGCCGCCAGGCGGCGGCTCAACTCCGGCGCCGTCTCGTCTTGTCCAATGGCCAGCTCGCGCCGCAAGAGCATGGGGCCGGTATCCAGACCAGCGTCAATGCGCATCGTGGTCACGCCGGTCACCGATTCGCCGCGCGCCAGGGCCCATGAAATGGGCGCGGCGCCGCGATATTTCGGCAACAGGGAAGCGTGGGCGTTGATGGCGCCCCAAAGCGGCAGCGTGAAGATGCGGCGGGGCAAAATCTGCCCGTAGGCCACTACCGCCAGCGCCTCCGGCCGCAGCCGCTCGAGCCAGACTTGCGACTCGTCGCCCTTGATCCCCTGCGGCTGGAGCAGCGGCAGGCCGAGACGGATCGCCGCGGCCTTCACCTCCGGCACGCGGCTCTCGAGGCCCCGGCCAGCCTGGCGGTCGGGTTGGCAGACCACGCCCGCCAGTTCGATACCGGCCGCCCCGGCCAGTCGCTCGAGGGCGGGGACGGCAAATCCGGGCGTGCCCAGGAAAATTACCCGCATGGGCCGCCTACCACTCGTCCGTTTTTTGCAGTTTGCGAATTTTGCGCTTAATCATGTCGCGCTTCAGCGTGGTGAGATGCGCCAGGAATAGAATGCCGTCGAGATGGTCGATCTCGTGCTGCAAGGCGCGAGCCAGCAGTTCTTTGCCCTCGATCTCGCGCCAGTTGCCTTCGACGTCTTGCGCCCGCGCCGTGACCGCGGCGGCGCGAACGACGTTGGCGCGAAACCCCGGCACGCTCAAGCAGCCCTCCTCGGCCTCGTCCCGACCGTCGCCGCGCACGATCTTGGGATTGATGATCACCATCTGCTGCGCCGCATCGGCGCCCGCGCTGCAATCGATCACGGCGATGCGCCGTCCGATGCCGATCTGCGGCGCCGCCAAGCCCACGCCGCTTGCGGCGTACATGCTTTCGAACATGTCATCGATCAAGCGGCGCAATTCCGGCGTGTTGAACTCGGCCACCTCGGCGGCGGGGCGATTGAGAATGGGATCTGGGTACTTGACGATCGGATAAACCATCAGTATTCGCTCACCTGGCGGCGATAGCCTGCGAGATTGCGCAGCAACTCGACCATGGAATCGCCGCCGAACTTGGCCAGCACGGCGCCGGCCAGGGTCAGCGCCACCATGGCTTCGCCCACCACGGCGGCGGCCGGCACCACGCAAACGTCGCTGCGCTCATAAGCGGCCTTGACCGGTTCGCGGCTGGCGAAGTCCACCGAGCCGAGCGGCCGGCGCAGCGTCGAGATCGGCTTCAAATAGCCGCGCACCACCACCTCTTCGCCATTCGTCATGCCTCCCTCGAGGCCACCGGCGTGGTTGCTGGGCCGGATAAAGCGGCGCGCCTCGCGGTTGTAGGCGATCGGGTCCTGCGCTTCCGAGCCGCGCGCCGTCGCCGCCCACACGCCGTCGCCGATCTCGGCCGCCTTCACCGCCTGGATCGAGACGAGCGCCTGGGTCAAATGCCCGTCCAGCCGCTCGTCCCATTGCGCAGGGCTGCCCAAGCCGGGAGGCAGCCCGCGCGCCCGCACCTCGAAGATGCCGCCGAGCGAATCGCCAGTACGCAACGCGCGGTCCACCTCCGCCTTCATGGCGGCTTCGCTTTCAGGGTCCACGCAGCTCAGCAGCACTTCCTGCCGCTCCGCCAGGGCGCGCAGCCGCTCCCAACTCGCCTCCGCTCCGGCCCGAAGCCGCGCCCCGCCCACGGCCACGACGTGGCTCAGCACCTCGATGCCGAGCTCGCGCAGCAGCAGCTTCGCCAGCGCTCCGACGGCCACGCGCGCGGCCGTCTCGCGAGCGCTGGCGCGCTCCAGCACATAGCGCGATTCGGGAAAATTAAACTTGATCGCACCCGCCAAATCGGCATGACCGGGGCGCGGGCTGCGCACGGGCCGCGCCGCTTCGCCGGGCGGCTTATCGACGGCCAGCGTGTCTTGCCAGTTCCGCCAATCGCGGTTTTCCAGCCGAATCGCCACCGGCGCGCCGATGGTGACGCCGTTGTGGACGCCGGCGAGAAAATGGGCCTGATCGCGCTCGATCTTCATGCGCCCGCCGCGCCCATAGCCCTGTTGGCGGCGCCAAAGGTCGCGATCGATAAGCGCGAAATCCACCGGCAGGCCGGCGGGCAATCCTCCGATCAACGCGATCAGCGCTTCGCCGTGGGACTCGCCGGCGGTGGTAAAACGCAGCATGGTTCGGGTCCGGAGACGGAAGCTATCCATTGTAGCCGCCCGACGCGGCTCCCGGCCGGCCGGGCCCTATGCTAGATTCGAATCTCGACATGCCGGATGAGGCCTCGTCCCTGGGCGGCACGTTAAAGGGTTGGCTGTTTTCCTTTCAGGAATTCTGGCTGATGGTGGGGCAAAGCCTCGCCAACGTCGTATCCACGCCGTTTTATTTCGGCGACTTGTTCTTACAAATGGATTCGATCGGCGTGGGTTCGCTGCCGATCGTCGCCCTGACCGGCTTCTTTACCGGCGCGGTCATGGCACTGCAGCTCTCGGCCACGCTGGCCCAATACGGCCAAATCGACCGCCTCGGCCAGTTGGTCTCCCTGTCGCTGGTGTTGGAACTCGGGCCGGTGCTGAGCGCCTTGATGGTAGGCGCGCGCAACGCCTCCGGCATGGCTTCCGAACTCGGCTCCATGGCCGTCACCGAGCAGCTCGACGCCATGCGCGCCTTGGGCACCGATCCGATGCGCAAGCTGGTCACGCCGCGGGTTCTGGCTACGATCGTCATGAGCTTTTTTCTGACCATCATTGCCGACATTTGCGGCATCGTGGGCGGGCTCAGCTATGCCATAGCCGGCATTCATCTGGACGCCAACCAGTACTGGGTCTCGGCCTTTCGAATCCTGGATTCGGCCGACGTCATTCAGGGACTGATCAAGCCACTTGTCTTTGGCGCTATCATCGCCACCGTCGGCTGTTATTACGGGATGAAGGCCCGCGGCGGAACGCAAGGCGTGGGCCGCGCCACCACACAAGCGGTAGTCTTGGCCTCGCTGTTGATCATCATTTCGGATTTCGTCCTCAGCCGCCTGCTCGTCGGATTGCTCGGCACCTAAGTTTCCTTCCTGGCCACATGGCAGACGCGCGCGACGAGAACCCGGTCATTCGCTTCGATCAAGTCAGTTTGGCTTTTGCCGCCGGTCCGGTGCTCGAAAATGTCACCTTCGCCGTGCGGCCGGGCGAGACCAAGGTGCTGCTGGGCGAGAGCGGCTCGGGAAAGACCGTGCTCATGAAACTGGCCATGGGCCTGCTGCGCCCCGACCGCGGCCGAATCTGGGTCTGCGGCCACGAGGTCGCCCACATGCCCGAGCGGGAACTATTTGCCTTGCGGCGCTCGATCGGCATGACGTTCCAAGAAAGCGCGCTGTTTGATTCGCTGAGCGTGCGGGAAAATATCGCCTTCCGCCTGCTCGAGGAGGGGCAGCAGAGCGAGGCGCAAATCGAGGAGCGGGTGCGCACATGCCTGCGCTTCGTGGGCCTGGAGGACGCCATCGACAAGATGCCCGCCGAACTCTCCGGCGGCATGCGCCACCGCGTCTCGATCGCGCGCGCCCTGGCCACCTCGCCCGAGGTGATGCTCTACGACTCGCCCACCGGCGGCCTGGATCCGGAAACGGCGACCACCATCATCGAGTTGGTCATTAAACTGCGCGATCTCAATCACGTGACCGCTTTGCTCGCCACCCATCGCCTGCAAGACGGCTATTTGCTGGCCACGCGGGTGTGGGATCACGACACGCAAAGCGTGCGGGCAGTGCCGCCGGGCGTGGGCCGCGCCTCGTTTATGCTCCTTCGCGACCATCGCATCTGGTTCGACGGCTCCGCTCCCGAACTTCTGACCAGCCAGGATGAATACCTCCGCGAATATCTGAATTGGGGGCCTCGGACTTCGCCGGCCGGCGTATCCTGAGGCCATGGAAGTACCGATTCGTCCCCTCGGTTCCACGCCGCTGCTCATCTCGGCCATGGGGTTGGGCTGCATGGGCATGTCGGAGTTTTATGGCCCGGGCAGCGACGATGAATCCATCGCCGTGATTCATCGGGCGCTGGATCTGGGCTGCAATTTTCTCGACACGGCCGACGTTTACGGAATCGGGCGCAACGAGACGCTCGTGGGCCGCGCCATCCGCGGCCGCCGCCGCGAAGTCGTGCTGGCCACGAAATTCGGCAACGTGCGCGGCGGCGACGGCAGCTTTGCCGGCGTCGATGGGCGCCCGGAGTACGTTTACCCGGCTTGCGACGCGAGCCTGAAGCGGCTGGGGCTAGACGTAATCGATCTTTACTACCAGCATCGCGTCGATCCCAAAGTTCCAATCGAGGAGACCGTGGGCGCCATGGCGCGCCTGGTAGAGATGGGCAAGGTGCGCTACCTCGGCCTGTCGGAGGCCTCGCCCAGCACCTTGCGCCGCGCCTACCGCGTGCACCCCATTGCCGCGCTGCAAACCGAGTATTCCCTCTGGTCCCGCGACGCGGAAGCTGAAATCCTGCCCGCCTGTCGCGAACTGGGGGTCGGCTTCGTCGCCTATAGCCCGATCGGGCGCGGCTTTTTCGGCGGCGGATTGCGTAATCTCGACCGGCTCGCGGCCGACGATTGGCGGCGCAACAATCCGCGCTTCCAAGGCGAGAATTTGCGCCGCAATCTGAGATTGCTGGACACGGTCGAAGCCATGGCGCGGCGCCTCGGCCGCAAGCCGGCGCAGATCGCGCTGGCTTGGCTACTGGCGCAGGGCGCCGACGTCGTTCCCATCCCCGGCACCAAGCGGCGCGCATACCTGGAAGAAAACCTCGCCGCGCTGGAAGTGAAGCTCGACAGCGCCGATCTGTCCGCACTCGCGTCGGCCCTGCCCCCCGGGGCGGCCGCTGGCGAGCGCTACCCCGCGAGCGGGATGCGGCTGGTAAACGGCTGACCGCTGCCGGCTTTACAATCGGGGAGCATGGATTGGAATTCGCGGCGCGTGGCCGCGTTGGTCGAGAGCGCTTTGCGCGAGGACCATACACTCGCCGACGCCACCAGCGCGCTCACCATCGAACCCGGGCAAGAGGCGCAAGCGGAGATCGTCGCCAAGCAGGAGATGGTGCTGGCCGGCTTGGGCCTGGTGCCGCAGGTTTACGAAGGCTACGCCGCGCTGTGCGAAGCCGCGCATGGCGCCGTGCGCCGGCCGCGTCCGGTCGTGGTCACCAGCCAGGGCGAGGTGCTCGACGGCGTACGGCTCGCCGCCGGCCAGATCGTCGCCGTGGCCCGGGGCGAGGCGCGGCAGCTGCTCGCCTGCGAGCGCGTGGTACTGAATTTCTTGCAGCGTCTGTGCGGCATTGCCACCCTGACTCGACGCTTTGTCGAGGCGGTGGCCGGCACGGCGGCGCGCGTCCTCGATACCCGCAAAACGCTTCCTGGCCTGCGGCAGCTCGAGAAATACGCGGTCACCTGCGGCGGCGGCCTCAATCATCGCAGCGATCTCAGCGACGGCGTGCTGATCAAGAACAACCATATCCGATTGGCCGGCGGTGTCGCCGCCGCCCTGGAGCGCGCCCTAAGCCGGCGGCGTCCCGACCAGCCAATCGAAATCGAGGTGCGCACGCTCGAGGAGATTTCCCTCGCGCTGGCGGCGGGCGCGGAACGCGTGTTGCTGGACAATATGGCGCCGGAGGAGGTGCGGCGCGCCGTCGCCCTGGTTGCCGGCCGCGCCACGCTCGAGGTCTCGGGAGGCGTAACCTTGGCCAGCGTGCGCGCTTACGCCGAGACCGGCGTGCAGTTCATCAGCGTCGGCGCGCTTACCCACTCCGCTCCCGCCGTGGACCTGGCCATGCGCATCTTCGCGCTGTAGCGCCATGCACGATCCGCCCGAGGGCGCGCGCCATCTCACCCGTTTGGCGGAGCTTTTCGTCGCCCATGCCACTGTCGTGCTCTCCGGCGAGCGCCTAGCCCAAGAACTCGGCGTCAGCCGCTCCAGCGTCTGGCGCGGCATCGAACAACTGCGCCAGTACGGCATGCAGCTGCGCGGCCACCGCGCCAGCGGCTATCAGCTCGAGGCCATGCCCGATCTGCTGTTGCCCGCGTTGGTCGCGCCACACCGCAAAAGCGGCTCGCTGGGGCGCCGCGTCCATCATTTTTTTTGCATCGACTCGACGCAACGGGCGGCGCTGGGCGCCGCCGCGCAAGGGGAGCCGCACGGCAGCCTCTTCCTCGCCGAGGAACAAACCGGCGGCCGCGGCCGGCATGGCCGTCGCTGGGCATCGCCGGCGGGCGAGGGGATTTACATGAGCCTGCTGCTCCGTCCGCCGGGTCCGCCGGCGGCGGCGCTGGCGCTGAGCCTGGCCGCCGGCGTGGCCGTCGCCGCGGCCATCCATCTGGTAACCGGTCTCGCGCCCGATTTGCGCTGGCCCAACGATGTCTTGCTCGATGGCCGCAAAGTCGCCGGCTTGCTGCTGGAGATGAGCGCGGAGCCGACTCGCGTACAACACCTGGTGCTGGGCATCGGCGTAAACGTGCATCAAACCGAGTTTTCGCCCGATTTGGCGCCCCTGGCCACTTCCCTGCGCCTTGCCGCCGGACGCGCGTTCTCACGCCTGGAGTTGCTGGCCGAGATCCTGTTCCAGCTCGAAGCCCGTTATCAGGCGTTTGTCGGCGGCGGCGTGGACGACTTGCTGGCGGAATTCGCGCGCAGCTCTTCTTACGTGCAAGGCCTGCGCGTGCGCGTGGGAGAAGACGCCGAGGCCTACGAGGGCGTCACTAGCGGCCTTGACGCGCAAGGTTTTCTTCGCATTCGCCGCGACGACGGCTCGCTGACGACGGTAATCGCCGGCAATGTCCGGGCAGCCCCGCCACCGGCGGCGGACTGAGCGAAAATGGAAACGCCGTCTATGCTGCTTGCCATCGACGTCGGCAACTCTCACACCGTGATCGGTCTCTATGCCGAGCGGCTCCTGGTCGCCAGTTGGCGCATCAACACCAATCGCGCGCAAACCGTGGACGAGCTCGCGCTGCTGCTGCGCGGCCTGTTCGCCGGCGAGGGCCGCCGCATGGAGGAAATCCGCCATGCCATCGTGGCCTCGGTGGTACCGCCCATCGACGCCGTTTTGCGGCAGACTCTGACGCGCAAATTCCGGCTCGAGCCGCTCTTCGTGGGCCCCGGACTCAAGACCGGCATGCCGATCCTCTATCAGCCGCCAGCCGACGTCGGCGCCGATCGCATCGTCAACGCGGTGGCCGGATACGCCCGCCTAGGCGGCCCGGCGGTCATCGTCGATTTCGGCACGGCGACCACGTTCGATGTGATCAGCGCTCGCGGCGAATACAGCGGCGGCATCATCTGCCCCGGCTTGGCGATCGCCGCGGAAGCGCTCTTCACGCGCACCGCCCGCCTGCCGCGGGTGGAGCTGCGGAAGCCCGAGAGGCTGATCGGCTCGACCACGGTCGGCAGCATCCAATCCGGCCTGTACTACGGTTACCTGGCCATGGTGGATGGCATTCTCGATCGCCTGCTCGTCGAACTCGGAGCGCACACCAAGTGCCTGGCCACCGGCGGCTGGGCGCCATTGTTGGTCCAAGACTCGCGTCACTTGCGCGAATACGACGAGCACTTGACTTTGGAAGGGCTGCGGCTGGTTTGGGAGCGCAATCAAGCGTCGGCGCGATAATAAAGGGGTCATGGTAACCACGGTTGCCCCGCCCGCCGATGTGCTGCGCCTGCCGACATTCCGCAATGAGCCGGCCTCCGATTTCAGCCGCCCCGAGGTCCGGCAGCGCTTCGCCGCCGCCGTCGCCGCCGCCCGCGCCGAAATGGGCCGCGAATACCCCAACCTTATCGGCTGGGAGAATCGTGAGCGGCGCAGCGAAGAAAAGTTCGACTCGGTGAACCCCTCGCGCGCGAGCGAGGTCGTTGGCCGCCATCAAGAAGGAACCATCGCCATGGCCGCCGACGCGGTGGCCGCGGCCACCGCCGTCTTCGAGTGCTGGGCCCGCTCCCGGCCCGAGAAGCGGATCGAGATCCTGCTGCGAACCGCCGCGATCCTGCGCGAGCGCAAGGCCGAATACAGCGCTTGGCTCACGCTCGAAGCTGGCAAGACTTTCCCCGAAGCCGAAGCCGACGTCAACGAAACCATCGATTTCGCCGAATATTATGCTCGCGAGGCGGTGCGGCTGTTTCTGCGCCCCGCGCCGGTGACCCAACTGCCGGGCGAGCGCGACGAGTTGCGCTACATTCCCCTCGGCGTGGGCGCGGTCATTCCGCCCTGGAATTTTCCCTCCGCCATCATGGCGGGCATGACCATGGCGGCGCTGGTCTGTGGCAACACCGTGGTGCTCAAGCCCTCCAGCGACTCGCCCACGATCGCCGCGCGTTTCATGGCGATCTTGGACGATGCCGGCTTGCCGCCCGGCGTCGTCAACTTCGTCACCGGCGGCGGCGCGACCGTGGGCAATGCGCTGGTCGAAGATCCGCGCGTGCGCTTCATTGCCTTCACCGGCTCGAAGGCGGTGGGATTACAGATCCATGCACGCGCCGCCATGACGCCGCCCGGCCAGCGCTGGATCAAGCGGACCATTCTGGAGATGGGCGGCAAGGACGCGATTATCGTGGATGCCGACGCCGACCTGGACGCGGCGGTTGAGGGCGTGACCGCCTCCGCCTTCGGCTACCAAGGACAAAAGTGCTCGGCGTGCTCGCGCGCCATCGTCCATCCGGCGGTGTACGACCGCTTCGTCTCCGCGCTGGCCGAGCGGGCGAAGAAGATCACCGTCGGCGACGCCGCCGACCCGGCCAACTACATGGGGCCGGTAATCAGCGAGCGCGCGCGCAAGAAGATTCTCGAATACATCGAGATCGGCAAGCGCGAAGGCCGCTTGGTCGCCGGCGGCGCCGCCGCGCCCGGCGAGGGCTATTTTGTTCCCGCAACCGTCTTCGCCGACGTGGCCCCGGACGCACGCATTGCCCAAGAAGAGATCTTCGGACCGGTGCTGGCCGTGATCCCGTGCCGCGATTTCGATCACGCGCTGGACATCGCCAACAACAACGAGTACGGACTCACCGGCGCCGTCTATACGCGCGATGAGGCGAAGCTCGCCAAGGCGGCCGCGGAGTTCCACGTCGGCAACTTGTATTTCAATCGCAAGTGCACCGGCGCGATGGTGGGAGCGCATCCCTTCGGCGGCTTCAATATGTCGGGCACCGACTCGAAGGCCGGTGGGCCCGATTATTTGCTGCTGTTCACGCAGGCCAAATCCGTCGCCCGCAAGCTTTAGTCCGCCGCGGCTACTTCGCGAAGTGGCGGGCTAGATAGCGCACGATGACCGGCTCTTCCGACGGCGCTACTTGCGCGCCCATCTGCTCCATCTGGCGCACTGTTTGCGTCCACCCGGCTTCATCCTGAGGATTTTGTTGCAGCTTGTCGAGCGAATGGCAGCCGCCGCAGCGCGCCAGCACCAATTGCCCGGCGGCGGCATCGCTGGCGCTGGCGGCGGTCGGTTGTCCGGGCGGCTGCGCGGGCGTGCTCACCGCCTCGCCGTTGGCTGCGGGACCCAAAGCCACGGCTCGGCCGGGATCGTTGGCGATCACCAAAAACGCCAGCACCACGGCGGCGATCAGCAATAGAATCGGAGACTTCACCGTTTTTATAATCGCCGATTCGGCCGGCCATCGCCACCCTGGGCCGCCGGCGGAGCGGGTTGTCAAAGCGCTGCCCGGCGACTACAATGCGCGAGAAACCCTGAGAACTCGCATGCGCAACGCCCGATCCCTTGTTCTTTTCGCCGCCGCCCTGATGCTCGCCTTGCCCGCCGCCGGCCAGCGCAATCACTTGGCGCGCACGCCGCCCATGGGCTGGAACAGCTGGAACCATTTCCACCGCCACGTTAACGATCAGGTCATCCGCGAAACCGCCGATGCCATGGTGGCGAGCGGCATGAAGGCTGCCGGCTACAAGTACGTCAACATCGACGATACCTGGGAGGGGCAACGCGACGCGCAGGGCAACATCCAGCCCAACGCCAAATTCCCCAATATGAAGGCGCTGGCCGACTACGTGCATTCGAAGGGGCTCAAGCTCGGTATTTATTCCTCGCCCGGCCCCAAGACTTGCGCCGGGTATGCGGGCAGCTATCAGCACGAGGCGCAAGACGCCCGCACCTACGCCAAGTGGGGCATTGACTATCTGAAGTACGACTGGTGCAGCGCGGGACGCGTCTACAAGCGCGACCAGATGCAAGACGTTTATCGCAAGATGGCGCTGGCGCTCCTGGCGACGCACCGGCCCATCGTTTACAGCCTCTGCCAGTACGGCTGGCAAGACGTCTGGACCTGGGGGGCGGGCGTGGGCGGCAATCTTTGGCGCACCACCGGCGATATCAACGACACCTGGAAGCGGATGTCCCAGATCGGTTTCAATCAAGGCCGCCTCGCTCCTTATGCCGGCCCCGGCCACTGGAACGATCCCGACATGCTGGAGGTCGGCAACGGGGGCATGACCGACACCGAATACCGCACGCACTTCAGCCTGTGGGCGCTGCTGGCGGCGCCGCTTTTGGCCGGCAACGACCTGGCGCACATGAGCCCGGCGACGCTGGCGATTCTCACCAACCGCGACGTCATCGCCGTAGATCAGGATCCACTCGGCAAGCAGGGCACGCGTCTCAGTCAGGACGGCACGACGGAGGTTTGGGGCAAGCCCTTGCACGGTGGGGCTTGGGCAGTGGGGCTTTTTAATCGCGGCGAGGAGCCGGCCCAGGTGACCGTGCGCTGGTCGCAATTGGGGATGGGCGGCAGGCCGCATGTGCGCGAACTCTGGGCGCACGCCAACCGCGGCCGCGTTCCCGACCATTTCACGGCCAAGGTGGCGCCGCACGGGGTGGTGATGCTGCGGTTAAGTCACTAGCTCTTCGCCGGAGGAGAGGACCGCGCGGTCCGCTCTGGGTTGCGCGGCAAGCTAATATCGCGCAACATGGAGAGGCTCTGAGTGGAATAGCCCTTTGTTGCCGGCGAAGCGTCAGGGGTTCCGGCCAAGCTGCGAGTTTCCGTTAGGAAATTCCGCCACGGGTGGCAGTGTCGGGAGCATTGTCCGAAGATAGGACGGCGCCGCCGCTGCCCTAGCGCATCCATCCCCAAATGGACGCGCGGGGAGCCTAGCGGGAGGCACAATGTCGTTGCAGCCGCGCCCATTGCCAGCACATTCCCAGCACGCGCCGGGTCACCGCACGGCACCGAGATTCCTTTGCCTGGTGGCGGCTTGCCTGCTGCTGGCGCCGCTAGCCCAGGCCCAGGAGCGGGTGCGGCCGGAGTTCTTCCCCGCCGCCGCCGCGCGCCTGCTTTGGCCCGTGCCGCCGAGCACGTTGGCGCCGGCGCGGCGCCAACTGGCCGCCTTGGTGCAGGGATCAGCTTGGCAGCAGGGCAGCCAAACGAGCACGCCTCAGCCGCGACGCGGCGCCGGCAAGCACATCTTTTTCATTATTCCCGCCTACAACGTCGAATACCTTAGAAACGTTCCACCGCTCACGCCGCACGAAAAATTGATGGAAATGCTGCGCGACGTGTATGACCCCATGGGCCTCGCGCTGGGCGGGGTGGAGACGCTGTTCGAGCACTCGAGCACCGGCTTCTGCGGCTACGGGCCGGGCCTGGGCGGGTTCGGCAAATGCTATGGCGCGGCCTTGGTTGACGCCAATACTTCGGGATTCATCGGCGACTACCTATTGCCGGTTTGGTTCCATCAGGACCCCCGCTACTTTCGCCTGGGCCAGGGGAGCAGCGCCACTCGCATCTTCTACGCATTAAGCCGCGTTTTCGTCACTCGCTCCGACCGCGGCGGCGCTACCGTGGTCGATTCCTCGGCCCTGCTGGGGACCTTGGCCGCAGCCGTGCTTTCGAACGCCTATTACCCTAGAACCGATCGGGGAGTCGGGCTGACCATGAGCCGCATCGGCTTCGATCTCGGGGGCACGGCGATCTTCAATCTAGGCGCCGAATTTTGGCCCGACATAAAAAACGCGCTCTAGCGCGCCGGCTAAGCCGCCCCAGCGACAGTGACTAGAAAAGTGAGAGCGGCCGATTCCGCAGAGCCCTTCAAAACGTCTTAGTCAGGCCGATCGTGAAGCGACTGAGTCCGTGCGTGCCCCAACGGATCTCGGGGCGAATCTGCCAGCCATCCGAAATCGGAAAGCGCACTCCACCGCCGACAATCGGCGAGCCATGGGTTGAGTTGGCGTACTGCGCCAGACCCACGCCGCCGAGAATATAGGGAATCGGCTGGCCGTGCTGAAGATGGAAGTTGTAATCGAAGACGCCGTCGAGAGTGAATACGTTGACGCCCCCGGTGCGGCCGATGGCAAAACTGGGCTCGAAGCTCACGTTATGAGTAATGCCAAAACCGAGCCCCGCGCCGCCCTGGAATCCCGATGGATCGCCAAGAATCGCGCCCCCGAAAAAGGTCGCCGTGCTCACGTTTTGCGCGCCGAGGGGCAACATCAGACCCAGGGCACACAGCAAGGTCACGATCAGTCCAGACTTGCGAATCAACGCTTTTCCTCCCTCAAAAATCACCTTCTCAGCAATCCGACCGCCACCTGTGAAGTGCCTGCGGGGCAGCAATTTGCGCGCCACGGCCCATCCCGGCGCCGGGTAGCTTTTGCGGCCCTGGGGAAGAAATGACGCTCGCGGGGCTGCCCGTATAATGAGAATTCATGGGCAAAACACTGGTCGAGAAGATCTGGGAGCGCCATGTCGTTCACCAGGAAGCGGGACGGCCGGCCCTCCTCTATATCGACCTGCATTTGATTCACGAAGTAACCTCGCCGCAGGCCTTCGAAGGCTTGCGCGCCAGCGGGCGCAAGGTGCGCCGCCCGGACCGCACGGTGGCCACTATGGACCACGACGTGCCGACCGATCCCCGCCCGCTGCAAATCCTCGACCCAGCGGCGCGACAGCAACTCGACATGCTGAGCCGCAATTGCCGCGAGTATGGCATTGCACTTTTCGATCTCGACAGCCCCGAGCAAGGCATCGTTCACGTCATCGGCCCCGAACTGGGGTTGACGCAACCGGGCATGACCATCGTCTGCGGCGACAGCCATACCTCCACGCACGGCGCGCTCGGCGCATTGGCTTTCGGCATCGGCACGAGCGAGGTCGAGCACGTGCTGGCGACGCAGTGTTTATGGCAAGCCTCTCCCAAAACCCTCGAACTTCGCTTTGACGGCGCGCTGCAGCCGGGGGTTACCGCCAAGGATCTGATCTTGCACGCGATCGGCCGTATTGGCACGGGCGGCGCCACCGGCCACGTCATCGAGTACACGGGCGCGGCAATTCGCGCCCTTTCGATGGAGCAGCGCATGACGGTCTGCAACATGTCCATCGAAGCCGGAGCGCGGGCCGGATTGATCGCACCCGACGAGAAGACCGTGGCCTACGTGCGCGGCCGGCGCTACGCCCCCGCCGGTGCCGCCTTCGAGGCCGCGGCCGCCCGCTGGCTGGCGCTCGCCAGCGATAGCGACGCCGCCTACGATCGCTCGCTGGTCTTCGACGCCACGGCCATCGCGCCCCAGGTAACCTGGGGCACGAACCCGGGTATGGTCGCCGAGGTCGGCGGCCGCGTGCCCGATCCGGCCACGTTCGCCGACGCCGCCGCGCGCCGTTCCGTGGAACTGGCACTCGAGTACATGGGGCTCGAGCCGGGGCTGCCATTGCAGGAGATCCAGCTGGATCGCGTTTTTATCGGCTCGTGCACCAACTCGAGGATCGAAGATCTCCAAGCCGCCGCAGCGGTGGTGCGGGGCCGCAAAGTCGCGCCGCGAGTACGCGCCATGGTGGTGCCCGGCTCGCAGCGGGTCAAGGCCGCCGCCGAGCGCCTGGGCCTGGACCGAATTTTTCGCGAGGCCGGCTTCGAGTGGCGCGAATCGGGTTGCAGCATGTGCCTGGGCATGAATCCCGATGTTTTGCGCGCCGGCGAGCGCTGCGCCTCGACCAGCAATCGCAATTTCGAGGGCCGCCAAGGCGCCGGCGGGCGCACCCATCTGGTCAGCCCGGCCATGGCCGCCGCCGCCGCCGTCGCCGGACACTTCGTCGATGTGCGGGAGTGGCCCGGACAATGAAACCTTTCATCACGCTGACCGGCATCGTGGCGCCGCTCGACCGCGCCAATGTGGATACCGACCAGATCATCCCCAAGCAATTCCTCAAGCGCATCGTGCGCTCGGGCCTTGGCGAAGGCTTGTTTTACGATTGGCGCCGCGATAGCCGCTTTGCGCTCAACCAGCCCGCGTTTCGCGGAGCGCGCATATTGCTGGCGCGCGACAATTTCGGCTGCGGCAGCTCGCGCGAGCACGCCGCCTGGGCGCTCGCGGATTTCGGCATTCAGGCGCTCATCGCCCCCTCCTTCGCCGATATCTTTTACAACAACTGCTTGAAGAATGGCATGCTGCCCTTGGTCCTGAGCGAGGCCGAGGTGGACCGGCTTTTCGCCGCCGTTGCCGCTTGCCCCGGGCTTGAATTGACGATCGACCTGCCCTCGCAAATCGTCCGCGGCGAGGCCGGCAGCTTCGCCTTCCAGATCGACCCGTATCGCAAGCAATGCCTGCTGGAAGGCCTCGATGATATCGCCCTCACCCTGCAACACGCCGACGCCATCGCCGCCTACGAGCGCCGCGCGGAATAGGGGTTCGGGGCGGCGCGGGCGGTTGCTTTTCGCCGCATCGCTCGCGGCGCTGGCGGCGGCCGCCGCCTTCGCAACCGCGCCGCCTCCGCCGACCTTCTATCGAGACGTGCTGCCGATCCTCCAGGCGCATTGCCAGGTTTGTCATCGCAGTGGCGCAATCGCGCCGATGCCGCTGGTCACCTACAGGCAAACGCGGCCTTTCGCGCACGCTATCGCCCAAGCTGTCGCACACCGGGCGATGCCGCCGTGGTTTGCCGACCCCCGCTACGGCCGATTCGCCAACGATACCTCGCTCAGCGCGGGCCAGATCGCCACGCTGCTAGCCTGGTCCCGCGCCGGCGCGCCCGCCGGGAACTCGCGCCAGGCGCCACCGCCACGGCATTGGACCGCAGGATGGAACATTCCTGCCCCCGACGCGGTCGTGACCATGCCGTCGTCGGTTTCCTTGCCGGCGCGCGGGCAGGTCGACTATACCTACGAGATCGTCCCCACGCATTTTCGCCGCGACGAATGGGTGCGCTACAGCCAGATCGAGCCCTCCGCGCCGGCCCATGTCCATCATGCGGTCGTCTACATTCGCCCGCCCGGCTCGTCCTGGCTGCGTCATGCGCCGGTGGGCGTGCCGTTCACCGCCAAGGATCTGCCTACCCCGCAAGACCGCCGCGACGCGGAATGGACCGATAGCGACCTATTGCTCGTCTATGCCCCCGGCAGCAGCCCCGATCGCTGGCCGGCCGACATGGGCAAATTTCTCCCACGCGGCTCCGATCTCGTCTTCCAAATGCATTACATCACCAACGGCCGCGCCACCCGCGATCGGACGCGGATCGGCCTGATTTTCTCCCGCCGGCGGCCGCGCTATCGAGTACTGACCCTGCAACTCACCGACGACCATTTCCTGATTCCGCCCGGCGCCGCCAACTTCGAGGTCGAGGTGCATGGAACGCTGCCGAATCGCGCCCTGCTGCTCGGCTTTTTCCCGCACCTGCATCTGCGCGGCAAGCGCTTCGAGTACAACCTCGTCGCCCATGGACGGGCAACAACGCTGCTGCGCGTGAACTGGAATTTCTATTGGCAGCTCAGCTACAAGCTGGCCCAGCCCCGCTGGCTGCCTGCCGGCACCGAACTGCAAGCCATCGCCTGGTTCGACAACTCGGCGGCGAATCCCCACAACCCCGATCCCACGCAATGGGTGCATTGGGGCGACCAGACGACGGAAGAGATGATGGTGGGCTTTTTCGACGTGGCGGTGCCCGCCGCCACGAGTAAGCAACAGTTCTTCATTCGCGGCGGCGCGGCCGCGCCATCACTTCGCGTTCACTGAGGCGCGCAATAGTTCCGGTCCGCGGGGCGCGTCGCCGAGAGCGGTATTCTCGGCGGTGATGAAGATGTCGAAGCTTCGCGCCGGCGCCACGAAACTAAGTTGGGCGCGCCAATCGTCGCCCACCCGCAACTCGCCTTTTCTCAGCGCCGGTTCGTCGTCGGTCTCGATCCAGACCACGTAGGCGCGACAAGGGGGCGAGAGCCTGCCGGGCGGAGTCAGATGCGTGAGTTCGAGATCCACGGTGGTCTCGCCATTGGCATTCAGGCCGAGCGTGGCGCGGCCTTGCGCCGCGGGCACGATGTTGGTCGGATTGAGGCGCATGTGCCGGCTGCCGCAAGCCACCGCGCTCAGCCCGACGAGGGCGAAAACGGCAAGGAATCGCGGCCGCCCCATGCAGCACGAGATTCCGCTCTCGCCCGCGGCGTTGCCCGGCCATCAGCGGTTGTGGGCTTCTCCGGTTAGCCCGCGGACGGGCAGCGCACAGCCCTCGCTCAGCGCGCACAGACCGTATTCGAACTGAAAGGTGGTGTGCAAAATGCCATAGCGCTCCGCCAGCCGCTGCTGCAAGGAGCGCAAGATGGCCTCGCTCTCGGAAGGGGGAATATCGGCGATGCAAACGTGGCAACTGAGCGCATGCGAGTGGGAGCCGAGACTCCAGATGTGCATGTCGTGAACGTTTTCGACGCCGTGAACCTCCTTCAGCGCGCTCGCCACTTCTTCCGGCCGAACCCCGCGCGGCGTGCCCTCGAGCAAGATGTTCAACGTCTCATGCAGCACGTCCCAGCTGGTCCAAGCGATGAAGCCGGCAATGATCAGCGAGAGCAGCGGATCCACGATCGTCGCTCCCGTAGCAGCGATCACCAGCCCGCCGGCGATGACCAAGGCGGTCGAAACCGCGTCGCCGACCATGTGCAGAAAGGCGGCGCGCAAATTGACATCGTGATGGTGGCGCAGCGAGAGAGCGATGCCGGCGTTCATGGCGACGCCGATCGCGCCCACCACCAGCATCGGGCCCGAGTGCACGTGCACCGGGCTGCGGAACCGCTCCACCGCTTCGACCAAGATAAAGATCGTGACTGCGAAAAGGGTCAGGACGTTGAGGAACGCCGCCACCACGCCGGCGCGCTGATACCCATAAGTGCGACTTTCGTCGGCGGGCTTGGCGGCGAGATAGAGGCCATACCAGCTCAGCAGCAGCGCCAAAAAGTCGGTAAGGTTGTGCCCGGCTTCCGAAATCAGCGCCAGCGAATGCGCCCAAATGCCGGCGATCAGCGCTAGCAAGACGTAAGCCAGCGTAATCGCCGCGCCGATTTGCAACCGGCGCCGCTCTCCGCCGCGCCCGCCTGAATGGAGATGCACCCTCTACCCCTGCTCCCATTTTAAATCGCCGCCGCGCATGTTACCGTTGCCTGTTGTCGTTCACCGCCATGTCCAGCGACTGCCTCTTTTGCAAGATCGTCTCCGGCCAGTTGCCCGCCAAAAAAGCTTATGAAGACGACCGCGTTTTCGCGTTCCACGACCTGCATCCCGGCGCGCCGACGCACGTGCTGATCGTTCCCAAGCGGCATTTGGCCGGTCTGGCCGAGGCGGCGCCGGCCGACGAAGCGCTGCTCGGCCATCTGCAACTCGTCGCCGCCCGCTTGGCGGGCGAGTTGGGACTCGAGCGCGGCTACCGCACCGTGATCAACGTCGGGCCGCATGCCGGGCAAAGCGTTTTCCACCTGCACCTGCATCTGCTAGGCGGGCGCGCCATGGCGTGGCCTCCCGGCTGATCCGGCGCGCTCAATAGAGAGGCGGCTCGCCCGCCGGACGCGTTTTCCAGCGCCGGTGCACCCAGAGCCATTGGTCCGGATAGCGGCGGATCCAGCGCTCCAGCACGGCGGCATAGGCGGCGGTGTTGGCGAGGACGTCGGCTTCTTCGTCGCCGCTCGAGACAAGCGGCAAGGCGGGCTCGAAACGTAAGACGTATTTACGCTTAGCCTCCTCCCAAACCGTGAATCCCGGCACCACCGCAGCGCCGGTGCGGAGCGCGATCTTGGCCAAGCCAACCGCGGTGCAGGCCGCCACGCCGAAGAAGGGGACGAAAACCCCCTGCGGCGGCGACGAATTCTGGTCGAGCAGAATGCCCACGGTTTCGTTGGCGTGCATGGCCTGAATCAACTGGCGAGCGAAATCGCGCTTGCCGATCGGCTGATTGCCGTGCAAGCCGCGAGAGCGATTCACCATGGCGTTGAGATAGGGATTGTCGAGCGGGCGGATGACGAACTTGAGCGGATAGCCGTTGAGGCTGTGGACGAAGCTCGAAACCTCCCACGCCCCCAGATGCGCGGTCAGGATCAGCACTCCCCGTCCAGCCGCGCGCGCGGCCAAATAGTGCTCGAGCCCGGCGGTTTCGACGAGCGCCGCGACGCTCTCGCGGCGGTAGCGGGGGAATAAGCAAAACTCCGCCAACTGCCGCCCCAGATGGCGGTAGAGCCGGCGCAGGATGCGCCGCCGTTCGCCTTCGCTTAACTTCGGAAACGCCAGCGCCAGGTTGCGCCGGCCGACGGCAATCAGGCGGCGGTGCGCGCCGTAAAAGGCGGCGGCCACGCCCATGCCGGCGGCCCGCGCCAGCGGCCGCGGGAAAGCGCCCAGCACCGTCTTGGCCAGCCACACCGGCGCGTATTCGAGGCGGTGGCGCGCGCGGCGCGGCGCGAGCGCCGCCGCGGCGGCGCTCTCCGGATTGGGGGTCGAGGAGTCGCGCGGCATCGGCAGAGCCTTCGATTCTAAGCGCGCGCGGCGCCTTATTGGATCGGCCGCGCGGCGAAGACGACGCGGCCGCCGACGATGGTATAGACCGCCTGGCCCTTCATTTCGCAGCCGGCAAAAGGCGTGTTGCGGCTCTTCGAGCGCAGCCGCGCCGGCTCGCACACCCAGGCGGCGCGCGGATCGAAGACGGTCAGGTCCGCCTCTCCGCCCGGCTCCAGCCGCCCGCCCGGCAGGCCGAAGATCGCCGCCGGCCGCGCCGTCAGGGCCTCGATCCCGCGGCGCAGCGGTAGGCGGCCGGCCTCGACCAGCCGCAACACCAGCGGCAGCGCCGTTTCCAGTCCGATGACGCCGAACGGGGCGCGGTTGAACTCCTGCTGCTTTTCGTGCGGCGCGTGCGGCGCGTGATCGGTGGCGATGGCGTCGATGGTGCCGTCGGCCAGGGCGCCGATCACCGCTTCGCGATCGGCGCGCGAGCGCAGCGGCGGATTCATCTTGAAATTGGCGTCGTAGTCGCGGATGTCTTCGTCGCACAGCGTCAGGTGGTGGGGCGTAACCTCGGCCGTCACCTGCACGCCGCGCGCCTTGGCCTCCCGCACCGCCTCGACCGCCAGCGCGGTCGAGAGGTGGGCCACGTGCAGGTGAGCGCCGGTCTGCCGGGCCAGCAAAATGTCGCGCGCCACCATGGCCGCTTCGGATTCGGCGCTGATGCCGCGTAATCCCAGCCGCAGGGCCGCCGGACCCTCGTGCATCACCCCGCCAGCGGAGAGCAAAAGATCCTCGGCATGCTCGACGATGGGCAGGTCGAACATAGCCGCGTACTCCATGGCGCGGCGCATGATCTGCGGATTCATCACCGGCCGCCCGTCATCGGAAAGGGCCACGGCGCCGGCCCGCTTCATCTCCCCGATCGCGGCCAGCGCCTCGCCGCGGCTCGCCTGCGTGATCGCGCCCACCGGGTATACGCGCGCCGCGCCGATCTCCAGCGCCCGCTGCCGCAGATACATGGTCGTGCCGGCGCCGTCGTTAACCGGGTTGGTATTGGGCATGGCGCAGACGGCCGTAAAGCCGCCCACCACCGCCGCTTGCGTGCCGCTTTCGATCGTCTCTTTGTACTCGAACCCCGGCTCGCGCAGGTGCGTGTGCAGGTCGATGAACCCCGGGCAGATCACCAGCCCCGTGCAGTCGACCACGCCGGGGCCGGAGGCGGCAATGCCCGCGCCCAGGTCGCGAATCCGCCCTTCTTGCACCACTACGTCGCCGACGAAATCGCGATCGGCGGCTGGATCGAGCACCCGCCCGTTCTTCAGGATGAGGTTCATGCCGCGCGCCCCGCCAGCAGCCGGCTGAGCGTCGCCATGCGGATCAACACGCCGTTTTCCACCTGCTCGCGAATCACCGATTGCGGCGAATCCGCCACCTCGGCGGCGATCTCGACGCCGCGGATCATCGGCCCGGGATGCATGACGATGGCTTCCGGCCGCGCCAGCCGCAGCCGCTCGGTCGTGACCGAATAGAGCTGCACGTACTCGGCTTCGCTGGGAAAGAACGCCTCGCGCATGCGCTCCATTTGAATACGCAGCACCATCACCACGTCGGCGTCCTGCAAGGCCTGGTCCAAGCGATGGGTTACACTCACGCCGGGCCCGAAAGCGGCGAAGGCGGCGGGCAGCAGGCTGGGCGGCCCGCACAACCTCACGTCGGCGCCGAAGCGCGACAGCAGCCAAAGATTGGAACGCGCCACCCGGCTATGCAAGATATCCCCGATGATCGCCACCTTCAAGCCGGCGATTCGCCCTTTGTGGCGCAGGATGGTGAAGGCGTCGAGCAGCGCCTGGGTTGGATGCTCGTGCATGCCGTCGCCGGCGTTAATCACCGGCACCTCCACGTGGCGCGCCACCAGCACCGGCGCGCCGCTGTCGGCATGGCGCATTACGATGGCGTCGATCGCCATCGCTTGCAGGGTATAGACGGTGTCGAGCAGCGACTCGCCCTTCTCGATGCTGCTGGCGGCGGCGGTGATCGAAACCGTCTCGGCGCCCAAGCGCCGCGCCGCCACCTCGAAAGACGTCCGCGTGCGGGTCGAAGCCTCGTAAAACAACAGCAGCACGCGCCGTCCCGCCAGCAGCTTGGGCGGCGCTTGCGCGTGAAAAGCCGCCGCGGCATCGAGCAGCGTTTGAATCTGCCCCGTGGCCAGCGGCTCGATGCCCAACAAATGGCGCAACGGCTCGCTTTCGGCCTGCCCCGCCGCGCCGCCGCGTCCGCTCGCCATCGCCCGCATGCTTACCCGACCGGCTGGACGAGCAGCACCCGCTCGCTGTCGTCCACTTCCGTCAGCTTGACTTCGATGATCTCTCGCTCCGTAGTCTGCACGTACTTGCCGACGAAGCTGGCCTCGATCGGCAGTTCGCGATGGCCGCGGTCGATCAGCGCGCACAGTTGCACCCGCCGCGGCCGGCCGTGGTCGAAGAGGGCGTCGAGCGCCGCCCGTGTCGTGCGCCCGGTGTAGAGCACGTCGTCCACCAGCACGACGTTCAAGCCGCTGATGTCGAAATCGATCTGGGTGGGCTTGACCACCGGCTTTTGACCGACCGTCGTAAGATCGTCGCGGTAGAGGGCGATATCGAGGACGCCGACCGGCACCGGACGAGATTCGATGCGCGCGATCAGCGCCGCCAGCCGCTGCGCCAGCGGGACGCCCCGGCGGCGGATTCCGATCAAGGCGAGCCGCTCGGCGCCGTTGTTCTTCTCCACGATCTCGTGCGCCAAGCGTACCAGCGTGCGCTCGATCTCGCTGGCCGACATCAGCTGCGCCTTCTCTTCCAGCAGCACGCGTCCGCTTCTCGCACGTTCGGCCATAGCGATGCCCATGATAGCAGACCGCCCGCGCGCCGCAGCCCGCAAGCCTATCGCCGCAACAGGTCGGGCGCCGGCTCGAGCGGCGTCACCCGCCAGGCCCGTGCCAGGCTCGGATGCCGTTGCCGCACTGCCTCATACATCGCCCACGCCGCCTCCCGGTAAGAGCCGTGGCCGGCCGGGGCGGTGCGCTGCTCGGCGATATAGTTGGCCTCCGCCAAGTCCATCTTGAACAGGCAGCGGCGACGGAAGGCCAGCGGCATCAAGTAAACCGCCGCCTCGCGCGACTGGCCCTCGATCGCCTCCGCCTGCTGCCTGACCTGCTCCAGGGCGGCGCCATAGACCGGCTCCACTCCGCACTCGGCCAGCACCGGCGGCGCAGCGTATCCGTGCATCCAGGTAAACTCTTGCGCCACTTGCACGCAGCGCCGATGGCGGTGCAGATCGCGATAGCCGCCGACATCCATCAGAATGTCGAAACGCAGCGCCTGCCCGGCCTGATACTCACGCAACAGTTCGTCATGCGGGCCGCGATGCCGCCAGCCGATCGAAATGATTTCCGCCCGCCGCGCCGCCGGCAAGGCGGCCACCGCCGCCGCCGTCTGACGATAAGAATGATGGCTGGCGCCATAAAGCAGGGTCGCCGCTACCTCGACGTCAAGCGGCTCGGGCTCGAGCAGCGTCACGCCGGGTTGGCTTTCCGGCATCGCCGTTGCCAGCACCTCGCGCGCCGCCTCCGCCAGCTCACGGCGCGTTTCGATGCGATAGGCGCTGGCTTCGGCGTATTTCACCAGCGTCGGCGCGACCCGAACCGGCCGCGCCAGCCGCTCCACCGCCGCCAGAGCCTCGGCCGCGCCCGGCTGCGCTGTCTGGCTTCGCACGAACTCCGCCAAGCGCTCGAGGTCGTCGCGGCGCGGGTCGTGGGCCGGCGTGCTCGCCGCCGCGCGCAAGGTCTCGCCCACCGCCCGCGATTCCGCATAAGGCGACGACAACAGGCGCGCGATCTGTTGTTCCAGCACCCGCGCGCTGACGATCTGGCCCAAGCTGGTGGTCGTGCCCAGCGGCAGCAGATACCGGCCGGCATCGAAAGCCCGCGCCCGCAGCGTGCGATCGTAGGTCTCCGGCTTCATCGTCTCCGGGCGCGGCACGACGGAGCGGTAATAGGCATGCACGCGCGCCGAGACAACTTCATACGCCGCGAACAATTCCCGCATCGCGGCATCGTAGCCGGACTGCGCGGGCAGCTCCGGCGGCCGCCGCCAGGCCAGCCCCGCCTCTACCCCGGCGCCGAACTCCTGGTAGCGCGTCGAGCGCTCCTGCCCGTCCCATTTGCTCTCGTCGGCGACCTCGATGGCCGCCAGAATCGAGAGCCGCTCGACCGCCAAGCTGACGTGCGCCAGGTCGGCGATGGAGCGGTGGCCGTATTGAAAATAAAACGTGTCGAGGAACTTTTCCGCCTTTTGCTCGCTAATCTCGCGCAAGCTTTCGCGCAGGGAGAGCGCCGAGCGACTGTATTTAGCCATGGCGTAGGCGGCCACTTCGGGCTCGGCGCCGAATACCGCGTACACGTCGGGATCGTGAGGGGGCATTGTGCTTAGAGTAGGATAGGCAATTTTTCGAGCCATCATGCCCGCCGCGCCTGCCCGCCAAGTCGCCGCCGCGCTGCTGCTCGCCGTCGAGGAGCGGGGCGCACACGTCGGCGCCTGGATGCAGGGCGCGGCGGCGCGCCGCTGCGCCGCGCGCGACCGCGCCCTGGCGCTCGAACTCGGCCTGGGCGTGCTTCGCCACCGCAGCGAACTCGATTTTTTGGCCGAAGTCGCCGCGCGGCGCCCTATCAAAGGATTGGCGCCGGTGGCGCGCACCGCCCTGCGCCTGGGCATTTATCAATTGCGCTATCTTGATCGCGTGCCGGCGGTGGCCGCCGTGCACGAAAGCGTCGAGCTCGCCAAGGCCGCCGGCGGCCGCGCCGCCGGCTTCGTCAATGCCGTGTTGCGGCGCGCCGCTGCCGCCGCGCCGCAAACGCTCGAGGCCTTGCTGGCGCGCGAACCCGATCCCATTCGCCGTCGCGACATCCGGCTCTCCCACCCCGGCTGGCTGCTCGACCGCTGGCAGCGCCGCTGGGGAGAAGCTGCCGCGGAAGCAATCGCCATCCACGATAACGAGACGCCCATACCGGCGCTGCGCCCGTCGGCGCCGGGCACGCTGGGAAGCCAGCTTTGGGAGGACTTGGCCGCCGCCGGCATCGTCCTCGAGCCCGGTCGCCTGCTCCGCGCCGCCCGCCGCGTGACCGCCGGTGACATCTTCCATGCCTCGCCCCTGCCGACCGGCGCCGTCGCCATACAAGACGAGGCATCGCAGATGATCCCATACCTGCTCACGCCGGAAGACGCCGCCCGCGTGCTCGATCTCTGCGCCGCGCCCGGCGGCAAGGCCGCCATTCTGGCCGCGCTGGCCGCGTCCTCCCGCCTGGTCGCGGTTGACCGCTCGCCGCGCCGCGCCGCCGGCCTGCGCGCGCGCCTGCCCGCGGCGGCTAGCGTCGTCGTCGCTGACGCCGAGCGCCCGCTGCCCTTCCCAGGCGGCGGCTGGGATCGCATTTTGGTCGATCCGCCGTGTTCGGGCACGGGCACGCTGCAGCGCAATCCGGAGATTCGCTGGCGGTTGCAGCCCGATGATCTTGCGCGCTTTGCCTTGCGCCAGCGCCGCATTCTCGAGCAGGCGCTAGCGGTGCTGGCCCCTGGCGGCCGGCTGGTTTATAGCGTCTGTTCCATCGAACCGGAGGAAGGCGAGCAAATCGTCCGCGCCGTCCTCGCCGCGCAACCTGGCCTGCAACTTCTTCCTGTCGCCGCCGTGCTCGAAAAAATTGAAGCGGCGGGCCAGCTTGTAGCCGGCACCGCCGCTCGCCTGTCATCTTCCGGGCCGTTTCTCGAGATTCTGCCCGGATCTTTCGCCACCGAGGGGTTCTTCGCCGCCATCCTTACAAGGCCGGGGGTTGCTGCGCGCCCTGGCTCGTCTTCTGCACCTTGATCCGATCGTGGATTTTGGCGCCTTTCGGAGCTGCTTTCTTGATCATGTCCTCGGCGCGCTTCTTGTCCGCCCTGCTGCCCACCGTGCCGGTCAGTGTGACGGTGTTGCCGCTCACTGCGGCGTTCACGCCGCTCAACGCCGGATCGTTCTTGAGCGAGTTTTGCAGCTGCGTCTCTTCGTCCTGCGGCATTGCCGGATTGGCCGCCGCTTGCGCGCTCGATTGCTGGCTCCAGAGCACGCCGCCGCCTGGCGTTTGCGGAGGCTGTTGCGCCGGCGGTTGCTCCGAGGGTTGTTGTTCGGTGCTGACTGGCTTGGCGTTGGCATCCACGGTCAATTTGTCATCCACGGCGCGCACGCCGTTGATTCCCTTGGCGAGCACTTCGGCGTGCTTCTTATCCGACTTGCTGGGCACCACGCCTTCGAGCGTGACCTTGCCATTGCCGGTGACGACGCCCTTCACGCCGTATTTCGAAAGCTCCGGATCGTTCGCGAGCGCCTGCGTCAGTTGCTGTTGCAATTGTTGCGACGTATCCACCGACTGCTGCCCGGTGGCCGGATTGGTCTGGCTCGACTGACTCTGTTGCACCGGTGCCGCCGTTCCCGGCGCTCCGGCCGAGCCGTTTTGGCCTAGCGGCGAATGCGGCCCTAGCAGGGGCGGCTCGCCATTAGGAGGCTCGGAAGTCGGCGGCTGTTGTGGCTCCGTCGCCGGTGGCTGGCTGGGCTGCGTCGGAGGCTGCTGCGTCGTGGGCTGCTGCCCTGAATAGGGTGGCTGTTCCGCCGGCGGCGTTTGCCCTTGCGGCGGCTGGCCTTGCATCGGCGTAGCGCTGGAATTGACCTTGATTTTGTTGTGAACCTTAGTGACGCCGCCGACGTCTTCGACCACTTGCTTGGCGTGCTTCTTATCACTCTTGTTCGGCACGGTGCCGGAGAGCGTGACGGCGCCCTTGGGATCCACCGAAGCCGTCAGTGCATATTTGCCGAGCTCCGGGTCGTTCATCAAAGCCGAATTGACTTGCCCTTGTATGCCGGTCCCCGCCTCAGGCTGCGCCGGCGGCTGAGCCGGCTGTCCCGGTTGCGCTGAAGGCGGCGTTTGACCCGGCTGGGTTGGCTGCTGGCCCGGCTGCTGCTCCTGGCCGGGTTGCGTGGGCTGTTGCCCCGGCTGTGCCGCGGGCGGCTGTGCCTGCTGCCCCGGCTGAGACGAAGGCGGCATCTGGCCCGGCTGTGTCGGCTGCTGCCCAGGCTGCGCCGGTTGCTGGCCGGGCTGCTGTTCCTGGCCGGGCTGCGCGGGTTGTTGCCCCGGCTGCGTCGGCTGCTGCTCTGGTTGCTGTTCCTGGCCTGGTTGCGTGGGCTGTTGCCCCGGCTGTGCCGCGGGCGGCTGTGCCTGCTGCCCCGGCTGAGACGAAGGCGGCTGCTGGCCCGGCTGTGTCGGCTGCTGCCCAGGTTGCGCCGGTTGCTGGCCGGGCTGCTGTTCCTGGCCGGGCTGCGCGGGTTGCTGCTGGCCCGGCTGCTGCGCTTGACTTGGCTGCGTTGTCTGTTGCCCCGCGCTGGGACTGACGGTGATTAGATTTTGGATGCTAGTCACACCCGCGACTGATTTCGCGGCGCTTTCGGCTTCATCTTTCAGCGAGTTGTCGCCGACTACGCCCATGAGCGTGACCTGTCCATTGGTCACCGTGGCGGTCACGCCCGCCGCTTTCAATGCGGAGTTGGCGTCGATCGCGCTCTGTACCTGAGTCTGAGTTTGGGTATCGCTGCTGGCGCCAGGCTGTTGCGCGGGCGGTTGTGCCTGCGCCGGTTGCTGCTGCTGCCCAGGCGATTGCTGCTCGCCGGGATACTGCGTGGGCTGCTGTCCCCAGCACAGGCCGGCCGCCACGCTCAAGGCTAGCGGCAAGTACCACGTTCGAGAAAAGAACTTCATATTTGAACCCCTCTGAAGTGGAAGAGTCCGGGCGGAACGCACCGGCCCTTCGGTAATGTAAATTTCCCGTACTGGGTGAGAAGGCGGCTCTTCGCCATAAGTTGCCCCCCGAGCAATTCCCTCCGCTGCTGCGTGTCCCGGTATCGCTAGGCATTTTCTGGACTTCCTCCATGCTTCGACGCGAGTGGACAGGTGACGGACAGGTTCCCTGTACTTCGACTGCCTTTACCGCAAACTCTTGCATCGCCTATAGTTGGTAGTCAGCTGGCGCGCTCTCGGCGCGATAACTTTGGAGTGGTGCGGCTATCCCCGGGGCCGCCCGCATAGCCATGTGGATCGTCTCGCTTCCGGTGGTGGCTTCGGCCCTGGTCCTGCTGCTGTTCAGCTACCTGACCTGGGTTCGCCCGGAGCGTTACGTTCGTGCCTGGACCTGGTTCTGGGCCCTGCTGACGTTGCATGCCGCCCTCAGGGCTGCCGGCCAGCTTTGGCCGCGCGCCGGCCTGGCCTGGGTTGCGGCAGCGGTGCTCACCGCCGCCGCCGCGATGCTCCTGCTCAGCGCCCGCGAGCTGCGCCAAATTGCCGTGCAGGGGCGCAACTATCTTTGGCTTGCCACCGTGGGCGTCGGCTGGGCCTACGTTGCCTGGTTCCGCCCCTTTCCGTATCCAGCGCTCGCGGCGCCGGCCATCGCCGTGCTTCTGTTCGCGGTGGCGGCATTTTATCTACTGCAGAGCCCGGTGGGTTGCTGGGCGCGGCGCTTTGCGTCTTTGGCACTGCTGTTATGGGGCGTGAGCGAATGGCTGCTCTACCGCTTTCCCGTGGGCCATACCGCCGCCGCTCTGGCCGCCGTGCCCGCCCCGATGCTGTTGGCGGTAACGATGGGCGCGGTGATTTTCGAGGAAGAGCGCCGCGCGATGGAAGAGCACCTGCTCGGTCTCTCCATGCTCAACCTCAGCGGCGGCAGCCACGTGCAAAGCGGCGGCTTGCCGCAGGTTCTCAACAGCCTCCTGGACCGGTTGCGCAATATCGTGCAAGTGCGCCATGTGGCGCTATGGGCCGGGCCGCCGCTTTTGCCGGACGCCATCGAGCTAAGCCGCGGATTTTCCTCCGACTTCCGGCAGTTTTTTGCCCAGACCGCGGGCCCCCGCCTGGTGCAATTGCTGCCCCGCTATGGCGGTTTGGTCGTGGGCCGCTGGCGCCACCCCACTGCGCCCATCGCCGGCCTCGAGACGGAGCCGTTTTTCAATCAGCTGCGCCAGCACTTGTCGATCGAAGGCGATGGCGGCTTTACCTGCCTAGCGCTGCAATCGCGCAAGCGGACCTTCGGCCTTTTGCTGCTCGGCCAAATGGGCCAACGCCGCTTCCTGCCCGGAGAGTTGCGCTTCCTGTTGGCGCTAAGCACGCAAACCGCCGTAGCACTCGAAAACCTGTCGCTGATCAAGGCCTCGCTGCGGCGCAGCGAGGAATTTGAGATCCTCACCCATATCGGCACCGCGCTCAGTTCCTCGCTCAGCCTGGATAATTTGCTGCGCCTCATTCACGCCGAATTGCAGAAGCTCATCGACGTGCGCAATTTCTACGTCGCCTTCCAGCACGAAATCAGCGACGAGATCCGCTTCGAGCTCGAAGTCGAGGACGGCGCCATTCTGCCCAAGCGAGCGCGGCCCCGCCGCAACGCCCTCACCGAGCATGTGCTGGCCAGCGGCGAGCCGCTGCTGGTGGATGGCGACGTGGCCGAGTTCTCGCGCCAAACCGGTTTGGAGCGCAGCGGCCGCAACGCCCAGAGCTGGCTGGGCGTGCCCATCATCATTCACGGCCGCTCGGTGGGCGTGATGGCGGTGCAAAACTACGAACGCAACGGCGCTTACGACCACGACCATCTCCGCATCCTCGAGATCGTCGCCGGCCAGGCGGCCGTGGCCATCGAAAACGCGCGCCTGTTCGCGGAGGAGCAGCGCAACGCCAAGCAGCTGGAATTCCTGAACCACATTGCCAAGCTGGCGATCAGCACCCTCAATCCCGACGCCATGCTGGCCGCGATGGCGCAAGAGATCCAGAAGCACTTCCCCTTCGACCGCATCGGCGTCGGCGTGCTCAACTATCAGAGCAAGGAGCTGGAGTTCAAGGCCGAGGCGGGGCGCAAAAACACGGCGGGCGGCAGTACCCTGCGGCGCCTCCCGCTGGGCGTGGGCATCGTCGGCGCCGCCGCTCGCACCGGGCAGTTGATGCTGGTCAACGACCTGCGGCAAAATCCGCAGGCCATTCCCGTGCACGGCGACTCCGGTTCCGCGCTGGCGATTCCCATCACCTATGGCGGCCAGACGCTGGGCATTCTCAATCTGGAGTGCGACGAGGCGCAAGCCTTTTCACAGGAGCAGCTGCCGATCCTGCGCACCTTGGCCGATCAGTTGGCGGTGGCGCTCAACAATTCGCTCACCTTCCAACAAATGCAGCAGCAAGCCATCACCGACAGCCTGACCGGGCTGAAGACGCGCCGCTTTTTCATGGAATCGCTGCAATCGGAATGGAAGCGCTCCAGCCGCTCCGGCCTGCCCTTTTCGGTGGTGCTGGTGGACCTCGACAACTTCAAAAGCATCAACGATACTCTCGGCCACTTGGAAGGCGATCTCACCCTCGCCCGGCTGGCCCGGATCCTCGAGCAGCGCGGGCGCGGCAGCAACATCGTGGCCCGCTACGGCGGCGACGAGTTCACGATCCTGATGCCGGAGGCCAACGCCGAGAAGGCGCACACCTTGTGCGAGCGCATGCGCGTCTGGATCGCCACCGACGCCACCCTCAGCGAGCGCCAGCTGCGTGCCAGCTTCGGGTTGGCGTCTTTTCCCGAGCACGGGTCCACTCCCGAAGAAGTCCTGCGCGCCGCCGATGTCGCCATGTACGCTTCCAAGGCCGCTGGCGGCGACCGCGTCATATCCGCCGGCGACCGCGGGGCGATGATGCCGCCGCCGGCTGCGCCGCTGCCCACCGCCACCGATCCCGATCAGACCAATTTTGCCGCCGCCCTGCCCGCCCTCTTCGCGTTGACGGTGGCCATTGACAGCAAAGACTCGTTGGGCTCCGAGCACAGCCTACGCGTCTCCCGTTACTCCGTCTTGCTGGCCCAGTCCCTCAAGTTGAACGAGGAGGAGCAAGATCGCCTGCGCATCGCCGGCCGCTTGCATGACATCGGCAAGAGCTCGATGGGCGGCGAACTGTTGCGCAAGCAGCATCTCACCCCAGCCGAATGGGCCATGCTTCGCAGCCATCCGCTCACCGGCGCGGAGATGGTCGCTGGTCTGCGAGGCGGCGAGGAAGTCGGCACCCTCATCGCCAGCCATCACGAATGGTTCGACGGCAGCGGCTATCCGCGGGGCTTGCGCGGCGACCAGATTCCGCTCGGGGGCCGCATTTTGGCCTTGGCCGAGGCTTTTGACGCCATGACCTCCTCCACCGGCCATCGCCCGGCGCTCACCTTTGCCGAAGCCGGATTGGAGCTCGAGCGATCCTCCGGACGCCAATTCGACCCGTTGCTGGTGCGTGTCTTCCTTCGCGCCCTACACGAAGAGGGCATTGCCTTGGTCAGCGCCGCCTCTGGTAACATCGGCTCATGAGCGGCAGCATCCTGGCGGTCGAGTGCCCGCAATGCAAGCGGGTCTATAACATCTACCCCGGCCCAGACGAAATGATGACCGCATTGGTCAAACGCCAATACGTGATGGAGTGCGACTTCTGCGAGCAGGAGCTCACTTTTAAAGTGCTCTCCACCGCCAAGCCGAGCTTCAGCACCGGCGGCGCTTAGCGTTGTCGTCTCCCCTCATCAGCGTCATCGGCGGCGGTCTGGCCGGCCCCGAAGCCGCCTATCAAATCGCCCGTCGCGGTCTGCGCGTGCGCCTTTACGAGATGCGGCCGCAAGTCTCGACGCCGGCGCATCGCACCGGCGGGCTGGCGGAACTGGTCTGCTCCAATTCGCTCAAGTCCGAGGCGGTGGACTCCGCTCCTTGGCTGCTGAAGCGGGAACTGCGCGCCGCCGGCTCGCTGTTGCTCGATTGCGCCGCCGGCACCGCCATTCCCGGCGGCCAGGCCTTGACCGTGGACCGGTTGCGCTTTTCCACAGCCGTCGAGGCGGGCTTGCGCTCCCTGCCCGGAATCGAGATTTGCCGCCAGGAAATCGCCGACCTCGGCGCTTTGCCGCCTGGTCCGACCGTGATCGCCTCCGGCCCGCTGACCTCCGCGCCCTTGACGGCGCAGCTCGAACAATTGACTGGCGGCGCCGGGCTGTACTTTTATGACGCCATCAGTCCGATTGTCGAAGCCGGCAGCGTGGATCGCTCCCGCGTCTTCGCCGCCAGCCGCTACGGCAAGGGCGGCGACGACTATTGGAATTGCCCGCTCGATCGCGCCGAGTTCGAATGCTTCTACGAAGCGCTGCGCCAGGCCGAGTCGTATCCCTTGCACGCTTTCGAGGAGCCGCGCTTCTTCAGTGCCTGCCTGCCGCTCGAGGAGCTGGCGCGGCGCGGTCCTGAGACTTTGCGCTTTGGCCCCATGAAGCCCGTCGGCCTGGCCGACCCGCGCACCGGCCGCGTTCCGTATGCCGCCGTGCAGTTGCGCCGCGAGAGCCTGCGCGCCGAATCCTTCAATCTCGTAGGATTCCAAAACCATCTGCGCCAAGCCGAACAGGCGCGCGTGCTGCGGCTGATTCCCGGTCTGGAACAAGCCCGCTTCTTGCGCTTCGGCCAGGTGCATCGCAATACCTATCTGAACGCTCCCGCGCTACTCACCCCCACGCTCGAACTGCGGCCCGCTCGGGCCGCCGGCCGCGGTCCCTACTTCATAGCCGGCCAACTCTGCGGCACCGAAGGCTATATCGAAGCCATCGCCACCGGCCTCCTCGCCGGGCTGTTCGCCGCCGAAGCCGCCGTGCCACGCCCCTGCCCGCCGCCGCCGCGTGAGACCGCGCTGGGGTCTCTGATTCACTACATCAGCGCCAGTTCGCCCGCCGATTACGCGCCCGCCAACATCACGTTCGACCTGCTGCCGCTGCCGGCCGACGGAGCTCCCGCCGACCGCGCCGCTCGCCGGCGCCGGCAGTGCGCGCGCGCCCTGGCCGCCTTCGAAGATTGGTGGGGCGCGCTGGCGCCTTGCTAGGCGCAGCCACGCCCGCCGTTACGACGGGCGAGGTTCGCGCCGCGGCCAGGTGTGCTACCTTGTAACTGCTCCGGCGCCCGTTTGGCGATGGCCGCCCTGCAATCCGAAATCGACAATTTTTTGCATGCCTACTTGGGCGGCGAACGCCACGCCAGCCCGCATACGGTGCGCAATTACGCCGTAGACTTGCGCCAGTTCGCGGCGTTTGTTGGCGCCGCCACCGATCCCGCCGCGCTCGACCATATTCGCATTCGCCAATTTTTAGCCGCGCTGCACGCCCGCGGCTTGCAAAAAACCTCTCTCGCCCGCCGCCTCGCCACCCTGCGCTCCTTCTATCGCTACTTGGTGCGCGAAGGCCGCGTGCGCGACAATCCCGCGCGCCTGGTCTCGTCCCCGAAGCTGCCGCGGCGGCTACCCAACATTCCCACCGCCGAACAAGTCAATCAGCTACTCGATGCGCTGCCCGCCGAAACCACGCCGTTCGCCGCCCGCGACCGAGCCATCTTAGAGCTGCTTTATGGCAGCGGCCTGCGGGTCAGCGAGTTGGCCGGATTGGACCTCTCCGATCTCGACTTCGGCACCGAGTCGCTGCGGGTGCTCGGCAAGGGACGCAAGGAGCGCCTCGTGCCCTTCGGCGGCAAGGCGGGCGCCGCCCTGGAGGGGTATCTGCCCGCCCGCGCCCAGTTGCTGGCGCGGATGAAGCGCGACGCGCGGCGCGCGCCGGCGCTGTTCGTCAACCATCGCGGCGGCCGGTTGACCGTTCGCTCCGTCGGCCGGGTGGTGAAGTCCTACGCCCGACGCTTCGGGCTCGATACCGGCCTGCACCCCCATTCGTTTCGCCACGCTTTCGCCTCCCACCTGCTGGGCGAGGGCGCCGATTTGCGCGCCATCCAGGAGATGCTCGGCCACAAGAGCCTGGCCACCACCCAGCGCTATACGCAGACCAACATCCGCCAGCTCATGGAGGTCTACGACCGCGCCCACCCCAAGGCGTAGTTGCGTTTCGCTCGCTTCCGCGGCTGGCGGGAGTTCCTTGGTCGCCCGCGCCGCTCATGAACCCTGTACCCTGTTTTCATGATTGGCCGCTATACACGCCCGGAGATGGGCCGCATTTGGTCCGAGCAAAATCGCTTCCAGAAGTGGCTCGAGGTCGAGATCGCCACCGCCGAAGTCGAGGCGGAATTGGGCATGATCCCGGCTGCCGCCGCCCAGGCCATCCGCCGGCGCGGCGCCTTCGATATCGAGCGCATCCGCGCCATTGAAGCGGAGGTGCGCCACGACGTAATCGCATTCACCACCAACGTGGCCGAGCACGTCGGCCCCGAGGCGCGCTTTCTGCATTACGGGCTGACCTCGAACGACGTGGTGGACACGGCGCAAGCGCTGTTGATCCGCGAGGCCGCCGAGCTGCTGCGCGCCGATCTCGAGCACTTGGCCGAGGTGCTGAGGCGGCGCGCCCAGGAATTTCGCCATACCGTAATGGTCGGCCGCACCCACGGCATTCATGCCGAGCCCGTCACCCTCGGCCTCAAATTCGGCATCTGGTATGCGGAAAACCAGCGCAACCGCCGCCGCCTGGCCGCCGCCGCCGACGATTTGCGCGTGGGAAAAATCAGCGGCGCGGTCGGCACTTATGCCCACCTCGGCCCCGAAGTCGAGGCCCAAATTTGCGCCCGCCTCGGACTGGAACCGGCGCCCATCTCCTCGCAGATCATCCAGCGCGATCGCCATGCCGCGTTTCTGTGCACGCTGGCGGTGGTCGCCTCCAGCTTCGACAAGATGGCGGTCGAGGTGCGCCACCTGCAACGCACCGAAGTGCGCGAGGCCGAGGAGTACTTCGCGGAAAAGCAAAAGGGCTCGTCGGCCATGCCGCACAAGCGCAACCCGGTGGTGAGCGAGCAAATCTCGGGCCTGGCTCGCGTCGTGCGCGCAAACGCCCAAGCCGGACTCGAGAATGTCGCCCTATGGCACGAGCGCGACATCAGCCACAGCTCCGTCGAGCGCGTGATCCTGCCCGACTCCTGCATCCTCGTGGACTATCTGGCCGCCAAGCTCTCCGACGTGCTCGATCGCCTGGTCGTCTATCCCGAGCGCATGCAAGCCAACCTGGAGATGACCCAGGGCCTGATCTTTTCCGGCCAATTGCTGCTCGATCTAACCGAGGCCGGCATTTCGCGCGAAGACGCCTACCGCCTCGTCCAACGCCACGCCATGGAGGCTTGGCGCACGGGCGGCAATTTCCGCAAATTAGTCGAAGCCGATCCGGAGATCGCCGGCCGCGTGGCCCCGGCCACCCTCGCCGCCGCCTTCGACCTTAAGCGCCACCTGCGCCACGTGGACACCAGCCTCGACCGCGCCCTGGCGCAATAGCGGCCCGCCGCACCTCGCTCGCCACGACCAATGCTACTTAGCCACGGCGCTAATTTACTCTTGCCCTGACTGGCCAAGCGCGCGGGATGCCGCGCTCTCTACATTCCTGCTACGCTCTACAACGTGAATAAGCGCATCGCCGTTCTCGCATGCATTTTCGTGGTCACTTTTGGCGCGGGCGCGGCGCAAAATCCGCCCCATCTGGACGTGCTCTTCTTGCACGCTCGCCTGCTCGATGGCAGCGGCAATCCTTGGCGCCTGGCCGACGTCGGCATCGCCCGCGACCACATCGCCTTCGTCGGCGACGCCGCCCGCGCCGGGGCCACTGCCACTCAGACGATCGACCTGAAAGGCGCCGAATACCTCACCCCCGGCTTCATCGATCTCCATACGCACACCGCCGGCGGCCTTTCCCGCCCCGACATGCGCGAAAACCTCAACTACCTCCTGCAAGGCGTCACCACCGTGGCCACCGGCAACGACGGCGAATCCCCCTGGCCAATCGGCGCCCGCCTCGAGCAATGGCAGCGCGGCGGCGTCGGCACCAATGCCGCCCTCTATGTCGGCTTCGGCACCGTGCGCGCCCGCGCCATGGGCCTCGGCGACCGCGCCCCTACCCCGGCCGAGCTCGAAAAGGAGCAAGCCATGGTGCGCCAGGCCATGTGCGAGGGCGCGATCGGGCTCTCTACCGGATTGTTCTACACGCCGCAAAGCTTTTCCAAGACCGACGAGGTCGTTGCCCTGGCCAAGGTCGCCGGCCAATTCGGTGGCTTCTACGATACCCACCTGCGCGATGAAGACAGCTATACGGTGGGCCTCAAGGCGGCGGTGGCGGAAGCCATCGAGATCGGCCGGGAAGCGCATCTCGAAGTGCAGATCTCGCACATCAAGGCGCTGGGGCGGGACGTTTGGGGCGAATCGCCGGCGATCGTCCAAATGATCGACGCGGCGCGCGGCGAGGGCATCGACGTGGTCGCCAATCAATACCCCTATACCGCCTCGGTCACCAGCTTCGAAGCGGCGGTGATTCCCAACTGGGCCGAGAACGGCGGCCGTCCCGCCCTGCTCAAGAACATCGCCGACCCCGCCGCTCGTGCCCGCCTGCTGCGGGAAATCCCGGCGCTGATTCGCAAGCGGGGCGGCCCGCCCACGTTGATGCTGATTGGCTACGCGCACGACCGTAGCCTGCAAGGCAAGACGCTGGCGCAGCTGGCCGCCGCCTGGCACGTCAGCCCCGCCGCCGCCGTGCTGCGCGTCGTTCGCGGGGGCGAAACGCAGGTGATCTCTCACAACATGACCCAAAAAGACGTGCGCACCTTCATGCGCCAGGATTGGGTGGCTACCGCCTCCGACGGCGAGAGCGCGCTGCCCGGCATGCTCACCCATCCGCGCAGTTTCGGCACGTTTGTAGAAAAGATTCAGCGCTACGTCGAGGCCGAGCACGTGATCACGCTGCCCTTCGCCGTGCGCGCCGCCACCAGCCTGCCCGCCGCCATCGCTGGACTTCGCGATCGCGGCGAGATTCGCGTCGGCGACTACGCCGATCTGCTGGTCTTCAACTTGGCACGCCTGCACTCGCCGGCCACCTACCAGCACCCCTCCCAATACGCGCAAGGGTTCGACGATATCCTCGTCAACGGGCGGTTCGCCGTGCGCAACGGCCAGCCAACCCACATCCTTGCCGGCCGGGTGCTGCGCGGTCCGGGCTACCAGGCCGCCGCCTGCACGGCCGCGCACTGAGCCGCGAAATGAGCCGCTCCCCGGCGCCCGCGCGCATCTTCGTCACCGGCGCTTCCAGCGGCATCGGCCGCGCGCTAGCCGTAGAGTATGCGGGCCCGGGCCGCCAACTTGGCCTGCTGGCACGCCGCGAGGCGCTGCTCGGCGAGACTGCTGTGGCCTGCCGCCGCCGCGGCGCGGCCGTATTTGTGCGCGCCGCCGACGTGCTCGACCGCGCCGCTATGACCACCGCCGCCGAGGCGTTCTTGGCCTGGGCCGGCGGCGTGGAGATGATCGTCGCCAACGCCGGCGGCGGGCAGCAGGAAGACTTGCTCGATGCCGCGGTTCTGGACCAGACTCTCCGCCTCAACGTCACCGGCGTAGCCCACACGTTCGCGCCTTTCCTTCCTGCCCTGCGCGAAGCTGGCAGCGGTCTGCTGGTGGGCGTGGCCAGCTTGGCCGGCTACCGCGGCATGCCGCACGCGCCCAGTTATGGCGCCGCGAAAGCCGCCCTCATCTCTTACCTCGAAGCCTTGCGCATCCGCGTGGCGCCGTGGGGCCTGCGCGTCGCCACCGTTTGCCCCGGCTACGTGCGCACGCCGCTGACCGCCGGCAATCCTTATATGCCTTGGCTGCTTGAGCCCGAGCACGCCGCCCGGCTCATCCGCCGCGGCCTCGAGCGCGGCCGCTCGCAAATCGTGTTTCCCTGGCAGTTGGCTCTCCTGGTGCGCCTTTTGCATTTCGCCCCCAACCGCCTCTATGACGCTTTCGCGCGTGAATTTTCCGCCCGCCGCCGCGCCGCCGGGGCCCGCCAGTAGGCCGGTAAACGATTTCCTTTCTATTACTTGCGCAGGCCCGCGAAGTTGCGTCCCGAGATGATGTTTTTTTGCACCGAGCCCTTGACAGCGGTACCGGCCTCACATATCATGCCGTTACATTCGATTCTGACCTTTACGTCAGACCCACGGGCCTGCCCTCCCCTCGGTAGGCCCGCTTCTTTTTTCAGCCGGCTGCGCCGGCGCGATGATGGATGGGTTGCGGCGAATGTCCGTACCCCCGCCCGCGTCGGGGCCTTGCGGTACCCTGAACCTGGCGCAGGATTCGACTGATGGACCGCATCGCCATCATCGTGCTGGGACTGCTGGCCGGCAGCTTTCTCAACGTTTGCATTTACCGCCTTCCGCGCGGCATTTCGCTAGTCCGGCCCCGCTCCCGCTGTCCCTGCTGCGGCCATGCGGTCGGCGCCTGGGAAAATATCCCGATCCTCGGCTATCTGCTGTTGCGCGGCCGCTGCCGCGGCTGCGCGGCGGCGATCTCGATCCGCTATCCACTGATCGAGGCCCTGACTGCCGGCGCTTTTCTGCTCGCTTACCTCCGCTATGGCGCGGCGCCCGAGTTCCTCCGCTTCGCGTTTTTTCTGGTGGCCATGCTAGCGCTGATCTGCACCGATTACGATTGGCATCAGTTGCCCGACGAGATTACGCTGGGCGGATTGGTCGTGGGTTGTGTTTTCGCCTTCTGGGTCCCCGGCGCCGCGATCTCCGCCGGCAATGCGGTGGCGGGAGCGCTGTTAGGCGCCGGGATCCTGTGGCTGATCGGCGAGGGCTATTTCCGCTTGCGCGGCCGGCCCGGCATGGGGCTGGGCGACGTCAAGATGATGGCCTGCGTGGGCGCTTTTCTCGGCTGGCAGCGCACGCTAACCACGCTGGTGCTGGCGGCGTTGGCCGGAACGCTGGTCGGGCTGACGCTGGCCGGCTTGGTATTTGCGCGGCGCGTTCTGCGAGCGCGTTCCCGGGGGCGTTCCTGGCCGGCCGCCGCCGGTGCCGCCCGCGCCAGCATCGGCGCTTTCTTCACCCGACGCGCCCTGCCTTTTGGCGTTTTCCTCGGCGGCATGGCGGCGGCGAGCTGGCTATGGGGCCAGCCCCTCTGGACCTGGTACCTGCGCTTGGCGCAACATTAGACCGGCAACTCGGCTCCCCCATGCGCCGGCGCCAAGAGCATTGATGCACGCCCCTGCCCTGAACCTGGCGGTTCCACTCGCGATCCTGCTCTTGCTGCTGGCGATCCTGGTGCTTGCCGGGTTCGCAATTCACCGCTGGCTGCGCCGGCACGCGCCGCCGGCCGCGGTCTCGCCACTGGCGGGCGCCACCCGCGTCCCTTTCGCCACCCTCGAGCAGATGGTGGTGCAGATCAAGAATCAAGCCGACGAGCTGGAGCGCTTGCGCCGCGAGCTTAAGCGCCGCGACCAAGACAGCATGCGGCTCTCGCGCGAGTTGCTGGGCCACTTGCCGAGCGGCGTGATTTTCTTCGATCGGGCGGCGGTCGTGCAAGAAGCCAATCCGGCGGCCCGCGCCGCGCTCGGCTTCGCGTCGCCGCAAGGCTTGCGGGCCAGCGAGTTGTTCCGCGACGCCATGGTGCGCGAGCAGACCGGCGAGCGCTTGGGCCCGGCCGTCGCACTCATAGCCGCCGCCCAAGCCAGCGGCGCGCCGCTGCAGCGCAAGGAAATGGATTACGTTACGCCCCAGGGCCAGCGCCGCATCCTCGGCTTGACGCTGGCGCCGATACGCCGTCCCGCCGCCGACCCCGAGCGGACGGGCAGCTTGGATGGCCTGCTCTGCCTGCTCACGGATCTGACTGCCATTCGCGCCTTGGAAGACGAGCTGCGCCGCCGCCACAATCTCGCTTCCCTCGGCGAGATGGCGGCCGGCATCGCCCACGAATTCAAAAACGCCCTCGCCACCATCTCCGGATACGCGCAGATGCTGTCCAAGGCGCTGGCCGCCGAAAGCCCCGCCGGCGGCGGGGAAGAGTTGCGCGATTACAGCGGCAAGATTGTCGAGCAAGCCGCCGCGCTGACCGAAATGATCGGCGAGTTTCTGATGTTCGCGCGCCCGCTCGATGCCCGCCTGGAGCCCATGCCGCTGGCCGCCGCTCTCGACGAAGCGCGCCGCGCCCTCGACGGTCCGGAGTTTGCCGCCATCGCCATCGAACGCAGCGGCGCCTCGCCGCAAGTCATGGGCGACCGCTTGTTGCTGACGCGCGTTTGGATCAACCTGCTACGCAACGCCTGCGAAGCGATCCTGCAAGCCGGGAAGGGCGGGCGGGTCGCGGTGATCGTCGAGGAAGACGGCGACCGTGCCCGCGTGCGCATTGCCGACAACGGCCCCGGCATCCCGCCCGAAGCCGCCGACAAGATCTTTATTCCTTTCTTCACCACCAAGCCCACCGGCTCCGGCATGGGGCTGGCTGTCGTCCACAAGGTCGTCGCCGCTCATCGCGGCGCCGTCTGGCTGGAAGAGAACTCCGCCGCCGGGGTCACCTTTCTGGTCACGCTGCCGCTGGCCGCCGCCGCGCGCGCCAGCGGCGCCCTGTCCTGAAGCTGTACTTACGCTGGCCCGGAACTGTCCTCGCGCGCGCCGCTTAGTCGTGTAAACTGGGCGCCAGACTGCTGCGGGAGGGCCCCGATGCTACGTCCCCTTGCCATTTTCGCGCTCGCGCTGGCTTGTGCCGGCGCCCCACGGTTGCTTGCCGGCGCCCAGGCGCCCACAACGCCGCCAGCGGCAGCGCCCCGCGTTACCGCCGACAATTCCCTCGGTCAGTTGGCGCGCGAGTTGCGAGCGGAACGCGCCCGCGCCGCCGCCGTGCGCGTCTATACGAATCGCACCATCCCGCCGCAAGGCACGGTGTCCTCGCCCGGCGCGCCGCCGCCCACGATGCCCGCCGCGAATGCGGCCTCGATCGCCACCTCCGCCGCGTCGTCCTCCAGCTCAAGCGACGATGCCCAGTTGCAAGCCGCCTGGCAGAAGAAATTCGCCGACGCCCGCCAGCAGCTCACGCTGGACCAGCAAAAACTCGACGTTTCGCAGCGGGAATACAACTTGGCGCAGCAGCAGTACTTTAGCGACCCCAACAAGGCCCTGCAGCAGCAATTCTCGCGCTCCGACCTCGACACGCAAGCCCAACAGATCACCGCCCTTAAGGCCAAAGTCGCCGCCGACCAGCAAGCCATCAGCGATCTGACCGAGCAGCTGCGGCAAGCCGGGCTGCCCGCGGCCTGGGCCCAATAACCGCGCCGGGCGGACGCAGCGCCCGCCGTCGCTCAGCCGCTGGTCGCAGGCCGCTGCCCGGGCGGCCCTTCGCCTTGTTTATCGCGGTGCGAAAGGCGCGCCTGCTTTTCCAACTCCTGCATCAGTTCGGGGCGCCGATTGCCGTGCAAATCCTGCTGTAGTTCCTTGAGCGCCAAGGCGATGACGTCGTAGTGGTGCAAGCCGCGATACTCCGGCTCGGTGGTCAGCTCCAGCCACAAATTGTGCAGCAGCTCCAAGTCTTCGGCGCGCAGCCGCGGCGTGTGCGGCCCAAGATGGAAGATGCTCACCAAGCCATCGGGCCCCACGATCTCCAGCGTCAGCCGCGGGCGCGGTTCGGGGAGTTTTTCCCAGGCATCGCCGGTGAACTTGCCCTGCTCCTCGGCGCTGAGGTGGCGCGACAGGCCGGCCACGATCGTCGAGCTCTCCAGCCGCTGCGCGGTGACGACGATGCTCTGGAAGACGTCGGTGCCGGGCACCACCAGCAGCGAAACCGTCTTGCCCGCCTTCTCCGCCACCGCCACCACCCGCGTGAACAATTCCTGTTCGTAGTCGCTGAAGACCTTCTTCTCGTCAGCCACGATCGGCGCCACGAACGAGCCCCGATAGAGCTGCGCGGTCATCACCACGACGTCTTGGCGCGTGGTATCGGTGCGTTCCAGGATGTAGCGCAAATGATAGAGCGCGCTCGGATCGCGCACCGCGACCAGCACGTTGCCGGGCCGCACTTGCAGATCGTTGACCGCGACGTCGGGCTGGGCGCTGACGCGGAATTGGTCGCGGTGCTCCTCCGTCGGCTGCCGCTGTGCCCGCCGCCGGCTGATGTGCTCGGAAACCACGAACAGCACGAAGAACGCCGCCGTGAACAAGCCGCCGGCGATGGTGGCGATCTGCTTCGTGAAAAGATTCATCACCGCCACCGAGAAAAGCACCAAGGCGATCAGCGCCGCGCCCAGCGGAATCTCCGTTTTGCCGACGGTGAAGTTCAAGGGAATGCGCCACTCACGCCCCTCGGGGGCGGTGAAGCGCAGCACCAGCACCGAGATCGCCAGGAACGTGAAACTCCAGATCAGGCCGAAAGCGTAGCCCTCGCCAAGCAGATCCACGTTGCCGCGCGTAATGAGGATGATCACCATCTGCAGGATCACGATGGAGTTGATGATGCGGTAGCTGGTGCCATAGCGCCCGTGCGGCCGCCGGAACCATTCCGCCAGCACCCCGTCTTCGCTGACGCGATTGAGCACCCCGTTCGAGCCGATGATGGCGGTGTTGACCGCCCCGGAGAGAATCAGCACGCCGACCACGACCACGAGCGCCTGAAAGGCCAGCCGGGCGGCATAGGGGCCGGTCAAGTACATCGCCAGCACGCCCAGCAGATTGCCGAGCAAGTGCTGGTGCCGCACCGCGTCGGGAATGATCATCACTCCGAAAAAGCCCGCCAGCGAAGTGAACACCAGTGTATAGACGAAGATGATCATCGCCGTCTTTTCGAGGTTCTTGACCTTGGGGCTCTCGATCTCGCGATAGACCTGGGCCAGCGTCTCTTCGCCGCTCATGGCCAGCACCGAATGGCCGAAGCCGATCAGTAGCGCCAACACGACGAAGTTGCTCACCCCGGTGTGCTGAAGCCAGCCCAGCGAGACGGCGGTGAACGTCATATGCGCAGGGGTGGGCGTGGGGGGAAGATGAACGCCGATCTTGTAAATGGTCCAGAGCGACCAGCCGATCAGGATCACCACCATGACGGTGGTGATCTGCATGATCCGCAGCGCCTTTTCGCTGCTTTCGTGGATTCCTTGAACGTTTTTCCACCAGAAATAGGCGGTTACCAGCAACGCGAAGACCACCGAAAAGCCGTTGGCGGAAAAGTGCCAAGGATGTCCCAAGCGCGCGCTCAGATCCATCGTGAAGCCGGCCACGTATTGCCCGGCCGCGACCGCGCTGATCGGCCCGGTCAGCAAAAAATCGAACATCAGCGCCGAGACCGCCACTTTGGCCAGCGTGCCGCCGATCGCCTCCTTGACCACGCGATAGACGCCGCCGCGCACGAACATCGTGCTGCTCTCGATATAGAGAGCCCGCACGCCATAGCTGAAGACCATCACCGCCAAAATGAACCATGGCGCGCTCTTGCCGATCGCCTGTTCGGCGATGCCCGGTACGTAGTAGGCGGAGGAGGCCAGATCCGAGAGCACTACCGCCGCCGCCCGCCAGAAAGAGATGAAGGTCAGCATCACCGTGGTGGCGACGAAGACCTGCTGGGCGGGACGCTTGAGTTGATCGCTGGCCATGACGGGGAGGAATGGACAAGTTTAAGCCGAGCGCGGCGGACCGGGCGGCGCGGGCGTAGTGCTCCCCCTCGCCGCCGCCCGGAGGCCAGGCCGCCGCAGCCGGCTTGCCGGTGGATTGCCGGCTTAACTCACAGCTTTTCGGCGTATTCGCAGGCCGAGCAAGAGATGTACATCCCGCCGGCGACGTTTAGTTCGCGATTGCGAACGCGTTTCACGATGCGCACCGGCTTGCCGCACTTGGGGCAGGCCTGCTCGGTGGATTCGCCGGCCTTGGCGCGGTCCGCGGTTTTAGCAACTTTTCCCATGGTTCCTCAAAAAAGGGGAGTCCCATTCGATTGTAAGGCACCCCACCGCGCCAGAACGCGAAGCGAAGACAAAACGCCCTGCTGCTCGCGAGCCCCATCCGGCCGGGGCTTTAGTGCCCCAGGGCCAAGATCACCTCGGCGCCGCGTTCCACGGCCGCCAGCCGCAGCGCGGAAGCGCGATTGGCCGAGATCTCCAGATAGCCGGTCGAGCCCCATACCGCGAAGAGCTGACCGGGCGGCGCCTCTTCGTAATTAGGCCGCAGCGTCGCAACTTTGGCTTGTCCCACCCGCAACTCGAAGGAGGGCGGCGCGGTGGCGCCGTCGCCCGAGGCCAGCGGCGGCGCGTCCTGCGGCGTGATATTGGTGACGATGTTGCCGAAGCGATCCGCCTTGAGCACCACGCCGTGCAGGCCGTCGGCCTCGGCGCGCGGTTTGGGCAGCGCGAAGCGCACGTAATCGGTAATCGGATCGCCGAACTTCTCCGCTTCAATCCCCTTGGCCAGCCAGCCGGCCAAGGGCGCGAAGACATCGCGGCCCTGGAAGGTCTGGGAGACTTGCGCCGCGAAATAATGGCGGGCGGTGGCGTGATAGACGGTGCACTCGGTCTCGCGCGCGTAAACGAGCGAGAGCACGCCGTTGTCGGGCGCCACGAAATAGTGCCGCCCGGCGCTGGCGACGATGGGCCGCCGGCCCGTGCCAACGCCGGGGTCGATCACGACCACGTGGATGGTGCCGGGAGGAAAGTAGGGATAGGCTTGCGCCAGCGTATAGGCTCCGTCCAGCAGGTCGTAGGGCACCACCCCGTGGCACAGGTCCACGAGGTGCGCCCCGCCTTCGATCGCCAGCACCGCCCCCTTCAGCGCGCCCACGTAGCCGTCGGAGTAGCCGAAGTCCGTCGTCAAGGTCACGATCGCCATGCTGGACATGGTAGCCCAAGCCCGCGAAGCGGGCGGGACTCGGAAGGCAGCCGCTCTGGCCGGTGGCTGCGGCGGAGGCCGGCAACCTGGTGGCAAGCGCCTGGCGCGTCGCTCCCGCATCCCGTCCGGCCACAACCGGCGGGAAATCTCGCGTCGTGATCCGTGCGAACCGATAGGTGGCGCGCCCCCGCCGAGACCCTTTGCGCGCTCGGCTACAATTAGGTTATAAAGAGAGGTTTGCTCGGACTCAGGAGAACTTGATGCCTACCGTAGCGCCGCGTGGCCTGGAGGATGTCGTCGCCTCCCCTTCGTCGATCTGCTTCATTGACGGCAACCAAGGCGTGTTGGCCTACCGCGGCTACGATATTCACGACCTGGCCGAGCGCTCCACCTTCGCCGAGACCGCCTATCTGCTTTGGCACGGCCACCTGCCCGACGCCGCGCAACTACGGGCGCTGGAGGAGAGCCTGCGGGCCGAAGCCGCCGTGCCCGCGCCGCTCGCGGCCTTGCTGCGCTCGCTGCCGGCGGAAGCAGCCCCCATGGACGTGCTGCGCACGATCACCTCCGCCGCCGCCCTCTACGATGCCGAAGCCCAGGACATGTCGCCCGAAGCCAACCGGCGCAAGGCGCTGCGCCTGCTGGCGCGCACGCCCACGTTGGTCGCCGCCTTCGAGCGCCTGCGCCGCAAGCAAGAACCGATCCCGCCCGCCCGCGACCTCGGCCTCGCCGCCAACTTCCTCTACATGCTGACCGGCCAGCGGCCCAGCGACACGGCCGCCCGCGCCTTCGACATCGCCCTCATCTTGCACGCCGATCACGAGTTCAACGCCTCGACCTTCGCCGCGCGCGTTACCGCCGCCACGCTCAGCGACATCTACTCCGCCATCACTAGCGCCCTGGGCGCGCTCAAGGGACCGCTGCACGGCGGGGCCAACGAGGCGGTGATCCGCCTGCTGCTGAAAATCGGCGAGGGCGATCCCCTGGCGGCGATCCGCCAGATGGTAGCGGACAAGAAGAAGGTTCCGGGCTTCGGGCACCGCGTCTATCACACCGAGGACCCGCGCGCGACGCACTTGCGCCAAATGTCGCGCGAACTGGGCGAAAAGACCGGCCACGATCGGCTCTACCAGATGTCACGCCGCATCGAGGAGTTCATGAACTCCGAGAAGCACCTCAACGCCAACGTGGACTTCTACTCCGCTTCGCTCTACTACGACCTCGGCATTCCAATCGATCTTTACACCCCGATCTTCGCCGCCTCGCGGATGAGCGGCTGGACCGCCCACGTGCTCGAGCAGTACGCCGACAATCGCCTCATCCGCCCGCGTGCCGAGTACGTCGGCCCCAACGTGCCGCAGCCCTACATCCCCCTCGCCCAGCGCGGCTAGGGCGCCAGCCCGGCGCGCTCCAGCGCCTCGGCCACGCCGTCGTGGTCGTGATCGGCGACCAGCATCCAGCCCGGCCGCCGCATCTCTTCATGGGCGTTGCCCATCACCGCCGCCGTCCCGGCGAATTCCAGCATCTCCAGGTCGTTGTAATTGTCGCCGATGGCCAGGACCTGCGCCGGCGCAATGCCCAACTCCGCCGCCAGCTTCGCCAGCGCCGCCCCCTTGCTCACGCCCTGGTCGAGGACGTCCAAGATGCCCAGCTCGCGCGCCGGATATATCGTGCGCATGCAGGTCACGTGCGCGAAAACCGGCTGCGCGGCCAAGACCGCGCCCATGGCGGCGATCTGCGCCGGCGTGCCGCCATACATCAACTGCACCGGATCCTCGGTCAGGCAAGCCGCTAGGCGCGGCTCGAAGCGCAGCGCCTGCCGGTTCCGCTCCAGCCAGCCGGCGAACGCCCGTCGCGGCCCGTCCGCCGCGCCGCCGCTATCTCCGCCCGGCAGCGCTTTCATGACCAGTTCTCCCGGCCCTACGCGCTCAAAGGTCACGACCAGTTGCGCCTCGTAGGCGGCGAGCGTGGCCATGACCTCCTCGGCGCGCTTCTTCGGTAAATAATGGCGGTGGCGCACCTCGCCGTCGCGCCGCCGCACCAAGGCTCCGTTGCTGGCGATCATGTAGCAATCGATCTCGAGAGTGTCGGCGATGGGTCGCGCGAACCGGTAGCGTCGCCCCGTGGCCAGCGCGATGAGCGCCTGGCCGGCCGCCGCCCGCAGCGCCCGCGCATTGCGCTCGCTCACCCGCTGTCGCGAATCGAGCAGCGTACCGTCCACGTCCACCGCCACCAGGCGGATCACCCCGCCCCCTCGCCCTTGTAGATCAGCTCGACTAGCGAGCAGTCGTCGTCGAGCGGCAGGCCGGCGCGGAACTCGCGCACGGCCGCCGCCAAATCCTCGATCGAGGCGCCGGCGGCCGCCAGCCGCTCCAGGCGCTCATCGCCGAACATGACGCCGTCCGCGTCGATGGCTTCGCTGGCCCCGTCGCTGACCAAGACCAGCCGCTGGCCGGGGGCAAGGCGCGCGCGCCACGACTCGAACTCCGCGCCGGGAATCAAGCCGACGGGAAGGTTAGCGCCTTCCAGCCGCCGGCATTGTCCGCCGCCCGCCACCAGCGGCGGCACGTGGCCGCAGTTGATGTATTCGAACTCGCCTCCTGCCCGCAGCCGCGCGATTACGAAGGTCGCATATTTCTCGTTCAGCGAGCGGGTGCAGAAAAAGCGGTTCACCGTCGCCGCCACCACCGACAGCGGCGCGCCGTTTAGCAGCTGCGAATGGGCGATGCCTTGCAGCGAGGAGGCCAGCAGCGCCGCCGCCGCGCCCTTGCCGCTGACGTCGGCCAGGATCACCGACCACTCCCCATCGCCCGCCACCACGTCGAAGAAATCGCCGCCGATCTGCTGGCAAGGCAGGCTCAAGCCCCGCACCCGCAGGTGGGGCAGGTCGGGCAACTCTCCGCTCATCAGCCCTTGTTGAATGGTCGCGGCCAGCGCCAGCTCTTTTTCCATGCGCCGCGCGGCTTCCTGCATCTCCGCCAGGCGCGCGTTGTCCACCAACTGCGCGGCTTCGGCCGCCAGCCGATGCAGCAACTCCTGGCTCAGTTGCGAAAGGGACCGGCTGGCGGCATGCCCATCCAGGTACAGCACGCCAAGCAATCGTTCCGGATCGTCTCCTTCTGGACCCTCGCCGGTTCGCGCCCCGGGCCGCTCCCCCACGTGCGTTTGCCGAAGCGGAATACAGACGATGGTGCGCAAATCGTAGTGGGCGATGCTCTGCCCCAAATCCAAACCCGCCGCCTCGCGCGCGTCGCTCAGCACGAAGGCCGAGGAGCTGCGCAGTGCTTCCGCGATTATGCTGCGCGAGATCGAAACGGCCTCGCCCAGCGCGTCGCCGCCCGCCGTGCGTCCGGCGGCCAGACGCAGCTCTGTCTCCCCCGGCTGCCGCAGGAACACGAAGCCGCGCTCGGCGCTGGTCAGCCGCAGCGCCGAATCGAGCATGGCCGTCAGGATCTCGCCCAGCGCGTTGGCGGTGCGCAAGCGCTGCCCGAAATCCAGGAACAAGCGCAGCTTTTGCAGCTCGTCGCCGCCCTGCTCCTCGAGGGCGCGCATTTGGGTGAGGAAAAGGCTGGCGGTGTCGTTTTGCGGCTCGAAGATGATGTGCACGCCCGTGCAGCCGGGGAACTCGATGCGGTCGCCCGGCACCAACGCCTCGGACTGAACGCGCCGCCCGTTCAGGAGCGTGCCTTGCGTGCTGCCCAGATCTTCGAGCGCGAATCCCTCCGCGCCGGCCACGATGCGGGCGTGGTCGCGCGAGACATGCGGATCGGCGATCACCAGCGGATGCGTGCTGCGCCGCCCCATGGTAAACGGCAGCGGCTCAAGGTGCAGAATCTGCTCTTCGCCGCGAAGTACCAAGAGCAAACACGCCGTCCTCGGCCGCGACATGGATCTGCCAACGCCCATGGTCCGCCCCAATTGTATCCGGAGCGCCCCGCCGCCCGCGCCCGCGGCTTAGCGCCTTCGCACTAGCTTCCCTGACCCCCGCTGCCGACCTCTTTGTAGGGCGCTTGCAGATATTGCCTCGCCACCACCTGCGCATTTTGCGTGTTGTCGTGGGTCTGGATCGCCAGCTGGTATTCATTAATGGCGCGATCCCGCTGGCCGGTGAGATCGAAAATCTTGCCCAATTGAATGTGGCTCCAGACCACCACCCAAGCCGGCTCGGTATCGCCGTTGATGGCGGAGCGGTATTCATTGGCCGCTTGCTGCCAATTCTTCTGCAAATAGTAGGCTTCGGCGATGCGATAGTGGGCCAGCGAGCTGATGGGGTTGGCTTGCAGCGCCGCCTGGTATTGTTTCAGCGCCGAGGCGAAATCGCCCGCCGCCACGTCGTTGTCGCCGCGCGAGATCGCCACCTTCACCGTCATTTCGGGCGTTTCCTTCAGCAGCCAATTGTCGGGATCGATGGTGATCTTGCGCGGGCGCGACTGGGTGTCGAAGTTGAAATCGCTGTCGGTACCCTCGGCCATGATCCGCTTCGTTTCCGTGGCCCCGTCGGTTTCGACCTGCAGCTCGACGGGCATGCTGAACAGATCGAGGGACTGGTGGAGCTTGCCCGTCACGCGGTATTGCGGCCGTTGCGAAAACGCCGGCGCGGCGCCGCTGCCGCTGGGCGCCGCCGCTCTCGCCCGCGGCACGTCGGCCGCGGAGCCGGCCTCGCCCAGCCGGTAGATCACGTATTGGTCGGTGAAGCTGGGCACGCCGGTTCCGTTGTACCACTCCGAGAAGAAGCTGCGCAGGTCAGCGCCGCTCGATTTCTCCAGCACCGCTTCGAACTGCTGCGTGGTCGCCGGCTGTCCGCGATAGGCCGCCAAAAAGTCCCGCATTCCGGCGAAGAGTTTCTGATCGCCCAGCACCCAACGCAGCATGTGAAACAGCATCGCTCCCTTGTCGTAGGTCAGATCCTGAAACTGCGGCGAGAAGGAGTAGAGCGAAGCGGTGTTGGCCAGCGCCGTGTCTGGATAGCTCAGCGCCCCTACCGAGAACTCCTCGATCACATTCATGAAGGCGGCCGGCCCGGCGACCTCCTGCACATAGAGGCCTTCGCAGAAGCGCGCCGCGCCGTATTGCAGCCAAGCGTCGTTGAGGGTGGCCGGGCTAACCAACATGCCGAACCACTGTTGCGCGATCTCATCCATCAGCAGGCGGTAATTCAGCGTGTTGCCGATGCTGCTCTTCGACAACAGGATCATGTTGGGCGCGCTGAACGAAGGCAGGCTGTCATCGGGAAGCTCGATGAAATGCAGAGTGTCGGCCGGCCCGGCGCCGAAGCGCTGGACGAGAAAATTGTAGATGCGTCCCGCCGCTTGCGCATACTGCCCGGTCAAATCCGCCGGCACGTCTTGGTTGAAATAGAAATTGCTCGTCAAGCCGCCGGCGCGCACCGTGGTCGGGTGCAGCTGCGTCACGATCACCGTGCCGGGGAAACTTGCCGCCTCGAGCCGGTAGCGGTAGAGCACGGTACCGTCGGCTTGCGGCGTGGCCGTCGGCGTGCCGCTCGCCACCATGCCGAACTGCGGCGGCAACGCCGCGCTGATTGTGGCGCTAAAGCGATCCGTGCCGTAGCCCAGCAGCGGAAACCACTCGCCGGGATACAGCAAGAACGCGCCTTCCGGCCCCACGTAGGCGGTGCGAATGCCGGGAATCGGGCTCATCTCAGCCGTGGCCAAGGTTCCCGAATAGCGGAACGTGAGACTGGTAGCCGTTCCCGCTGCCAGCGGCGAGGCGAATGTCACCGCCAGGCCTTGGCTGGTGCGCTGCGTCGATAGCGCATGCCCGTCGGCATCGCTCACCGACGCCACTGCTAAGTTGGCGTTCAAGGCAAAAGTGGCCGCGCTGACGGGCGACAGCGCCGTCAGGTCCACTTTGGCCACCGCCGCCAGCCTATGCTGGGGAAAGTTGAAGGTTAGATTTAGGTCGTAGTTGCGGATGCTCACGCCCTGCGCCCCGCTCGGCGCGGCGGCAGGCGGCTGGGCCGCCGGCTGGGGCGTGGCCGCAGGCTGCTGTGGCGGCCTCGAGAGCTGCGGCGGCTGGGTCGTTAGCGGCGGCGTAGCGGTCTGCGTTTGGGCCGCAGAAGTCGTTTGCGCGCCAAGGGCCGGCGCCCAGACCAGCACCAGCGCCAGCGCGCCCACGATCCAGCCGTGTCTGGTGCTCAAACGTCGAGCGCCGCTGCAAAAAATTTGCTCGCTCATGCGGAAAATTCGCCTGATGAAGGATAGCGCGCGACCGGCGCCACGACTTCCTCGATTACCTGGGCGGCACGCGCGATGGCACCCGGTTCTCCAAGCCGCGCCCTGACTTGCTGCAAGCCTTGCCGCATGGCTTCCTGGGCCGCCGGATCGTCCAGGTACTTTAGCACCCAGTCTACAACGGCCTCCGCCGTCAGCTTTTCCTGGATTAGCTCCGGCGCCAGTCTCCGTCCGGCAATGAGATTCACCATGGCAAAGTGCGGAGTCTTTACCCACCGCCGCCCTAGCCGGTAGGTCCAAGTTGATAGACGATAAATCACCACCTGCGGGGTACCGAGCAGCGCCGTTTCCAGGGTGGCGGTGCCGCTGGCTACGATTGCCACCCGGGAATGAGCCACGGCATCGTACGTTTCCCCTTCCACGACATGTACATAAAGTCTCTGTTCGGCCGGAATCATCTCGTCGATCGCCCCTTTCCCCAATGTGTTAGCCGCGGGCAGCACGAAACGCGCGCCGCGCTCGGCATGCAGCCGCCGCGCCGCCGCCAACAGCACGGGGAGATGAAAAGCCACCTCGCGCCGCCGGCTCCCCGGCAATAGAGCAATCAACGGTGCGTCATCCAGCCCATGGCGGCGCCGGAACTCAGATTCCGACGTCTCCGCCCGCACTCGCTCGACCAGGGGATGACCTACGTAGTCCACTTCAATGCCGTGGCGGGCGTAAAACTCCGGCTCGAAGGGGAAGATGCAGATCATTCGCCGCACATCGCGACGAATTGCTTTTACGCGTCTGCCCCGCCAGGCCCAGAGCTGCGGGCTGATGAAATAAACCACCGGCACGCCGCGCCGTGCCGCCGCTCGCGCCAACCGCAAATTAAAATCCGGGAAATCCACCAGAATCAGCGCCGCTGGCCGCCGCTCTTCGAGCGCCCGCCGCAACCGCCGATAAAGGCCATAGATGCGCGGCAAGTGGGAAGCAACCTCGAAAAGTCCGACCACCGCTAGCTCGCGCGCATCGACCAGCAATTCGCAGCCTGCGGCTCGCAGCGCCACTCCGCCGCAGCCAAAAAAGTGCCAATCCGGATGACGGCGCCGCAATTCCGCTATTAATTCCCCGGCATGAGCGTCGCCGGAAGCTTCGCCCGCCACGATCATAAGTTCTATTCGCGCCGCCATGCCCCAGGGTAGTATGCCGAAAGGAGCCTATCATGCGATCCTTCGGCGTCGCGGCCTTGCTATTGCTTGTCGCTGGCTTAGCCACTGCCCAGCAGCCCGTTCCGCCGCCGCCCCAAACCGTGGCGGTCACCGCACAAGGGCTATATGAATCCGACCCCGACACGGCCAATTTGACGTTCAACATTTCCGCCCAGGACCGGCGCGTCGCCAGGGCCTACGCGCAGGTGCGGCGGCAAACCGAGACTCTGCGGCAACTGCTGCGCCAGAACGGCGTGGACTTAAGCCACGTGCGGCTGAGCGGCTACCAGGTGCAGCCGCAAATGGATTGGAAGAGCCGCAAGATCACCGGTTATGAGGTCACCGTGCGGCTCCGCGCGCAACTCACCGATTTCAGCAAGATCGGCCCCATCCTCGATCAAGCCGGCTCGCAAGGCTTGCCAGTCGCCCAAGACGTGCAGTTCACCCTCCGGAACGAACAGACCGCCAAGAACGCCGCGGTCGCCGCCGGCTATCGCCAGGCTCGCGCCGAGGCGTTGGCGCTGGCCGCCGCCGCCGGCGAGCGCCTGGGGGCTTTGCGCTCGGCCAGCATCGACGTGCCCGAGCCCATCCGCCCCATGGTCCGTTTCTCGATGGCTCAGGCTTCCGTGCTGGCCACCGCGCCGCCGCCACCGACAGCGGCCTTCACGCCGCAGCTCATCACCGTCACTGCCTCGATTCACGCCGACTTCAACCTGCTGGCAAGCCCAGCGCCATGACCCTGAGCGTCGTTATTCCCACCTGGAATGGCCGCGAGCTGCTGCGCCGCTACCTGCCGAGCGTCATTGCGGAAATGGGCGGCGCTGAGCTGGTGATCTCCGACGACGGCTCGAGCGATGGCTCGGCCGAATGGCTGGCCTTCGCCTTTCCGCAGGTCCGTGTCGTGGCAAGCCCGGCGAATCGCGGCTTTGCCCATGCCGTCAACGCCGGCGTCACTGCCGCCGGCGGCGAGATCGTCGTGCTGCTTAATAACGACGTCGAAGTCCTGCCCGGCGCATTCGCTTCCTGGCCGGCGCAATTCGCCGACCCCGAACTGTTCGGCGTGACCTTTCGCGCCCTCGATCCCGCCACGCGCGCCTTCGCCACGGGCGGCAAGCTGGGCCGCTTTCGCCGTGGCTTTTGGGAGACGTGGCGCAATTACGATGGCGCCGCCGGGCCCTCCTTCAGCCTGGTGGGCGGCTTCTGTGCCGTGCGCCGCAGCCAGTTTCTGCAACTCGGCGGCTTCGACCCTCTCTTCTCTCCCTACTACTGGGAAGACATCGATCTTTCGTATCGCGCCCGCAAGCGAGGCTGGCACGTGGCCTATGTCCCCAGCGCGGTTGTGTTGCACGAGGTGGGCGCCACCGTTGGACGGCATCGCACGCCGTGGCGGCGGCGTGTCGTAATCCACCGCAATCGGCTGCTCTTTCACGCCAAGAATCTAGACCCGACCGAGCTGCGCCGCCATCGCCGCTGGCGGCGCTTCCTGCTGGCGCAGATGGCCCTCCGTGGCGATTTCGCGTACCTCGCCGGCTACTGGGCGGCGTGGCGGCGACGGCGCGAGGTCGAGGCCGCGCGGCGGCGTGAGATGGAGCAATGGCGGCTTTCCGATCGCCAACTAGCGGTGCACGCCGGGCCGAGCGGCAACTAAACTCCTTCTCCTTGCGTCTGCTAGACTCAGAATAGAGAGGGGAGAGCGGCATGAAGCGTTGGGTGATTCCCGCCGTGGCGATCGGCATCGCCATCTTTCTTCTGACCGATACGGGCCGCGAGACGCAAGAAAAGCTTTCGACGAACGTTGGCGACTGGGTGGACAAGCTGCTGCGCATCAACGAAAAGGTGCAAGAAAAGCTGCAGCAAACCCAGTCCGCTCTCGAGCATTTCAGCCGCGCCCTGCAAGAGACAGGGCGCTAGCGCCGCGGGCGGGCCGAGGCCGGCCTGGTTTCGATTCGCATCAGCGCCCAGCTCGCTCCCAGCGGCGGCTCGGCCTGTTCTTCGACCCGCAGGCCTTGGCTGACCGCGCGGTTGACGAACGACACTACCTCGTGGCGCGGTAGCGCCACCAGCCCCGGCGCTGGCCATGGGCCGGAGGCTGGCAAGACCAAAGGCGCTCGGTGCAGGTAGAAGTTCATTCCATAGGCGAATTCACGCGACAAGCGCCATTGGTACAAATTCCCTCCTGCGCAAGGCCCGCGGGCAAAAGCCGCTTGGGCGGCGCTGGGGTTGGTCAAGGGCAGCGGCACAAACGCCGCCTCGCCGCAAGCGGTGTCAATCGCCATCGCCAGAGGACGCGAGGAGAGCACGGCGTCCAGGCGCTGGCCCCATGGTCCGGTGATGGCCCATACGCCTAGGCCGAGCATGGCGCAGACCAGCGCGAAGTGCGCGATCCACAGGCGCTTCCAGGCGAGCAGCGCCAACGCTGCCACGGTACCCAAGCCGGCCGCCCACAGCCAGGGATCCGCAATGATGCGCGCCGCCACCGCCCGCGGCGCCCCCAGTCCGTAATACCAGGGCAGCGCCAGAAGGGTGGCGGGAATCAGCCCGGACAGCACGGCGTTGACATAAGCGGGCCAGCGCGGCAGGCGTTCCCAGCGCGCGTCGATGGTGAGCGCCATCAGCGCCACCAAGCCGGGAACGGCGGGCAGGATATAGCTCGGCAGCTTCGAGTGGGAAGCGCTAAAAAAAACCAAGGGCACGAGCACCCATAGCCACAGGAAGCGATTGAGGCACTGCGGCTCGCCCTGCTGGCTGGCTCGTCGCCGCCAGACTTCCCGCAACGACAGCAGCGACCAGCCGCTCCAAGGAAAAATGGCCAGAAACAGCACGGGCAGAAAGAACCAGAATGGCTGCGGATGCGCGAAACGGTTCGTGGCGAAGCGCTCGACGTTGTGCTCGAGGAAGAATATTCGAATGAAACCCGGGTTGCGAATCGAGACCCAAACGTACCAGGGCGCGCAGACGGCGAAAAAGATGACGATGGCGGTCGGCGAGAGCGCGCGCGTGATCCACTCGCCATGCCGTTGCCACCACGCCAGCAGCAACAACACGCCGGCGGCGAGCACGACCGCCACCGGGCCTTTGGCCAGCACCGCCAGCCCGAGGCAAGCCGCGGCTAGCCACAGCCAGCCGCGATGCCGCTCGCGCAGCCAGAGGAACAACGCCAACAGCGCAAAGCTCAGCGTGGCGGCGAGCGGCAGGTCGGTGGCCGCGGCGCGGGCGAAACCGAAGAGGAAAGCGGCGCTGGCCGCCAGCATGGCGCCCAGCGCGGCCGCCCGCCAGCCACGCACGCGCGCCAAAAAGAGCGCCAGCGCCAGCACTAGCAGCAGCCCCAGCAAGGCGTTGGGAAGACGGGCGCTCGCGTCGCTCATGCCGGCGGCATGAAAGCTGGCGGCCGCCAGCCAGTAATAGAGCACCGGCTTTTCGAACCACCCCTGGCCGAGCAAGCGGGGAGTGATGTAATCGTGGCGCACCGCCATGGCGGCGGCGATCTCGGCGTAGCGCGGCTCGTCGGGTCCGACCAGGCCGATGCTGCCCAGCCCGCGCGCGTAGGTTAAGAACGCCAGTGCGGCCAGCGCCGCCGCCAGCATTGCCGCAATTGCTGCCCGCCGCCGCCCGCCACCGTGAGCCGTCCCGCCGCGTGGGCCGCCCTCTGCCGCTATGCTGCCCGCCGCCTGTGATTCGTCGTCCACTCTTCTCCTTACCGGGGGAAGCGCTTGGCGACCAGCGCCAAGGCCTCGTCGCGCGTCGCGATGTCGCCTTCCAGCTGCGCATCCTCGATGGCAGTCAGGATTTCGCGAAAACGCGGCCCCGGCGCATAGCCTAGCGCTTTCAAGTCCTCACCATCCACCAAGCGGGCCGGCCGAATCGACTCCGGCGGAGTGGCTTCGCGTTGCCAGCGGACGAACTCGTACGTGCTCAGGTCGCCGTGACTCATGGCGCAATCGAGGCGATGCAGTTCCAGGTGCTCATCGAAGCGCGGCAGCCGCAGGAACCGCTTCAGCGTGCTGGGCCGCATGCGCTGCGCGTCGATGAACCGCATGTGGTTGGCGACCAAGGCCGCCACTTGCTCGCCCTGCTGGCGCGACAGGCGGAGGCGTTGCGCCACCTCCGCGGCCATGACGGCGCCGATGCCGGCGTGGTTGTCGAAGCGGATGCGATCCGCGGCGCGGCGGAAGGTGGGCGGCTTGCCGACGTCATGGAGCAGCACGCCGAGCGCGAGTTCGGGCGCGCAGCCGGCGGCCAGCGCCTCCAGCATCATCAGCGTGTGCGTCCATACGTCGCCCTCGGGATGGAACTCGGGCGGCTGCTCGACGCCTTTCATCCTCGCCACGCTGGGCAGAATCTCCGCCAGCAAGCCGAGTTCGTCGAGCAGCTCGAAAACGCGGCGGGCGCGGCCCTCGGTGAGCATTTTCAGCAGCTCGTCCCGCACCCGCTCGGCGCTGACGTCTCGGAGCGCGGCGGCTTGACCGCGTATCGCCGCCATCGTCTCCGCGTCGATGGCGAAGCCCAGCCGGGCGGCGAAGCGCACCGCCCGCAACATGCGCAGCCAGTCCTCGGCGACGCGCTGCCGCGGATCGCCGATGGCGCGCACCAATCGCCGGCTCAAATCCTCGCGCCCGCCGACAAAATCCAAGACTTCGCCGCTCACCGGATCGCGCAGCATGCCGTTGATGGTGAAGTCGCGGCGCCGTACATCTTCTCGCGCATCGCCGGTGTAGCGCACCGCGTCGGGATGGCGGCCATCGCTATAGCCCACGTCGGCGCGAAACGTGGCCACTTCGATTTCGTCGCCGCTTTCGTCGCGCACCAGCACCACGCCGAATTGGGCGCCCACCGCCGAGTGGCGGGGAAACATGCGCATCACCGTTTCGGGATGAGCGTCGGTGGCGATGGTGTAGTCGCTGGCGGGCAAGCCCAGCAGGCGGTCGCGAACCGAGCCGCCCGCCTCGAAAGCCTGAAAGCCGGCGTTGCGCAGCGTGGCGGCGATCTGGTAAGCCAGGGCTTCTTCCGACATGGCGTTGCGATCAGCGCCCGCGCTTAGGGACGTCGAGCCAGGGCTATCCTCTCCCAGCCTTGCCAATCGCGGCGCAACTCGACCTCTTGCCAGTCGGCCAACATAGCGCGCATCGCCGCGCCGGCACGGTAACCGATCTCCAGTATGAGCCAGCCGCCCGGCCGCAGCGCGCGCCGCGCCTGCGGTAATAGCGTTCGATAAGACTCCAGGCCGCTGGGGCCGGCGACCAGCGCTTCCCGCGGCTCGAACTCGCGCACCTCCCGCGCCAATTCCGGCAGCTCGTTGTCGGCCACGTAGGGAGGGTTGGAAACGATCATGTCCAAAACGCCGGCGCGCAGCGGCGCCAGCCAGTCGGCGGCGACGAACGCGGCGCGCGCGTTCCAGCGCGCCGCGTTGCCGCGCGCCACCGCCAGGGCCGCCCAGGAGCGGTCGAGCGCCACCACCCGCGCCGCCGGCCGCTCCAGCGCCAGGGTCGCGGCGATGGCGCCGGAGCCGGTTCCGGCGTCCAAGACCTGCGCGTTGGCCCCGGAAGGAAGCTTTTCGAGCGCCGCCGCGACGAGCAGCTCGGTTTCCGGGCGAGGAATCAGCACCGCCGGCGTGACGCGAAACTCGCGCCCGTAAAACTCCTGGCGGCCGGTCAAGTACTGTACCGGCTGGCCGGCGGCGCGGGCGGCGATCAGCCGCGCGTACTCGCGCCGTTCGTCTTCGCTCGGCTCCGCTTCGGGATGGGCGTACAGGTAGGCGCGCTCGCGTCCCAGCACCGCCAGCAGCAGCAGCTCGGCATCGGTGCGCGCCGAGGGCAGGTCGGCGGTTTCGAGCTGCTGCTGGGCCGCGTGCAAAATAGAGCGCAAGTTTTCCATGGCAGCGGCGCCGCCGCCTCGCGCCGGCTAGGGGCCGGCGGCCCCGGCCGCGGCGCGCAAGCGCGCCAACGATGCATCAAAGGGCGGCGTCGCCACGCCGGCTTCGGTGATGATCGCGGTCACGTACCGATGCGGCGTCACGTCGAAGGCGGGGTTGGCCACGGCAACGCCCTTCGGCACGATCGTCACGCCCTGGATTTCGGTCACTTCTTGCGCCGCACGCTGCTCGATCGGGATCTCGTCGCCGCTGGCGAGAGTCGGATCCAGCGTCGAGAGCGGCGCCGCTACATAAAACGGCACCCCGTTTTCCTTCGCCAGCACGGCCACCGAATAGGTGCCGATCTTGTTTGCCACGTCGCCATTGGCGGCAATGCGATCGGCGCCCACCACCACCGCCCCGATCCCGCCGGTGCGCAAGAAGTGGCCGGCCATGTTGTCGGTGATCACCGTGGTGGGAATGCCGTCCATCTGCAACTCCCAGGCGGTGAGCCGGGCGCCTTGCAGGTAAGGTCGCGTCTCATCCGCGAGCACCTGCAATTGCTTCCCGGCCGCGATGGCGGCGCGGATCACGCCCAGCGCCGTACCGTAGCCGGCGGTGGCCAGGGCGCCGGCGTTGCAATGCGTCAGCACGCGGCCGGCGGCGGGCATCAGCCCCGCGCCATGGCGGCCAATGGCTTGATTGACGGCGATGTCTTCGGCGTAGATGCGCAGCGCCTCTTGCTCGAGCGCGGCGCGCGTTTCCTCGACGCCGCCGGTCGCGGCCGCCGTCTCGAACTTGCGCCGCATCCGCTCCAACGCCCAGAACAAGTTCACCGCCGTGGGGCGGGTCGCCGCCAACTGCGCGACAATGTCGTCGAACTCGGCACGCAGCGCCGCGACGGAACGCGCGCTAGACCGCTTCACCCCCAGCGCCACCCCCATCGCCGCCGCCACGCCGATCGCCGGCGCGCCGCGAATCGTCATGTCGCGAATCGCCTCGGCGACGTCGCCATGATCGCGGCAGAGGCGGTACTCCACCCGCCCCGGTAGCAGCTTCTGATCGAGCAGGCGGACGCCGTCCGCTGTCCATTCGAGCGTCGGGATCATGCCGGCCGCCGCCCCGCCTGCGCCAAGTGGCGCTCTCGCACCTGGGCGGCGGTGAAGAGGGCGGTGAAAGGGCAGCTCTGGCCGGTTCGGCCGCGCCAAAACTCCTCCAGCCGCGCGCGCCCGCCCGCCTCTTCTCGCTCCACCAGGCACAGCACGCGGCGCACGTCCAGATCCGCCTGCCAGGCCGCCTCGATCGCTTGCACGGTCGAGGCCGCGGTCGTGCAGACGTCGTCGAGAATGGCTACCGGCAATCCGGGCCGCACCGCACCCTCGATGCGCTGGCCGGTGCCATGGGCTTTTTCTTGCTTGCGCACGATGAATGCGCCGATCGGCGGCGGCTCGAGCGCGCTTGCCACGGCCACGGCGACCACGATGGGATCGGCGCCGAGCGTCAGCCCGCCCACCGCTTCGACCGCGGCGCCGCCGCGCAGCGCGCCGAGAAACAGCCGGCCGGTGAGCAAGGCGCCGCGCGCGTCCAGCGTGGTGAGGCGGCAATCGATGTAATAATCGCTAACCCCGCCGGAGGAGAGGCGAAAGTTTCCTAAGCGGAAGGATTTCTCGGCCAGCAGGCCGAGCAGCTCCTGGCGCGCTTCAGCGCGCGGGCTGGGTCCGGAATCGGAGCGAGGGGCGGGCACGCGGATCAGTGAATCAACTTGTGAAAATCGTGAAAGCCCCGCGTGCCGATGAAAAGCAGCACGAAGAGCGTCCCATTATAGACGCAGTGCAGAATCCAGCTCGCTAGCACAGAGCCGCTGGCGGCGCGCACCGCGGTCAGCACGATGCCCACTAGCGAAATCAACGCCACCGGAACCAGCGCGTTCGCCAATTGGCTGCTGTGCGCCAGGCCGAAGAGAATGCCGGTCGCCAGCACCGCGAGAACCTCCGCCTGCCGCAGCCGCGCCAGCAAGCGAAAGATCGAGGCCACGCCGTCCAGGATGGGGGCTGCGAATAACCCGCACGCGACCGCCACGCAGAATCCGGCTTCGGCGCGACCGAAGGGCATCTGCAAGAACACGTCGCGTACCCACACCAGGCCGGCGATCAGGGCGCCGGCCGCCGCCCCCGCCCAGAGGAACGGGCGCCAGGCGCGTGCTTGCAGCCGCGACATGCCCTCGGCGAAGCTGCGCCGCAGACTGGGGTAGATAAGGCCGCGGAAGACGAACTCCTCGAAGAAGGGGGCCACGGCCACGCCATAGATCGTCACCAGCCAAGCCGTGCGCGGATTGAACAGCTTGTCGATCGGCAACTGCTTGGGAATCGGCAGATAGTGCTCGAGGGCTTGCAGCAACAGCGAGAGCAGGATGCCGGCGACGACGGCGCCGCCCACCCAGCGCGCCGGTACCTTGCGCCAGTGGATGGCACGCCAGAACGCGGCATGGTACAGCGTCTCGATCCAGCGCCAGGCAAAGATGAAGCCGGCCGCCAAGGCCGCCGTCTGCACCGCCAGCAAGAAGCGGATATCCACCAACGGCTGCAATCCGGCCAGGCCGCCCAGACCGGCGTGGCCGACCACGGCCAGCAGCACCAAGCCGAGCAGCAGCGCCAAAATCAGCGCTAGCCCGGTCACGACCAGGATCAGCGCCACGTCGAGTCCGCGCCAGGCAGGGTCGCTGGAGGGAGGCGCCGGCGGCGAAGGCGCGGAATCGGCAGTCGAGGGAGGCAGGTCGGGCGTCAAGCTTTCAGTATAGGGATGCCGCCTACTGCACCAGGGCCGGCTGCTCGGCGGCTGCCTCTTCGGCCGGAATCACCGAGGCCGCGGCCACGCGGTCGCCCTCGTCCATGCGCAGCAGGCGAACGCCTTGGGTGGCGCGGCCCGCCTCGCGAATCTCCCCGCTGCCAACGCGGATGATCTTGCCCTGCTGGCTGATCACCATGATCTCCGTGGTTTCGCCCACCGCCATCACCGCCACTACCTCGCCATTGCGTTCCGTGGTCTTGACGTTGATGACGCCGCTGCCGCCGCGCGATTGCCGCCGGTACTCGCTCAGGGCAGTGCGCTTGCCGTAGCCGTTGGCGGTGACGCTGAGGATGAGCTGCTTTTCGTCGTGGGCCACTTCCATGCCCACGATGGCGTCGCCTTTCTCGAGCGACATGCCGCGCACCCCGTGTGCCGGCCGGCCCATCGCGCGCACGTCGTCTTCGTTGAAACGGATGCTCTTGCCATGGCGCGAGGCCAAGAAGATATGCCGCGCGCCATCGCTGAGGCCGGCATTAACCAGCTCGTCGCCGTTCTCGACGCTCATGGCGATGATCCCGCCGCTGCGCGGGTTCGAGAACTCCTTGACGGCCGTCTTTTTAATCACGCCTAGCCGGCTCACCATGACGATGAACTCGTTTTCGCTCTCCAAATCCTTCACCGGCAGGATGGCCTTCACGACCTCGCCCGTCTGCATCGCCACCAGGCTGTTCACCGACTTGCCCTTGGCGTTGGCGGCGGCGTCGGGAATCTCATAGACCTTCAGCCAGTACACGCGCCCCTTGTCGGTGAAGATCAGGATGTAACTGTGCGTGGAGCATACGAAGAGGCGAGCCACGAAGTCCTCGCCGCGCGTGCCGGCTCCGATGCGGCCCGAGCCGCCCCGCCGCTGCTGCCGGTAGGTGGCGATGGGGGTGCGCTTCAGATAGCCGGAGTGGGTGACGGTGATGGCCACCGCCTCCTCTTGAATCAAATCCTCGAGCTGGATCTCGTCCACCTGGTCTTGCAGCTCGGTGCGCCGCGGATCCTTCTCGCCGCCATATTCCTTGCGCACTTCCCGCAGCTCGTCGGCGATGACACCGCGCAGCTTCTTGTCGCTGGCCAGAATGGACTCCAGTTCCGCGATGCGGCCGCGAATCTCCTCCAATTCATCCAGGATCTTCTGCCGCTCCATCGAGGTCAGGCGGTGGAGTTGCAGGTCCAAGATGGCCTGCGCCTGCTTTTCCGTCAGGGCGAAGCTGGCGACCAAGCCCTCCCGCGCCTCGCGCGGCGAAGCCGAAGCGCGGATCAGCTTGATCACCGCGTCGATGTGATCGAGGGCGATCTTGTAGCCCTGTAAAATGTGCTCGCGGTCGCGGGCCCGGGCGAGGTCGAAGGCGGTGCGCCGGCGCACTACTTCGACGCGATGATCGAGGAAGCGGCGGATGGCCTCGACCAGCCCCATCTCGCGTGGCTGCCCGTTGATTACCGCCAGCAGGATCATGCCGAAGCTGGTTTGTAGATTGGTGTGCTTGTAGAGCTGGTTGAGTATGATCTCGGCTTGCTCGCCACGCTTCAGTTCGAGCACGATGCGCATGCCATCGCGGTCGCTTTCGTCGCGAATGTCGCTGATGCCCTCGACCTTCTTCTCTTGCACCAGTTCGGCGATGCGCTCGATCAGCTTGGCCTTGTTGACTTGGTAGGGAATTTCCGTGATGACGATGGCGCGGCGGTCCTTGTTGATCGCCTCCACGCCGGCTTTGGCGCGAATGATGAACGAGCCCCGGCCGCGCTGGTAGGCCTCGACGATTCCTGACTTGCCGTAGAGAATCCCACCGGTGGGAAAATCGGGCCCTTTGACGTGCTTCAGCAACTCGGCCAGCTGCGCGCGCGGATTTTGCAGCAGCTCGAGGCAGGCATCGACGATTTCCGTGAGATTGTGGGGCGGAATCTTCGTCGCCATGCCGACAGCGATGCCGTCCGCGCCGTTGATGAGCAAGTTGGGGGTGCGCGTCGGCAGCACCGTAGGCTCTTCGGTGGCTTCGTCGAAGTTCGGCACGAAATCCACCGTGTCGCGGTCGATGTCGGCCAGCATCTCCTCGGCAATGCGCGATAGCCGCGCTTCGGTGTAACGGTAAGCGGCGGGAGGATCGCCATCCACCGAACCGAAGTTCCCCTGTCCGTCGATCAAGGGGTAGTGCATGTTGAAGTCCTGCGCCATGCGCACCAGCGCGTCATAGACGGCCGCATCGCCGTGCGGATGGTACTTCTTCAGCACTTCGCCCACTACGCCCGCGCATTTCGAGTACTTCCGGTTCGAGAGCAAGCCCTCGCGAAACATCGCGTAGAGGATGCGGCGATGCACCGGCTTCAGCCCGTCGCGCGCGTCGGGCAACGCACGCCCGATGATCACCGACATGGCGTAGTCCAAGTAGGACCGCCGCATCTCGTCTTCGATGTTGATCGGGAGCAGATTCTTGCTGCCGTCGGCGCCATCGCCGGAGAGCGGCAGCGGGGGGGTGATCGGATCGTCGGGCATGGGATAAACTCAATTATACCAGACATTTACGATGGGAAACTGGGGCGGCAAGCTGCCCGGCACGCCTTCCGGGTCCGGCCCGAAAAAGAGGGGGGTAAACGGCACCCAAGGGGACGGCCTGGACCGCCATCCCGGCAACGGCTGACAGACCCAAATCAGGTTCAGACACCAGCCGCGCGGGCGGCCGCGCCTGCGCTGCGCTGGCGGCAGAAGATATGGCCCGTGCCGGGCGGCGCCCCTCGGTAGGGCACCTCGGTCGCCGTCTCGACGTGAAAGATTTGGTAGCCCAGCGCGAAGAGTGCATGCGCTACGAGGCGAGCATTGTCGGCTTTCTGGATTACGCCCGTGCCGTGCAGTTCGATCCAAAGGTCCGGCCGCGTTGCCGCGAGCAACCGCTCGGCCCCCGCCAGCACCTCCGCTTCCGCCCCTTCGACGTCGATCTTGATGAAGTGCGGCGCCGGCAAATCGTGTTCGCCCACCGCTTGGTCAAGTGGTTCGACCCGCACCTCCTCGCCCTGCCGGTAGCGGGAATCCAAAGCGCTGGAAAACATGACGGAGGCGGTGCCGCTCTCGCCGGCGGTGCGGTAAACGGGCCGCGTCTCCGCGCGCGCGCCGAGCGCCAGCGGAATCGCGCGCACGTTGGCGATGCCATTCAGGCGCAGATTCTTGCATAGGACGCGATAGTTCGACGCCACCGGTTCGAAGGCGATCACTTCTCCCTTATCGCCGCTCTCGCGGGCAAAAAACAGGCTGAAGACGCCGACATTGGCTCCCACGTCATAAATCACCTTGCCGTGCCAGTCCAGGCGGCGCAACTGGACTTCCTCGACCGATGGCGGGGCGACTCGCAAGCGCGGCAGGCCCAAACAACCCTGCGCGCGGAAGCCTGCCGCCAGTCCGCCGCGCAGGCGTCCGGGACGCCTCCAAAGGAAACGCATCGCCGACCTGAGTTCCTGGCTCATACGGAAGCAGGAACTCTGGCAGGGAAAAGCAAGTTGCTTTTTTTATTTTTTTGGCACTTTTTGTGCCCGGTATCAAACCCGTTAACATCAACGATTTACGAGTAGAAACAATGACATGCGCTGGGGGTACCGAAGTAGTAAATTGTACGTTGCGTAACCTTGCGTAGTCTTGCACACCCCCCGGAACGCGAAACCGTGTCATGAAAGCGGAAAGCCGTGTCACGCATTTTCGCCTTATTTTCGCTTTTCGTGACCAACAAAAAGCCCCGTGACGGGGGACCAGGCCAGCGCTATACTCGGCTGAGTCATGCCCCGTGAGTACCAGGCATTTCTCGTCTACACGATCGCTGGCTCTCCCACCACGAGCCAGATCGCGCCCCCTCATCTGCTATACGGCGAGGATGACGAGATCATTATCGAAGATGCGATACGTTGGGGGCGGGCAGCCCTTGCAAAAATCGAGGGCGCGATTGGGGTCAAGCTGATAGTCGAGCAGGATGGACGCGAATTCGCGACGGTCACTCCCAAGGCGCTTTGCGAGAGAGAAACTCCCGCAGACGAGGATTGACCTTAGGCGGCGACTGCAGCGCCGCCATGAATACCGCGGCATCTTCCGCGTTCAGGTGGATATATATCGCGGTCCTGATATAATCCCAAATCGCATCGGCGGTCTCGGGGTCCGTAGCGCGGAGCCGCTGGTCAGCTCGCTGCGCCGCGTCGAATTCGGCGTCCGTTAGCGGTGCGGGCTCCGGATCGTCGGTGCCTAGACATTCGGCGATGCGGTCGGCGATACTCAGAGACTCGGGTGAGCCGGCGATCGTCTCTTCCAGCATCGCGTACAGCGCGTGGAGCAGGGGTTGGTGGTTCATGTTATTGCGCGGCCGGAGTGGGCTCCGTGAAGCAGTCGGTATACACACGATAGATGCTGAGGACGTTGCTGGCTCGACGGGGATCAGTGCTCCACGTCTTGGAGACAGCGATGACATAATCCTCGCCGGTTTTGGCGGACAAGGCGGCCGAGTAGTTGGGGTAGAACGGAGCCAAGCCGCGAAGCACGCGCATCCTATAGTCGAAGGCCTGCGCCCACGTTTCGAACTTCGGCCAAACCGCGACGGTAGCCACCATTTCGCCGTGCTCCCATTCGTGGGTATGCATTTCGATGGTTGGCAGCCCGGTCGTAAATCGACCGCTCTTCAATCCGAACAAGTTGTTGGCCTCGACGGCCAGGCGACTCGTGCCGTAGGCTGACTCTTCAGCCGCCTCGCAAGCCGCAAACGCCGGCCAAATGTGCCCCGAAGCCTGGGCTTGAGCGTAGGCCGCGACGATGAATTCGGGGTGCGTCATGTGTGTATCTCCTGCGGATCGCCGATCGGTAG